>NZ_JBPXMD010000016.1:0-209589 GCF_051918855.1 Streptosporangium sp. H16
CGTACGGGTGAGTCGACCCGGAAACTGGCCCGGCACGTGGAGCGCGGCACGGGGCGGATCCTGTCGGCCACCGTCCGATGCGAGGGGGGCCGGTGGTTTGTGGCGTTCACCTGCGAGCTCGACCGCGCCGACCGCGCCCCGGCCCGGCCGGGCGCCGTGGTCGGGGTGGATCTCGGGGTCAAGGATCTCGCGGTGCTGTCCACCGGCGAGGTCGTCGCCAACCCCAAACATCACCGCTCGGCGCTCAGGCGGCTACGCAGGCTGAACAAGCAGCTCGCCCGCCGCGTCGGCCCCCGCGCCCCGGACGGCGGCAAGCAAGAGCCCTCGGCCCGCTGGGCCAAAACCAAGGCCGCCCTGGGCAAAGCACATGCGCGGGTGGCCAACCAGCGGCGCGACGGCCTGCATAAGCTCACCAGCCGCCTGGCGGCCACCTGGGGCACGGTGGTGGTCGAAGACCTCAACGTGGCCGGGATGGTCCGTAACCGTCGCCTGGCCCGCGCCGTCTCCGACGTCGGCCTGGCCGAGGCACGGCGGCAACTGTCCTACAAAACCGCATGGAGCGGCGGCAGGCTCGTCGTCGCCGACCGGTGGTATCCCTCCAGTAAGACCTGTTCGGGTTGCGGCGCGGTGAAAGCCAAGCTCGCCCTGTCCGAACGCACCTACACCTGCGCCGAGTGCGGCCTTGCCCTGGGGCGGGATCTCAATGCCGCGCTGAATCTGGCCGCGCTCGCGGCCGACGTCGCCCAGAGTTGCGGGGAGACGCGAAACGCCCGTGGAGGAGCGGTAGGACCCGGCACCCGTGCCGGGCGCGCACCGGTGAAACGGGAACCCCGGACACGGGGAACGCTCCGGCGCAAGCCGGAAGCTGCCTGAGAGCGCGCTCACCACAGCACACTCACAAGCAACGGCTCTGCCACCAGAAGCCCATTTCCACGTGGTCGCTCTCGGGGGCGGGCTCCTCGGCGTCCCTGGTGATCTCCTCGATCACCGAGCGGGCCAGCCCCTCGTCGACCGCGGTCACGCTGACCGTGGCGGCGCGGTTGCGGTAGCGGACCACGCGCAGCGTCCAGCCCTCCCCGCACAGCAGCCGCGAGTCGCGGCCGTCCTTCTCCGAGGCCGCCCGGACGAGCGTCCCCGAGGCGGGGGCGAGGGAGGCGTCGGGACGGACCCGCTCCAGGCTCGCGGTGCGCGACCAGGGCTGGGCCCCGGTGGCGAACGGCGACAGCGCGAGCGCGTCGATCACGTCCACCGCCGCGTCGCCGTCGTCGAGCCAGATCTTCATCGGCAGCTCCACCGGGCGCGGCTCCGGCTGGAAGTCGACCTCCTTGAGTACGGACATGGCGCCAATGATCCTCGCGAGACGCCCGCCGGTCGAAGGGTTTTAGACCGCGACTCATCGGGGGATCGGCCGTGGACGCGTTCGATGAGGCCTCGCGGACCTCGATCGTCAGCGCGGGGTGCGGCCGAGGTAGCGGAGCAGGTCGTCGACGACCGGGGTGGAGGAGGGGCCGCCGGCGGTCTCGACCACCGGCGCGTAGGCGCCCCACTGGCGCAACGGTTCGACGATTCCCCGCGCCGCGGCGAGAAGGTGGCCGGCGAGCTCGTCGTCGAGCGGGGACGGCCGGCCCGTGGCGATCGCGATGTCCCACGCGTGCACGGCGGCGTCGAGCGCGCACATCACCGCGGCGACCGGAGTGGGCAGGTCGCCGTGCGGCAGCGGCGTCGGAACGGTCTCGGTGTCATCGGCGACCGTCGCCCACGCCGCGGCGGTCTGCTCGACGGCGTCCTTCACCAGCTCCGCGGCGGTGCCGTCGACGGCACCGGAAGGCGAGAAGGGGTCGTAGGCCGGGCCGTTTCCGATGCCGAGCATCTTCGCGTAGGCGAGCTGGTCGCCCGCGGCGTGCTGAACCACCTGGGCGACCGTCCATTCCGAGCACGGGGTGGCGTTGTCCCACTGGTCGTCCCGCACACCCGCGACGCTGTTCTCCAGCGCCAGGTAGGAGACGGCCAGCACCTCACGCCAGACCGGCCGCAGGGAGGTGACGGTGGCGGTGGTGATGGTGTTCATGATTTCGCCCTTCGATCTCTTCCTTGCCTGTGACACCAATCTATGGGTCCATTAGGCTACTTTCGTTCCTAATAATCACTCTGGACGAGAAGAAATCGATGGCTTCGACGACGACTCGAGTGCTGCGCCTGCTGTCCCTGCTGCAGGACCGGTCCCACACCGGCCGCGAGCTCGCCGAACGTCTCGGCGTCACCGACCGCACTCTGCGGCAGGACATCCAGCGCCTGCGCGAACTCGGCTATCCGGTGCACGCCGCGCGCGGCGCGGTGGGCGGGTACCGGCTCGGACAGGGCGCGAAGATGCCCCCGCTGCTGCTCGACGACGACGAGGCGGTGGCCGTGGCGCTGGCCGTCGGCCTGGCCGAGGACGGCTCCACCGGGATCACCGACATCGACGCCAGCCTCACCCGGGCGCTCGCCAAGCTCCAGCGGATCCTCCCGAAACGCCTGCAGCGCAAGGTGACCGCCCTGCGGTCGGCCACCGCGGTCGGGCCCGCCACGGTCGGCTCCCGCGAGCCGGACGCCCCGGTGCCCGCCGAGACCCTCACCGTCGTCGCGGGCGCGATCCGCGACGGCGCGACCCTGCTGGCGACCCGCGCCGGCACCGAGACCGAGGTGGAGCCCTACCGCCTGATCAGCTGGCGCCGCCGCTGGTTCCTGGTCGCCTACGACCTCGGCGCGCACGCCTGGCGGGCGCTGCCCGTCGCCGACCTGACCGGCGTCCGGCCCGCGTCCCGTCGCTTCGCGCCCCGTCCCCTGCCCGACGACGACCTGGTCGCCTTCGTCCTGCGCGAGGTCGCGCAGACCGGCTGGAAGGTGCAGGCTCGCGTCACCGTCCTCGCCCCCGCCGAGACCGTGATCGCCCGCATCAACCCCGCCGTCGGCGTCGTCGAGGCCGTCGACTCCCACACCAGCGTCCTCGTCACCGGTGCCGACGCCCTGGAGACCATCGCCATCTACCTCAGCATGCTGATGATGGACTTCCGCGTCGACGGCCCACCCGAGCTGGTCGCCCACATCCGCACCCTCGCCCGCCGCTACACCGAGGCCCTCGACGGGTAGGCCCGGCCGGCCTGCCCGTCGGTCTTCCGGTCGAGGCGGGCAAGGGTCCCGCCGCGACGGCGAGCGCGGCGGGACCGCCCGCGGTCAAGCGTCGACCGGCCCCATCGCGAACCGGGATCAGGGCAGTGGTTCACCGGGATCGGGGCGGCGGGACCGCCGCGGGGACCTCGGGGGCGGCGCGGAGGAGGGCGTCGACCAGCGGGCTCGGCGGCCGGGTCAGCGGGCCGGTGAGGACGAGAGCGCGTTCCAGGGACGGCTTCAGCGGGACCATGACGAGTTCGGGAGGCAGCAGGCCGCGGCCGAGGTCGGGAACCGTCGAGACGCCGATGCCCGCGGTGATCATGCCGATGAGCGTGCCGAGCTCGCGTACGTGCTGGGCGGGCGTGTAGGGGACGCCCGCCATGGAGCATAGGGCGCGGGTCTGGGGCTCGCAGCCTCCCTTGGAGACCAGTAGCGGATCCTCCACCAGCTCGGCCATCGTGATGTGTTCCTGACCGGCCAGCGGATGGTCGGCGCGGACCACCGCGTGGAAGGCGTCGCGGCCCACCACCACGTGCGCCGGCGGCGGGGGCGTCGGGTCGACGAGGATCGCGGCGTCGACGACCCCGGTTTCCAGCCAGGGGGACAGCTCGTCGTCGTCGCCCTCGAAGACCTGCACCTCGACGCCGGGAAGCTCCGCCCGCCACGTCCGCATGAGCTGGGGCAGCAGCCCGCAGCAGACCGTGGGCGGGGCGGCGACCCGGACGGTCCCCGCGTACTGTCCCAGGTGCGAGGAGACGACCTCGTCGATGGCGGTGACCGAGGCGAGCGCGGCCTGGGCGTGCGGCAGGATCGCCGCGCCCAGCGCGGTGGGGCGCACGCTGCCGTGCCGCAGCACCAGCGGGGCGCCGAGGGCGCGCTCCAGGGCGGCGAGCGCGTGGGAGACCGCCGACTGGGACATGCCCAGCTCCTCGGCGGCCACGCCGAAGCCGCCGTTCGCGATCACGGCGGTGAAGACCCGGAGTTGCGCGACCGTCGCACCCATGAGGACATCTCATCACATCCGGCGGGCAACTCATTGGACGCATGGCCCGGGCGGTGGCGAGACTGCTCCCGTGACCCGTGAAGGAACCGTCTCCACACCCCCGTTCCCGCCGATGACCGGCGCCGCGCCGTCCTCCGCGGGCCGGTCCGTCCTCGCCGCGTATCTCGCCCTGGCCCTGACGTGGGGGGCCAGCTTCCTGTTCATCAAGGTGGCCCTCACCGGTCTCTCGCCCGCCCAGACGGTGCTGGGACGCCTCGCGCTGGGGGCGCTCGCCCTCAACGTGATCATGCTGGTCACCCGCAGGAGATGGCCGAGACGGCCGGTGTTCTGGGCGCACATGGGGGTGATCGCCCTGATGTTGTGTGTGGTGCCGTTCCTGCTGTTCGCCTGGGCAGGGCAGTACATCCCCTCGGGGCTCTCCAGCATCTACAACGCGACGACGCCCCTGATGACGATGCTCGTGACCCTGGCCGCGCTCCGGCAGGAGCGCCTCGGCGCGGCCGGGGTGCTCGGCCTGCTGCTCGGCGCCGCCGGTGTCGTCGTCGTGCTGGCCCCGTGGAACCTGGGCGCGGAGACCGGTCCCTGGTGGGCGCAGGCCGCCTGCCTGGGAGCGACGTTCTGCTACGGGCTCTCCTTCGCCTACACGCGGCGCTTCGTCCTGGCGTACGGCCACGACGCGCCCACCATCGCCGCCGCCCAGGTCAGTGTGGCCGCCCTGGTCATGCTCGCGCTGAGCCCGCTGCTGGCCACCGGTCCGGTACGCCTGGACCTCCCCGTCGTGGCGAGCATGGCCGCCCTGGGCGTCTTCGGCACGGGTCTCGCCTACGTGTGGAACACCTCGGTCATCGCCCGCTGGGGGGCGGCGACCGCCTCGACGGTGACCTACCTGACCCCGCTGGTGGGCGTCGTCCTCGGGGTGGTCGTCCTGGGCGAGACGCTGGCGTGGAACCAGCCCGTGGGGGCGGTGATCGTCGTCCTCGGCATCATGACCGGCCAGGGCGTCATCGGTTCCTGGTCAGGTCGCCGGTCTCCGTGACCAGTTCGGGGCCGGGGACGTCCTTCCAGGTGTAGGTCAGGGCGTCGCCCCTGCGCTTGAGCCAGACGGTGCCGGGGACGCATCCGGTGCCGGAGCCGAGGGTGAAGGTCAGCTCGTTCGCGGTGACCTTGGTCAGGGCGATCCGTCCCTCGCAGCCGTTGACCGGTTCCGCCCACTCGGCTCCGTCGTCGCCCTCCCTGAGCGTGACCTCGATCCGCTTCTCGCCGGGGGAGAACGGGTTGGTGGAGGTGACGCCATCGCCTGCCCACGTTCCGGCGAAGGAGGCGGGGACCTTCCTGCCGCTGCCCGGCGAGGCCGACCCCTTCGTGCCGGAGGGTTCCGGAGTGGACGGTACGTCGCTCCCGGACGGGGACGAGGAGGACGAAGGGGTCGAGGGGGTCGAGGGGGACGGCCTCGCCCGGCCGGTGTCCCCGGCGACGGTCTCGGGGGTTCTCAGAACGAACCAGGCGGCGATGCCCGCGGCGACCAGCAGGGACACCGTGACGAGGGCCGCGCCGACGAGGATCCCCCGGGAGCCGCGACGGGATTCCTGGGTCGTGAGCGCCGACCGTCCCGGCGGGGCGGCGATCCGGCTGCCGATCCTGGCCAGATTCTCGATGGACTCGGCGGAGGGGCCGGCCGCGCCCGGGTCGACGAGGCCGACCATCAGCGCGCGAGCCGTCGGGCGGCGCGCGGGATCCTTGTCCAGGCAGGAGGCGATCAGCCCCGCGAACGCGGGGGGCAGGGCCGACAGGTCCGGGTGGTGGCTGACGATCCGGTTCAGCACGGCCGGCACGGTGTCGGCCCCGAAGGGGGACCTGCCGCTCGCCGCGCAGAGCATGGTGGCCGCCCAGCCGAACACGTCGGAGGCCGGCGAGGCGGGAGCCCCGTTGATCTGCTCGGGGGACAGGTAGGCGGGGGTGCCGATGAGGCCGGAGGCGGTCGTGGCCGCGCTCTCCGCCCTGGCGATGCCGAAGTCGACCACCCGGGGACCGTCGGGGCCGAGCAGCACGTTGGCGGGCTTGAAATCGCGGTGCACCACCCCGGCGGCGTGGATGGCCGCCAGCGCGGTCGCCGTACCGACCACCAGGCGCTCCAGCTCGCCGCCCCGCAGCGGGCCCCGCTCGCGGATCCGCTCCTCCAGCGAGGGGCCGTCGACGAACTCGCTGACCACGTACGGGAGGGGGCCGTCCACGGAGGCGGTCAGCACGCGCGCCGTGCAGAAGGGGGCGACGCTCTCCAGGGCGGACAGCTCGCGGGCGAGCCGCGCCCGCGACGCGGTGTCGCCGCGGAACAGCACCTTCACCGCCACCCGCTCGCCGCTGGGCGCGTGCGCGAGGTAGACGACGCCCTGGCCGCCCTCGCCGAGCCTGCCGGCCAGCCGGAACGCGCCGAGCCGGTCCGGATCGCCAGGGATGAGGGGGGTCGCGACCATGGAGGCAAGGCTATCCGTCTTGTCTGTGATGAGAGGTGTCCTGGACGAACGGTTTAGGGCGTCCGGCCGGGGTTAGGGGGACGGCTGTTCCGCTGCCCGACGATCATCAGGAGCGCTTCCCCGCCATACCGTGCCAAGGGACTCAATTGGTTTAACGGCCTCATACGGTGTCGTGTCAACCATTACGCTCCGGTAGGGCAATATCACTCAGACAGTGGAGACGTTTCGTGGCCATCGATCTCGTTACTCGCCGTGAGTGGGGTGCCCGCCAGCCGCGTGGTTCCTACAGCAGGCTCACCTCCACCAGGGGAGTGAAGGTCCATTACACGGGTGGCCAGGTCAGCCCGGACATCGTGAACGACCACGCCAAGTGCGTCGCGCTGGTGAAGTCCATCCAGAACCACCACATGGACGGCAACGGCTGGATTGATGTCGGATACTCCATGCTGGTTTGTCCGCATCGAAAGGTCTTCGAGGGGCGCGGCGCGCACCACGTTCCGGCCGCCAACGGCGCCGGGCTCAACAGCGACCACTACGCGGTGCTCGGCCTGGTCGGCTCCTCCGGTTTCACCAAGCCGACCGACAACGTCCTGCACGGCATCCTGGACGCCATCGAATACCTCAGGGACAAGGGCGGGGCGGGCAAGGAGATCAAGGGGCACCGCGACGGCTACTCGACCAGCTGCCCCGGCGAGCCCCTGTACGCCTGGGTCAAGCGCGGCGCCCCCCGTCCCGGCGGGGCTCCGACCCCGCCGGAGCCGCACCCCTCCTTTCCCGGCCGCACGCTCAAGCAGCCGCCGGTGATGAAGGGCGAGGACGTCCGCACCTGGCAGCGGCGGATGCGCGACCGGGGCTGGGCGATCGACGTCGACGGCCTGTACGGCCCCGGCTCCAGCGAGGTCTGCCGGAGGTTCCAGAAGGAGAAGGGGCTGCCCGTCACCGGCGCCGTCGACCGCGCCACCTGGGACGCCGCCTGGCAGGAGCCCGTCAGCTGACCTCCGTCCTCCGCCGGTGGTGACAGGCCTGCCACCCGGGACGCCCTCTGGCGAAAACCCGTCAGCCGGCCTCCGTCCGGGACGTCTCCCGGCAGGCCCCCGTCAGCCGGCCCTTGTTCGGGAGGCTCCCGTCAGCCGGCCACCGTCCTTGACGTCTTCCGGCAGGCCCCGTCAGCCGGCCGCCGTCCCCTGCGGGTGGTGGCAGGCCACCCACTGGTCGGGGCCGATCCTCCGCATGACCGGCTCCTCGGCGGCGCACCTCGGCGTCGCCGCCGGGCAGCGGGTCCTGAAGCGGCACCCGCTGGGCGGTGTGACCGGGGACGGGGGCTCCCCGCTGATGAGCCGGTCGGCAGGGGGGAGATCCAGGCCGCCGCGCGGGACGCAGGCGAGCAGCGCCCGTGTGTAGGGGTGGGCGGGCCGCCCGACCAGGGTGTCGCCCGAGGCCAGTTCGCAGGTCTTGCCGAGGTACATCACCAGGACGCGGTCGCTGACGTTCTTCACCACGGCCAGGTCGTGGGCGATGAACACCAGCGTCAGCCGGTAGCGCCTCTTGAGGTCCTCCAGCAGGCTCAGGATCTGGGCCTGCACCGACACGTCGAGCGCGGAGACCGGCTCGTCGCAGATCACCACCTCGGGGTCGAGCACCAGCGCCCGCGCGATGGAGATCCGCTGGCACTGCCCGCCGGAGAACTCGTGCGGGCGCCGGGTGGCGGCGGTGGCCGGGTCGAGCCCCACCGCCTCCAGTATCTCGTCGATCCTGTCCCGCCCCGTCCCCCAGACGCGCGGCCCCTCCGCGACGATGTCGCGAACCCGCCGCCGGGGGTTGAGCGACGAGATCGGATCCTGGAAGATCATCTGGAGTCGCCTGCGGGTCCTGCGCAGCGTCTCGCCCCGCAGGCCGGTGAGCTCCACGCCGTCCAGCCTGACCGATCCGCCGAGGGGCGCGGGCAGCTGCATCAGCGCCCGCGCGGCGGTGGACTTCCCGCAGCCGGACTCGCCCACGATGCCGAGCGTCTCTCCCCTGGCCACGTCGAAACTCACCCCGGAGACCGCGTGCACGCGCCGCCCGCGCCCCGCGGGGAACTCCACGACGAGGTCCTCGACGCGGAGCAGCACCTGCTCGGGGGGACGGAGATAGGCGCTTCCGCTACCTGCCACGGGTGTCCACCCTTTCGGTCCTCGTGTTCTCGACCCGCTCCGGGTACCAGCAGGCGTACAGGTGGCCCGGGGTCTCCGCCTCGGCCAGCGGGGGCGCCTCGGCCGCGCACCGCTCCCGCGCGTACGGGCACCGGGGGTGGAACGCGCACCCCGGGGGCAGGGCCGCCAGGTCGGGCGGGCGGCCGGGGATGAGGTGGAGCGGGTGGTGGGCGGGGTCGGTGAGCCGGGGCACCGCCTTCAGCAGGGCCTCGGTGTACGGCATGCGGGTGCGCTCGAACAGCGCCTCGGCGGGCCCGCGCTCGACCACCCTGCCCGCGTACATGACGACGACCTCGTCCGCCCACCGCGCCACCACGGCCAGGTCGTGGCTGACCAGCACCATGGCCATGTCGCGTTCCTCGCGCTGCCGGTGGATCAGCCGCAGCACCTGGTCCTGGACGGTGACGTCGAGCGCGGTGGTCGGCTCGTCGGCGAACAGCACGTCGGGGCCGCAGGACAGCGCCATCGCGATCGTCACCCGCTGCCGCATGCCGCCGGAGAGCTGGTGCGGGTAGCGGCGCAGCGCCCGCGCGGGCTCGGGGATGCCGACCGAGGCGAGCAGCTCGACGGCCGCCGCCCGTGCCCGCCTCCGGCTCAGGCCCAGGTGCACCCTGAGCGGCTCCATCACCTGGGTGCCCACGGTCCTGACCGGGTTGAGCGCCGTCATCGGGTCCTGGAAGACGGCCGCCAGCCGGGTGCCGAGCACCCCGCGCAGCTCCTTCGGGGACAGGGTGGTGAGGTCGCGGCCCTCCAGGCGCACCTGCCCGCCGCGCAGCACGCCCGCGCCGGGCAGCAGGCCCAGCACCGAGCGGATCAGCATGGTCTTGCCGGAGCCCGACTCGCCCACCACGGCGAGCGTACGGCCGCGCTCCAGGGTGAAGGAGACGCCGTCGACCGCCCGCACGACGCCCCGCCCGGTCACGAAGTGCGTGCGCAGGTCGCGGACCCGCAGCAGCACTCCCTCCTCCTCTTCCGCGGTGCCCTCCGCGGCGGGGGGACCCTCCGTGATCGCGCCGCCGCGGCGCGCGGGCTCCAGGCCGCTCTGCCGTACGTCGGTCAGCGCCCTGAGCCGGTCGCCGACGACGTTGAACGACAGCACGGTCAGGAACATGACGAGCGAGGGGGCGAGCACGACGTGCGGGGCGCCGTCCATCACCGCGCGGCCCTCGTTGATCAGCCCTCCCCAGGTCGGGGTGGGCGCCTGGACCGACAGCCCGAGGAAGGCGAGGCTGCCCTCGGCCACCACGGCGATCGCCATGCCGACGAAGGCGTAGGAGGCGGCCGGCACGGCCACGTTGGGGGTGATCTCCCGCAGCAGGATCCGCCGGTCCCGCGCGCCCAGGGCGCGGGCCGCGAGCACGAACTCCCGGCCGGAGAACGACAGGGTGGCGCCGCGGATCAGCCTGGTCCAGGCGGGCACGCCCAGCACGCCCAGCACGATCAGCACGTTGGTCAGGCTCGCCCCGGCGAAGGCGACCACGGCCAGCGCGAACACCAGCGCGGGGAAGGCGAGCGCGATGTCGTTGACCGCCATGATCACGGCGTCCGTCGCCCGCCCCCGGTATCCGGCGACGATGCCGAGCGGCGCGCCGACCAGCAGGCCGAGCAGCACCGCGCCGACGCCGACGCCGAGCGAGACCCGCGCGCCGTACACGACCCTGCTGAGCATGTCGCGGCCCAGGCCGTCGGTGCCGAACGGGTGCGCGGGACTCGGCCCCGCCTGGGGCGGCCCTGCCAGGGTCGCGTCGTAGCGCGGCAGCGGCAGCACGTCGGCGGCGAGGGCCGCGGCGAGCACCAGGGCGATCCAGGCCGCCGAGATCCAGAATCCCCGGCCCAGCCGCCTAGGCACGCCGGATCCTGGGGTCGACGGCCACGTAGACCAGGTCGACCGCGACGTTGACCAGCACGTAGCCGATGGAGATCAGCACGACGCCCCCCTGCACTGTCAGGTAGTCGCGGGAGAAGATGGACTCGACGATGAGCCGCCCGACGCCGGGCAGCCCGAAGAGCGTCTCGACGATCACCGTTCCGCCGATGAGCGCGCCGAGGTTGAGCCCGACGGCGGTGACCAGGGAGATCGCGGACGGCCGCAGCGCGTGCCGCCACAGGATGCGCCGGGGCGACAGGCCCCGCGCGCGGGCCAGGGTGATGTAGTCCTCCTGGAGGGTGGCGATGAGGTCGGTCCGCAGCAGCCGCGCGTAGACGGCCATCTGCCCGCAGCCCAGGGTGACGGCGGGCAGCAGCACCGAGGTGAGGTTCCAGCCAAGGTCGAGCGAGATCGGGGTCCAGCCGGTCGCGGGAAGCAGCCGGAGCTCGACGGCGAACACCAGGATCAGCACCACGCCCAGGACGAACACCGGGGTCGACAGCAGGCCGAAGCTCAGCGCGGTGAGCGCCTGGTCGAGCGCCCGGCCCGCCCGGCGGGCCGCCGCGACCCCGACGGGCACGGCGAGCCCGAGCGCGATCAGTTGCGCGGCCACCAGCAGCTCCAGGGTGACGGGGAGCCGCTCGGCGAGGGCCTCGGCGACCGGGACGCTCGTGATGGGGGAGGTCCCCATGTCGCCGGTGACCAGGCCGCCGAGCCAGTCCAGGTAGCGGACCACCAGCGGCTCGTCGAGGCTCAGCTCCGCCCGGAGCCGCTCCCGGGCCTCCTCGCTCGCCGACAGGCCCAGGATCTGGGTGGTCGGGTCGCCCGGCAGCAGGTCGAGCAGCGCGTACGACAGGAAGGTGACGACGAGCAGTACCAGTGCCAGCCGGGCCGCCCGTGCCAGGATCACGGGTTGCCGACCCAGACCTGGGAGAACGGGTGGTAGGGGATGGGGGCGCCGGTCAGCGGCACGCCCTTGTCGCCGTCGGGCAGGAGGTGGTCGCCGATGCCGCCGACCCTGGTCTTCGCGATCACCGCCCCGGTGTCGAGGTGGTCGACGAAGACGTAGGGGACGAGCTCGCGCAATCGCTGCTGGACCGTGGCATAGGCCTGCTTGCGGACGTCGTCCTGGGGATTGCTCCTGCCGGTGTCGAGGGCCTGGCTGAGCCGGAGGTCCTTGAGGCGGCTGAAGTTCAGGGAGATGCTGCCGACGGGCCCGGCGTGGTTCTGGTGCATCCAGACGTACTCGCCGTCGGGGTCGGAGGCGGAGAACTGCGTCCACACGGTGGCCTGGAAGTCGCCGGTCACGGCCCGGTTCACCAGGTCGGCCTGGTCGACCTGCCTGATCCGCACCTCCACCCCGGCCTTGCGCCACATGTCCTGGGCCAGCTCTATGCCCTGCATGGTGTTGGGGTCGGGCGGTGTGATCACCTCGAAGGAGATCTGCCCCTTCTCGGCCTCGACCTCGGCGATCAGGGCCTTCGCCCTGTCCAGGTCGTAGGCGGGGTAGTCGCCCCCGGGGGCGTACCACGGGGAGTCCTTCGACCAGGGGCCGTCGGCCTCCTTGGTCAGCCCGCCGCGCAGCGTGGAGATGACCGCCGCCCGGTCGGTGGCGTGGGCCAGCGCCCGGCGCAGGCGCAGGTCGTCGAAGGGCGGCGCGGCGGTGTTCAGCATGAACATGTACTCGGGCACCGACATGCCCGAGGCCCGCCTGACCGTGTACGCGTCCTTGAGGGCGCCGAACTTGAGGATGTCGTCGTCGCGGGTGGTGCCCATCGCGTCGATCCCGCCCGCCTCCAGGGTCTGCGCCCGGGTCTGGGTGTCGGGCAGGACGCGGAACTCGATCTCGTCGAGGTAGGGCAGCCCCTTGCGCCAGTAGGCGGGGTTCCTGGTGACGACCATGCGGCTGCCCGGCGTGTACTCCTTGAACACGAACGGCCCGGTCCCCACCGGCCTGCGGCTGGCCGCCTCGGGGTCGGCCAGGGAGGACGCGGGGACCACCATCCCGATCTGCGCGGCGAGGTGGTAGGGGAAGGCCACCCAGGGGCCCGTCAGCCTCACCTTCACCGTCATGGGGTCGACCAGCTCGAAGGAGTCGACGGGCGTGAACGCCGCTCTGGTCAGCGGGGACGCCTTCTGCGCCTCCAGATTGGCCTTGACCGTCTTGCCGTCCAGAGGTTCGCCGGTGGAGAAGGTGATCCCCGGACGCACCTTGATCGTCCACTCGTCGGCGTTCCTGCTGGGGGTGAGCGACTCGGCCAGCACGGGTCTCCACTCGCCGGTGGCGGTCACCCCCACCAGGGTCTCGATGATCGTCCCGGCCATGCTGTAGCTCACGGCCGCGAACTGGTCGGTCACGGGGTTGAAGCCCGCCGCGTCGGCGCCGAGGCCGTAGACCAGGCGCCCGCCGCGTACCGGCGAGGGCCCGCCGGCCGCCCCGTTCGAGGTCCCGGCGGCACCGGCTGCACCGGCGGCACCGTCGGAGGGCGCGACGGGCCGCTCGCCGCTGCACCCGGCCAGCGCCAGGGCAGGCCCCAGCGCCAGCGAGGTGAGCAACGCCGTGGAAACCGTCAGACGCTTCACGTACGTCTCCTCCCGGTAGAGCCCCCCGAGAGCAATTTCACCGATAGTACTATCGGCGAAAAATCGCACAAGTCCTTCGAGGCGATTGTTCGTGCCGGATGTCCGTGGAAGCTCGCCGGTAGGCTTATCGGTGAACGGGAAGCGAGGCGGCAGTGACGAGCACACCCCTGACCAGGAGCGAGGCCAAGGACCTGACCAGGCGCCGCCTCATGCGCGCCGCGTTCGCCATCCTCGACGAGGAGGGGGAGGCGGGCCTGACCACGGTCAAGGTCGCCCGGGCGGCGGGGATCGCCCAGTCCAGTTTCTACGTGCACTTCAAGGACAGGCAGGAGCTGCTGCGGGCACTCGGCGACCGGGTGGGGGAGCGCCTGCGGGGGGCGATGCGCGAGGCGCGGCGCCGGGCGCGCGAGGCCCCCAGCGACAGGGAGCGCCACCGCGAGACCTTCCGGATACCGCTGGAGGCCATCTGCCGGCACCCCGCGCTGTTCCGCCTGGGCCTGCGCGCCCGGCACGACCCCTCGTCGCCGTTCCACGAGTTCGCCGTCGAGAGCGCGGCCGCCTACCGGGCGCACCTGGTCGCGGACCTGGCCTCGTTCGGCTTCCCTGCCGGCCGCGAGAGCGACCGGCGCCGCCTGGAGATGGTCGCCGACGGGATCGGCGCGCTGAGCGACGCGATGGCGATCGGCCACATCGACGGGCGCTACCCCGACCTGGAGGAGGTGGTCGACGTGCTCGTCGCCTTCTCGTACGGATACCTCAGGCTGCTCGGCAAGGGCGCCCCGGCGTCGCCCGCCGGCCCCTCCCTCCCGCGTGACCCCGTTCGGAACGATCCACGAACTCCCCCTATCGACCCCACAATCGGTGTCCGCCACGAACCCGGGGGAGGCGGCCGGCGGGACGGCGCCTAGTATCCGGTGCATGACGGTGCCGCCTGAGGAACCTCGATCGGCCGCCGAGTTCCCACCGGTCACCCGTGACCGGTGGCGGGAGCTGGCGCTCGGGGTGTTGCGTAAGTCCGGTGTCGAGACCGGCTCCCCTGAGGAGGAGCTGGCCTTCACCACCTATGACGGTGTGAAGATCGCACCGATCTACGACGCGTCCGACCTGCCCGGCGACCCGGGCCTTCCCGGAGCCGCCCCCTACGTGCGCGGTTCCCGCCCCGAGGGTGGCTGGGAGGTGCGGCAGCGCCACGAGGTGCCCGATCCGGAGGCGATCCTGGCGGATCTGGAGAACGGCGTCACCTCGCTGTGGCTCGCCCTCGCCCCCGAGGACCTGCCCCGCGCCCTGGAGCGGGTCTACCTGGATCTGATCTCGGTCACGCTCGACGCGGGCAAGCGGACCCGCGAGGCGGCCGAGGTGCTCTTCGCGCTGGCCGGTGAGCGGAGGGTCTCAGCGCCCGGCGGCGGATCGGTGGCGCTCACCGGGAACCTGGGCGCCGACGCCCTCGCCGACGCGCGGACCGCGATAGAGCTGGCCCGCCGCTGCGTCAGGGACCACCCGGGGCTGCGGGCGGTCGTCGTGGACGCCGCCCCGTACCACGAGTCGGGGGGCGGCGACGCGGAGGAGCTCGGCTGCTCCGTCGCCGCCGGGGTCGCCGCGCTGCGGACCCTGGTCGGCGCCGGCCTGACGATGGAGCAGGCGTTCGGGCAGCTGGAGTTCCGGTACGCCGCCACCGCCGACCAGTTCCTCACCATCGCCAAGCTCAGGGCCGCCCGCAGGCTCTGGGCCCGCGTCGCCGAGGTGTGCGGTATCTCCGGCGTCTCCGGCGTCTCCGGTGTCTCCGGGGCGGCGCAGCGGCAGCACGCGGTGACCAGCTCGGCCATGATGACCGCCCGCGACCCGTGGGTGAACATGCTCCGCACCACGCTCGCCTGCTTCGCGGCCGGGACCGGCGGGGCCGACGCGGTGACCGTGCAGCCCTTCGACGCCCGGCTCGGCCTGCCGGACGCCTTCGCCCGCCGCATCGCGCGCAACACCCAGTCGCTGCTCGTGGAGGAGGCCGGGGTGGCCCGGGTGATCGACCCGGCCGGGGGCTCCTTCTACGTGGAGCGGCTCACCGAGGACCTCGCGGGCCGGGCCTGGACGTGGTTCCAGGAGATCGAGCGCGCCGGGGGTATGGCCGACGCCCTCGCCTCCGGGTTCGTAGCGGGACGGCTCGCCGCCACCTGGGAGCGGCACGCGGCCGGCATCGCCAGGCGCCGCGACCCGATCACCGGCGTCAGCGAGTTCCCCGACCTGGCGGAGAAGCCCCTGAGCAGGCGGCCCAGGCCCGAAGAGGCGGCCGCCGGGAGCGCCGGGGTGCACTACGCGCAGGAGTTCGAGGCGCTGCGCGACCTGGCCGACGCCCAGAAGACCCGCCCGAAGGTCTTCCTGGCGACCATCGGGCCGGTGGCCGCGCACACCGCGAGGGCGTCGTTCGCGGCCAACCTGTTCCAGGCGGGCGGCATCGCCACCGTGACCGGCGGCGCCGTCACGGATCCTGGCGAGATCGCCGCCGCGTTCGCCGCCGGCGGCGCGAAGGTCGCGTGCCTGTGCTCCAGCGACCGGCTGTACGCCGGGCACGCCGAGGCGGTGGCCGCGGCGCTGAGGGGCGCGGGGGCGGTAAAGGTCTGGCTGGCGGGGAAGGGAGAGTTCGAGGGCGTGGACGCCAACCTCTACGCGGGGTGTGACGCGCTCGGCGTGCTCCGGACGACTTTCGAGGACCTGGGGGTGGCCCGATGATTCCCGACTTCTCCGGCATCGAGCTCGGCACCCGGCCTGTGGCCCCGGATCCCGGCCTGGAGGCCTGGGCGCGATCGGTGCGGGAGGCCACCGGGAGCGATCCCGGGGAGCTGGTGTGGGAGACGCCGGAGGGTATCGGCGTCAAGCCGCTCTACACCGCCGCCGACCTGGCCGGGCTCGACTCCCTGGACACCTACCCCGGCGCGGCCCCCTTCCTGCGCGGCCCGTACCCGACCATGTACGTCAACCAGCCGTGGACCATCCGCCAGTACGCCGGATTCTCCACCGCGGCCGAGTCCAACGCCTTCTACCGGCGCAACCTGGCCGCCGGGCAGAAGGGCCTGTCGGTCGCCTTCGACCTGGCCACCCACCGGGGCTACGACTCCGACCACCCGAGGGTGGCCGGGGACGTCGGCATGGCGGGCGTGGCCATCGACTCCATCTACGACATGCGGCAGCTGTTCGACGGGATCCCCCTCGACAGGATGAGCGTATCGATGACCATGAACGGCGCGGTGCTCCCGGTGCTCGCGCTCTACGTCGTGGCCGCCGAGGAGCAGGGGGTGGCCCCCGAGCAGCTCGCCGGGACCATCCAGAACGACATCCTCAAGGAGTTCATGGTCCGTAACACCTACATCTACCCGCCGGGCCCCTCGATGCGGATCATCTCCGACATCTTCGCGTACACCAGCGAGAGGATGCCGAAGTTCAACTCGATCTCGATCTCCGGGTACCACATCCAGGAGGCCGGGGCCACCTGCGACCTCGAGCTCGCCTACACCCTCGCCGACGGGGTGGAGTACCTGCGGGCGGGCGTCGAGACGGGCCTGGACATCGACGCCTTCGCGCCACGCCTGTCGTTCTTCTGGTGCATCGGCATGAACTTCTTCATGGAGGTCGCCAAGCTGCGGGCGGCGCGGCTGCTCTGGGCGCGGCTGGTGTCCGGGTTCGGGGCGAAGAACCCCAAGTCGCTCTCGCTGCGGACCCACTCGCAGACCTCCGGCTGGTCGCTCACCGCCCAGGACGTCTACAACAACGTCGTCCGCACCTGCGTCGAGGCGATGGCCGCCACCCAGGGCCACACCCAGTCGCTGCACACCAACGCCCTCGACGAGGCCCTTGCCCTGCCCACCGACTTCTCCGCGCGGATCGCCCGCAACACCCAGCTGCTGCTCCAGCAGGAGTCGGGCACCTGCCGGGTGATCGACCCCTGGGGCGGCTCCTACTACGTCGAGCGGCTCACCCACGAGCTGGCGACCAGGGCCTGGGGCCACATCGAGGAGGTCGAGGCCGCCGGGGGCATGGCCAGGGCGATCGACCAGGGACTGCCGAAGCTGCGCATCGAGGAGGCCGCCGCCCGCACCCAGGCGCGCATCGACTCCGGGCGCCAGCCGGTCATCGGGATCAACAAGTACCGGCTGGACACCGACGAGCCCATCGACGTGCTGAAGGTCGACAACACCTCGGTACGCGCCCAGCAGCTGGAGAAGCTGCGCCGCCTGCGCGAGGAGCGCGACCCCGACCGGGTAGAGGAAGCGCTCACAGCGTTGACAAAGGGCGCCGCGGGCGACGGGAACCTCCTCGCGCTGTCGATCGAGGCGGCCCGCGCGATGGCCACGGTCGGGGAGATCTCCGACGCGCTGGAGCGGGTGTTCGGGCGGCACGCGGCGCAGATCCGTACGATCACCGGGGTCTATCGCGAGGAGGTGGGATCGAGCGTGGACGCGGTCCGCGCGGCCTGCGCCGAGTTCGAGCGCCTGGAGGGCCGCCGCCCCCGCATCCTGGTGGCGAAGATGGGACAGGACGGCCACGACCGGGGCCAGAAGGTGATCGCCACGGCCTTCGCCGACCTCGGCTTCGACGTGGACGTCGGTCCGCTGTTCCAGACGCCCGACGAGGTCGCCCGCCAGGCGGTCGAGGCCGACGTGCACGTGGTCGGCGTGAACTCGCTGGCCGCCGGGCACCTCACGCTCGTGCCCGCGCTCCGCGAGGCGCTGGCCGCGCTGGGCGCGGACGACATCATGATCGTGGTCGGCGGGGTCATCCCGCCGGGCGACTTCGACGCGCTGCGCGCGGCGGGCGCGAGCGCGATCTTCCCACCCGGCACCGTGATCGCCGACGCCGCCCGGGGGTTGCTGGCGGACCTGCTCACCCGGCTGGGCCATGACGCGCACTCTTGACGACTACGTCCAGGGGGTGAAGGAGGGGTCCGTGGCGTGGATCGCGCGGGCGATCACGCTGGTGGAGTCCTCCCGAGCCGACCACAGGGACCTGGCCCAGCGGCTGCTGGCCGAGCTGACCCCGCTCGGCGGCGCGGCGCGCAGGGTCGGTATCACCGGCGTGCCCGGCGTCGGGAAGTCCACGTTCATCGACGCCCTCGGCACCCGGCTGACCGGGCAGGGCCACCGGGTGGCGGTGCTGGCCGTCGACCCGTCCTCGACGCGTACGGGCGGGAGCATCCTGGGCGACAAGACCAGGATGGCCCGCCTGGCGGTCGATCCGAACGCCTTCATCCGCCCCTCGCCCACCTCGGGCACCCTGGGCGGGGTCACCAGGGCGACCCGCGAGGCGATGGTCGTGGTGGAGGCGGCCGGGTACGACGTCGTCCTGGTGGAGACCGTCGGCGTCGGCCAGTCCGAGACAGCGGTGGCCGACATGGTCGACACCTTCCTGCTGCTCACCCTGGCCAGGACGGGCGACCAGCTCCAGGGCATCAAGAAGGGCGTGCTGGAGCTGGCCGACGTGATCGCGATCAACAAGGCCGACGGGTCCGAGGGCAGCCCTCACGAGCTGGACGCGCGCAAGGCCGCCAGGGAGCTCGCCGGAGCGCTCCGCCTGCTGGGCGCGGAGCGGACGCCCCCGGTGCTCACCTGCAGCGGGCTGACCGGCAACGGGCTGGACGAGCTCTGGCGGGAGGTCGTCCGGCACCGCGACGCCCTGGAGGCCTCGGGGGAACTCGCCGAGCGCCGCCGCCGCCAGCAGGTCCGCTGGACCTGGGCCCTGATCACCGACAGGCTGCTCACCCGGTTGCGCGAGCACCCCGAGGTCGCGGCGATCGTCGCCGAGGTGGAGCGCGAGGTCCAGGAGGGTGCCCTCACCCCGTCGCTGGCCGCCGACCGCGTCCTCGCGGCCTTCGCCAAGGACGGCTGACGGCTCCGGGCCTTCGCCAAGGACGGCCTGACGGCTCCGAGCGCGAGCCCGCCGTCACTCTGGGTGACTCCCGATCGTCGCGCGGCAGTTGCCTGATCCGCCGTTAAAGCGCCGGTGTTAAGCGCATGTTAACAAGGCGTGTGTCCGAAAGTGGCAAGATTTATATTCTATATGACCTTGATCACTTCTAGCGGGTCATGTGATACTTCGTGCGAAGATTAACTAATGTTGTGATGTGATGCGCTTTAGCGTGTAAAACACAGAATGAGACAGGCGAGGAGGTCCGGAGCGTCCCTGGATTGCCGGCCGATCGGTCTCTGACCTGTCGGTTGACCAGTCCTTATCACGCCCCGGGCGGGCGCGGGACAGGTGGGATGTCCCGTTTCCGAACACCGCCGCACTCACCCGTGCGGGCGGTTGTCTTGTGCTGCGCGAATTCACGTCACGCGAGGTGGGAGACGTTTACCTATGTCCATGGACGTGCGCGCCCGTACCGGCCGCCGGGCGAGATCCGTTCCGATGCACCGGGCCCTGCCGAAGCTGCTTCGCGAACCGGCGGGCGCGCTCGCCGAGTTCGCGCGCGAGTCCCGGGGGGAGGTCCTCCGGCTGGAGCTGGGGCCCTTCCGCCCCTACCTGGTCACCCATCCCGACCACGTTCAGAAGGTGATGCGTCTCGAATGGACCAAGCACCAGCGCCTGGGCATGTTCTGGCGCCCCCTGGAGCGGCTCTTCGGGCACAGCATCATGAGCGACGGCGAGCACTGGCAGAACAGCCGGAAGGTCCTGCAGCCGCTGTTCACCACGCGGTACATCGCCACGATCGCCGACGAGGTGTCCAGGCGCGTCGCCGGGCGTGTCGAGGAATGGGACGAGTACGTCCGGTCGGGACGCGACTTCGACGCGGCCACGGAGATGTCCCGGATCCTCAGCTACATCGTCAACCGGGTGCTGTTCGGGGACAAGCTGAACCGGGAGGACGGGGAACGCATCATCCCCGCCTTCGAACAGGCGTCCTATTCGCTCGTCTATCGGATTCTCCTGCCGTTCATGCCGTATTTCATGCGGATCCCCGGCGACCGGACCTTTCTGAAGGCCGTCGAATCGATCGACGACGTGGTGTTCCCCATTGTGAGAAAGGCGATGGCGAACCCCGACGACAACGTCGACGTCATCTCCGTGCTCTGCCGGTCCGTGGACGAGAACGGTGACAGGCTCACCGAGAAGCAGATCCGCGACGCGCTGGTGAGCGTGTACGCCGCGTCCTCGGAGACCACCGCGATGGTCCTCACCTGGCTGTGGCTGCTGCTGGAGGAGCACCCGGACGTGGCGGCCAGGCTCCAGGCGGAGATCGACGAGGTGGTCGGCGAGGGGCCGGCCGTGCCCGAGGACATCCCCCGCCTCGTCTACACGCGCATGGTCCTGCAGGAGACCCTCCGCCTGTACCCGGCGGGCTGGTTCCTGCCCCGCAGGGTGATGGAGGACGCGGAGATCGGCGGCGTGCGGATCAAGGCCGGATCCTCGGTGCTGGTCACCCCGTACGCCACCCAGCGGCTGGAGGAGTTCTGGGAGCGCCCGGACGAGTTTGACCCCGAGCGGTTCGCGCCCGGGCGGTCGGAGAGCGAGGAGCGCAGGCACCGGTACTCCTACTTCCCCTTCGGCGGCGGCCCGCACAGGTGCCTGGGCGAGCCCCTGTTCTACGTCGAGGCGCCGCTCGTGGTCGCGAGCATCCTCAGCCGGTTCCGGATGTCGGTGCGCACCCCCGGGCCGTTCGACACCGGCTGGGCCGCCTCGCTGCGCCCCCGGCAGAAGGTCGCGCTGGGCGTGTCCTTCAACGGCCGCGACCGGAGCGGGGCCCTGCGATGACGCGCCGGCCCGATCCCGGTACCCGGCCCGGTTCGGACGTCCGGCCCGATCCCGGTGCCCGGCCGGACGCCAGGGAGGCCGGGGCGATCTGCGCCCGTGCCGGGCGGTCCCAGCGGGACATGCGGGAGTGGGCGGAGACATATCCCGGCCTGTTCTCCGCCAAGCCGTTCGACGCGGCCCTGTACAGCACGCTCTCGCTCGCCATGGCGTTCGGCGGCCCCTGGTTCGACGCCGGACAGCTGCGGATGGCGAACAAGGTCTCCCTGTGGGCGTTCGGCCTGGACTGGCTCGTCGACTACGTCGCCACCACGTCGCCCGAGGTGGAGGAGGTCGCCCGGCGCTGCCTGGACGTGGCCGGCGGCGCCCCGCCTGTCCCCGGCGACGACCTCACCCGCATGCTCGGCGACATCCGCGACGAGCTCGCGTCCTCGCCCGCGTTCCCCGAGCTCGGCCCGGTCTGGCGCGACGAGCTGAAGCGCATGCTGGACGGGATGCTCACGGAGTGGCGCTGGAAGACCGACAAGGTCACGCCGACCTATGAGGAGTATCTCGGCAACGCCGACAACCTCGGCTTCTCCTACGTGTTCGCCGCCCACTGGATCCACGTCACGGGCTCCGGCGCGGTCGCGGACATCGGCGCGCTGCGCGAGGCGGGCTGGGCCGTGCAACGGGTCATCCGCCTCCTGAACGACCTGGGCACCTACGAGCGGGACGTCGCCTGGGGAGATCTCAACGTCCTGCTGCTCGGCCTGGACCGCGCCGAGGTGGAGCGGCGGATCGCCGGGCTCGCGGCCCGGAGCCGGGAACTGGTCGCCCCCCTGCGGGCCGCCCATCCGGAGCTGGCGGGCTACATGGAACGACAGATGGACTTCTGTGCGGGCTTCTACCAGGTCGGTGACTACTGGGGGGATTTGTGAGTGTCGACGGCCTGCTCGCCACCACGGAACCCGGCACGAGAGCCGGCGCCGGGATCGGCGTGGAGGACCACGCCGGGATCGACGCGGCCGCCGAGGCGCGCGAACTGGTCGCCGGGCTGCTGGCCGAGCCCTGGGGCCAGGTGTCCGCCTCGCCGTACGAGACCGGCCGGGTGGTGAGCCTGGCGCCCTGGCTGGCCGGGCACGCCGAGCGGGTCGGGTACCTGCTCGCCACCCAGCGGCCGGACGGCCGCTGGTCCTCGTCGGGTGACCACGCGCTCGTCCCCACCCTGAGCGCGGTGGAGGCGCTGCTGGCCGAGCTCGGCCGCGACACCACCGCCGATCCCGCGCTCCTGGCCAA
Source organism: Streptosporangium sp. H16 (assembly GCF_051918855.1). Taxonomy (NCBI): domain Bacteria; kingdom Bacillati; phylum Actinomycetota; class Actinomycetes; order Streptosporangiales; family Streptosporangiaceae; genus Streptosporangium; species Streptosporangium sp. H16. Next base: position 22,276 of record NZ_JBPXMD010000016.1, read on the forward strand.
GGCCGCCGACCGCGGGCTGGAGGCCGTCCGGAACTGGTCCTTCCCGGCCACCTGGCCGCCGGACACGCCCGCGATCGAGCTCATCGTGTCGTCCCTGCTCGCCCTGATCGACGGGCACCTCGGCGGGGAGGGCCCGGAACCGCCCCCGGGCATGGGCGGCGCCAAGCTGGCGGCCGTCAGGGCGTGGCTGATGTCGGGCGCGGCGATCCCGCAGAAACTGGTCCACGCCCTCGAGGTCGCGGGCCCGGAGGCGACGGCCGCCTCCGGGATCCTCCCCACGCCGATGCCCGGCGGGATGGCGGCCGCCGGTGCCTCCCCAGGGGCGAGCGCTGCCTGGCTGGCCGCGCTTTCCCGGCCCGGAGCGGGGGACGCCTCCGGGGGCGCCGTCCCCGAAACCGTGGACGCCTCCGCCTTCGGGGACCGCGCCGCGAGGTCCGGGGACGAGGCCGCCGTACGGCGGTACCTGGAGGCCGTGGTGGCCTCCACGGGCGGGCCGGTACCGTGCACCCTCCCCGTCACCGTGTTCGAGCGCGGCTGGACGCTGAGCTGGCTGCGGCGTGCGGGAATCCCGGTGGACGCACCGCCGGAGCTGGTCGCGAGCCTGCGGGACGGGCTCGGCCCCGACGGGGTCGCCACGGGTCCGGGCCTGCCCGCCGACGCGGACACCACCTCCGTCGCCCTGTACGCGCTGGCGCTGCTCGGCGAGCCGCGCGAGCCGGAGGGGCTGTGGCCGTTCGAGCTGGAGACCCACTTCTGCACCTGGCGCGGGGAGGAGGGGATGTCCCCGACGACCAACGCGCACGTGCTCGACGCCTTCGGCGAGTACCTGCGCCAGTGCGGGGGAGAGCCCCGCCACGCGGCCGTCGTCGCCAAGCTGGCGGCCTGGTTGCGTGACCGCCAGGAGGCGGACGGCAGCTGGACGGACCGCTGGCACGTCTCGCCGTACTATGCCACGGCCTGCTGCGCGATCGCGCTGCGCGAGTTCGGCGGCGGGAGGTCGGCGGGCGCGGTGGGCGGTGCCGTGGACTGGGTGCTCGGCACCCAGCGCGGGGACGGGTCGTGGGGCCGGTGGGGAGGCACCGCGGAGGAAACCGCCTACGCGCTGCAGACCCTGCTGCTGGCCGGCACGGCGCGGGAGGGGCGGTGGCGGGAGGCCGTGGAGCGCGGGTACCGCCACCTACTGGCCACCCGTGACGACGAGGCGCCGTCGCTCTGGGTGGACAAGGACCTGTATCTGCCGGTCGCGATCGTCAGGGCGGCCGTTCTGGGCGCGCTGCACCTGGCGCGAGGCGCGCTCGCCATTCCCGAGGATGACCCGTATTGAGAATTGACCGTGAATTCAAAACAGGACACAAGGGCGTATCCACTCTGTCCGCCTTGAGGGTTTTTAGTGATATTGCTATGGTTCGGCGGGTGTGATGTGGGGTGTCCCGCCGACCCCCGCGATGTGGCGACCGTTTGACCTGTTTGACCGGTATGTGTCAACCGCCATGAAAAATGCCGGCTATTTTCTTTCTCCTTCCCGGGGTGGATACCATGCGCTTGCGTAACGCGAGCTTGCGGACCAAGGTCACGGCACTTCTGGTGTCGCTCACCGCGCTCTGGGCGTTCACGGCATGGGTGACGGTCCGTGACGGTCTGAACATGCTGGGCGTGGCGACCCTCAACACCGAGGTCGCCGACCCGAGCGAGCGGCTCATCGTCGAACTGCAGGCCGAGCGGCGGCTGACCGCGATCACCCTGGGATCGGCCGGCGCGGAACGCCAGCGGCGCGAGGCGCTGGCCGCCCAGCGCAAGCGCACCGACGCCGCCGACGCGCACTTCCGGGAGCTCACCGGCGGCAGCGGGGTGCGGCTGCTGGGAAGTCCCGCCCTTGAGCGCCGGCTCGGCGAGACCCGCGAGCTGATGGACGACCTGCCCGCCGCGCGCAAGGCGATCGACGCCGGCCGGGTCAACCGGACCTGGGCGGCCACCGAGTTCACCGCCATCGTCGACTCGATCTTCCGCGTCTACGACTCGCTGGCGACGCTGGACGATGAGGAACTCGCCAAGGACACCCGCACGCTCATCGGGATGAACCGGGCCCGGGACATGCTGGCCCAGGAGGACGCCCTGGTGATGGGCGCCCTGACGGCGGGCCGGTTCGCCGACGGCGAGCAGGTCAGGCTCACGCAGATGGTCGGCACGCGGCGCTTCGTCACCGACCAGGCGGTGGCCGAGCTGCCCGCCGCCGACCAGGAGGCCTACCGGCGGCTGGTCGCCGGCGACCAGTTCGTCCGGCTGCGCGCCATGGAGGACCAGCTGATCGAGGACCCGAACGTGGTGCAGGCCGGGGTGATCGACGTCACGCGGTGGAGCTCCGACGCCCAGCCCGCGCAGACCAAATTCACGCAGGCCGTGCTCACGGCCGGCAGCGGAGTGGTCGAGCGGTCGGGCCCGGTCGCCGCCGGCGTCATCGTACGGCTCGCGCTGGCCGGCGGCCTGGGGCTCGTGGCCGTCATCGCCTCGGTCGTCCTGGCCATCACCACGGCCCGCGCCCTGGTCCAGCAGCTGGAGAAGCTGCGGGCCGCCGCCTGGGAGCTCGCCAACGAGCGGCTGCCCGCCGTGGTCGAGCGGATCGGTCACGGGCAGGTGGTGGACGTCGCGGCGGAGGCGCCTCCCCTCAAGTTCGGAGACGACCAGATCGGGCAGGTCGGCCAGGCGTTCAACGCCGTGCAGCGGACCGCCATCAAGGTCGCCGCGGAGCAGGCCCAGCTGCGCCGCGACATCGCCGACATCCTGCGCAACCTCGCCCGCCGCACCCAGTCGCTCGTGCACCGCCAGCTGAGCGTGCTCGACGTCATGGAGCGGCGCGAGAACGATCCGCAGGAGCTGCGCGACCTGTTCCGGCTCGACCACCTGGCGACCCGCATGCGGCGCTACGCGGAGAACCTCCTCGTGCTCTCCGGCGCCGCGCCGGGCCGCGCCTGGCGCGACGCGGTCCCGATGATCGACGTGGTCCGCGGCTCCCTCGCCGAGATCGAGGACTACACCCGGGTCGACGTGATGCCCCTGGGGGAGGTCTCGCTGGACGGCCGGGCGGTGAGCGACGTCATCCACCTGATCGCCGAGCTCGTCGAGAACGCCGCCTCCTTCTCCCCGCCCTACACGACGGTGCAGGTCGGCGGATACCTGGTGGCACACGGCTACGCGCTGGAGATCGAGGACCGCGGCCTGGGCATGAGTCCCGCGGACATCGCGGACGCCAACGAGCGGATCGCCAACCCCCCGGAGCTCAAGCTCTCCGGCAACGCCCGCCTCGGCCTGTACGTCGTCAGCCGCCTGGCCGAACGGCACGACATCCGGGTGACCTTCAAGTCCTCCCCGTACGGGGGCACGACCGTCGTCGTCCTCATCCCGCAGGAACTGATCAGCGAGGAGGACCCGGGCCCCTCCGTCGGGGTCGGCGTGCCGCAGGCACGCCCGGCGAGCGGCAAGGAGATGAACGGCGCCACCTCCGCGGTCGCCGCGGTCCGCGGCAGGGTGGGCGACCCGTTGGGCATCACCGGCGGCCCCGTGCGGGCCGCCGGGGCGGAGGGAGAGGTCATCAGCGAGCACGTTCCCGGCACCGGGGCCGAGGCGTGGGAGCCGGCGCCGCCCGCCAACGGCAGGTCGCATCGGGCGGGCCCCGCGCCCTCCGGCCTTCTCGCCGACCAGGCGTCCTCCGGCGGCTTCGCCGATCCCGGCAGTCTCTTCACCCCGCCGCACACCGGCCGTTCCACGGATCCGGGCCTTCCGGCCGGCCGCGCCGACCAGACCCCCTCCGGACGGCATTCCGCGGGTCCGGCGCCCGCGGAGGGTTTCACCGACCCGACGTTTCCCGGCCGCTTCGCCGATCCCTCGGCACTCAGGCAGATGCCCGAGACCGGGGCACCCGGCAGGCTGCCCGATTTCACGAGCCCCGGATCCCACGCCTCGCCGGGTGCTCCCGGCGCGGGGCCCGACGACTCCGGCGCCCACGGGCGTCCGGGCGGCTCCGGGACGTCGCTGCCGCCCGTGCTGCCCCCGCCCGACAGCAGTCACACCCCGGGTGGCCTGCCGAGGCGCGTTCCGCAGACCCACCTCGCCGCCCCCCTGCAGGAGGACGAGCCCGCGCCGCCGCCCCCGGCCGACGACGCCGACGAGCGTTCGCCGGAGATGATCCGCGCGGCCATGTCGTCCTTCCAGGCCGGTACGCGCCGAGGCCGCGACGACGCCGCCCAGTTGCTCGATCGCGACGACGATCCCGCGGACGAGGGCGGGCCCGCCGTGTGACCCCAGTGAACGATCTCAAATCGCGCGTGCCAGGCAGGCGCCGATGAGCCGCCGGCAACCGGCGGCGTGACGTCGGAAGGCAGAAGGAGAGGACAACGAGTGGTGCAGGGAACAGGATCCTTCACGGACCTGGCCTGGTTGCTGGACGACCTGGTCTCGCGGGTGGAGGAAGCTCAGCACGGAATCGTGTTCTCCACCGACGGCCTGTTGCTGGCCGCGTCGGCGGGATTCTCCCCGGCCGACGCCGAGCACCTGGCCGCCGTCGGGTCGGCGATCCAGAGCCTGGGCCGCGGGGTGAGCGACCGGGTCGGTGGCGGGCCGATGCGCCAGACCATCATCGAGATGCGGACGGCGTACCTGATCGTCACCGCCGCCGGGCAGGGAGCCTGCCTGGCGGTGTTCTGCGGCGCCGAGGCCGACGTCGGCCTGGTGGCCTACGAGATGGCCATGCTCGTCACCCGCGTGGGGCAGTACCTCACCTCGCCCACCAGGACGGCCGAGTCCTCCTTCAGGGGTGACTCCTCCCTCAGGGCCGACGCTTTCAGAGGCGACGGCACACGATGAGCATCTTCGACGAGCAGCCCGACACCCAGTGGGTCGGCGACGAGGCGGGGCCGATCGTCAGGCCGTACGTCCTGACGCGGGGCAGGACCGAACCGAGCCGCGGCCGGTTCGACCTCATCACCCTGGTGGTGACCATCCGGCAGGTCTCGTCGAGGGAACCGGGGCTGGACCCGGAGTGCCTGGCCATCGTCCGGCTCTGCCGGCAGGCCCAGTCGGTCGCGGAGATCGCGGCCCACACGAACCTTCCGGCAGGCACGGTCCGTGTCCTGCTCAGCGACCTGCTCGACCAGGGATTCATCGCCATGCAAGAACCGCATTCGGAGACGGACATGCACGACGAGAGGCTGTACAGGGCGGTGCTCGATGGACTCCGTGCGCTCTAGTCGCGACGCCGGGCGCGTGAAGCTGCCCAAGGCGATCAAGATCCTGGTCGCCGGTGGGTTCGGCGCGGGCAAGACCACGCTGGTCGGCGCGGTCTCGGAGATAGAGCCGCTGCGCACCGAGGAGACCCTGAGCGACCGGGGTATCGGCGTCGACGACCTGTCGGGCGTGGAGACCAAGAAGACCACCACGGTCGCGATGGACTTCGGCCGCATCACCATCGGCGACGACTACCGCCTCTACCTGTTCGGCACGCCCGGCCAGGAGCGCTTCTGGTTTCTCTGGGACGAGCTGGCGCTGGGCGCGCTGGGCGCGGTGGTCCTCGCCGACACCCGGAGGCTGGCCGACTGCTTTCCCTCGCTCGACTACTTCGAGCGGCGTGAGACGCCCTTCATCGTCGCGGTCAACTGCTTCGACGGGGCCCGCCGCTACGAGCTCGACGAGGTCAGGCTCGGGCTGACCCTGCACGAGGACATCCCGATCGTGTTGTGCGACGCCAGGCAGCGGGAGTCGGGCAAGGAGGTGCTCATCACCCTCGTCGAGCACGCGATGCGGATGCGGCTGGGCACGACGTCCCAGCCGTCGGGCGCCTGACCTCCTGCGGGACGGGCCGCGGCACGAGGACGCGACGGGCCCTTCCGGGGCGGGTCATCACCGCCCCGGGAGCGTTTTTACCCCTCCGGTAGGGACGAATCCCTCACCGCCGGACGCCCTGCAACAACACCCCGTATCCGGCGTGTCACGATAGCGGCGATCACCTGCGTCCTACCGTGCGGGGAGACCTATGTGTGACGATCCGACTATTCCTCTCACCGTCGCGCGGGCGCTCGGAGAGTACCGGGCGCTGCTGGACGAGCACGGTGTCACCTGGGGCGAGGATCCCATCTTCTACGTCAGGTCCATGGCCACCGACGCCTACCTGATGGGCACGACGAGCTTCTGGGAAGTCTGTTACGGCATGCTCGGCACCCGCTATCCCGAGGTGCCGTTCGAGGAGCTCAGGGACCGTCTCGACGAGCTGGACATGGACGAGGTCGTCCGCGGCGTCCTCGCGGGCCGGGTGCTCGGCAACCTCGCCGCGCTCCGCCTCACCGACGGGGGAGTCGCGCTGCGGGCACGGGCGCAGGCCGTGCTGGACGGCAGGCACCTGCGCACGACGCTGCTGCTCGACTCCAGCAGGTCCGGGCCGGCCACCGTGCTGGCGGACGGGCGGGCGCACGTGGTCGGACCCGGCGGCGCCCGGCTCATCAAGATCACGAGCCGGAGCGAGGTGGTCGCCGACGGCGTACCGGTCGACCTGTCGCCGCTGACCCGCCCCGCCCCCGCGGCCCGCCTCCGGGTGCGCGCGGGCTTCCCGTGCAAGTGGAGCGTGTACGGCGAGCACGGCCAGGGCTGGTACCCCGAAGGGGCCCCCGACCGGCACGACTACCACGTGATGCCCTACTTCCACGGGGACGACCTGGTCCTGGACGTCCCGGCAGAGACGCTGACCGTGCGGGTGTCCAGGGGCATGGAGTACGGCTCGGCGCAGGTCACGGTCACCCCGGCACCGGACGGGGAGACCCTCGTCGAGCTGACCCCGGGGCGGCTCTACGACGCGGCCGCCCTGGGCTGGTACGGCGGGGACATGCACGTCCACCTCAACTGGGCGGGCGACATGGTCGGCACGCCCGGGCTCGCGGGGATCATGCAGCACGGCGAGGACCTGCACGTCCTCAACCTGGTCGCCGGGAACGTCTCCTCCGAGCGGGTCTACGACCTCGAGGCGCTCGAGCACTGGGCCGGGCGGGACCTGCCCTGGTCCGACGCCTCCCACGTGGCGAGGATCGGCGTCGAGTACCGCAACGACCTGCTCGGCCACCTCTACGCGTTCGGCGTCTCGGCCCCGCCCTCGCGCTTCCACACCGGTTTCCTCGGCACCGCCGACTGGCCGCCCAACAGCGTCGCCTGCGAGGAACTCCGCGGCCTGGGGGCCGTCACCGGCTACAGCCACCCCTTCCACAATCCGTTCACCGACATGGACGGACCCGACAAGGCGCTGCGGTGGGGGCGCAACTGCTCCTCCCGGGAGATCGTCGCCGACGCGGCGCTCGGCCTCGTCGACACCCTGGACGTGCTCAGCCAGACCTCGATCACCGCGACCGCCGCCGTCTACCGGCGCCTGATCGGAGCGGGCAACCGCGTCGCGGTCACCGCGGGCACCGACGCGATGATCTCCTTCGCCCGGCGGAGGAACCAGTCCAACCCGCCCGGCTGGGCGCGTGTCTACGCCAGGGTGGACGGGCCGCTGACCGCCGCGTCGTTCGCCGAGGCGGTCAGGCGGGGCCGTACCTTCGGCACCACGGGGCCCTGGCTGGAGCTGTCGGTCGCGGGCCACGGCCCCGGGGCCACCCTGGAGCTGTCACCGGGGGAGCGGGTCACGATCACCGTCCGGTCGGTCGGCCCTGAGGTGGAACGGCTGGAGATCCGCACCGCGGACGGCGTGCTGGCCGAGGGGCCGCCCGGCGAGTTGACCGCAGAACTGGTCGCCGGCGACCCCACCTACGTCGTCGCCCTCGCCACCGGCGGACCGCACGAGCGGTCGTTCACCGGCGAGGTGTACGCCCACACCAGCCCGGTCTACCTCGACGTGGGCGGCCGTCACGTGGCCAGGGCCGAGGACGTCGGCTGGTGCCTGGAATGGCTGGACGCCCTGGAGACGCTCCTGCGGAAGGAGGGCACCTTCGAGACCGGCGGGCAGCTCACCGACCACCTCGCCCTGATCGGCCGGGCCAGGGAGGTCTACCGGGACCGCCTGGCCTGACGGCGCGCGGCGGCCGCTCCCGTACCCGCCCGGCTCGGCACCGTGGCGCCGGAACCCACGCCGGAACCCACGCCGGGACCTGGCCCGGGGCCCGGGCCGGGGACGCCCGGCCGGGACCGCGCGGCGGCGGGACACGGACCGTTCGCCCGGACCGTTCGCGGGCCGGGACATGCGAGGCTTGTCGGCATGAACCGCCTGTCTGATGTCGACCTGTCGCAGAAGCTCACCAAGAAGGACGCCTCCGAGCGTCTCGACGCCGCCCTGGATCGCCTGCTCCGCCTGCGGCTCACGCTCGGCGGCCAGGTCGGCGAGCAGCGCATCGGCCCGCCGCTGTGTGTGGTCTTCGAGGGCTGGGACGCCTCGGGCAAGGGAGGGGCGATCAAGCGGCTGGCGCGCCCGCTGGACCCGCGCCACGTCCGCGTCGCCCAGTTCGCCGCGCCGACCTACGACGAGAAGCGCCACCACTTCCTGTGGCGGTTCTGGCCGGTCCTGCCCGGCTGGGGCGGGATGGCCGTGCTCGACCGCTCCTGGTACGGCCGGGTGCTGGTGGAGCGGGTCGAGGGCTTCGCCACCGAGGAGCAGTGGTCCCGCGCGTACGGGGAGATCGTGGAGTTCGAGCGGACCCTCGCCGCCGAGGGCATGATCATGGTCAAGTTCTGGATGCACGTCTCCGAGGAGGAGCAGCTCAGGCGTTTCCGGGATCGGGCCGGCGACCCGCTGCGGGCGTGGAAGCTCACCGACGAGGACTGGCGCAACCGCGAGAAGCGCCCGCAGTACGAGGTCGCGGTGGAGGAGATGCTCGCCCGCACCGACCACCCGAAGGCGCCCTGGCACGTGGTCCCCGGTGACGACAAGCGCCTGGCCCGCGTCACGGTCGCGGAGACCGTCTGCGCCGCGGTCGAGGCCGAACTCGCCGCCAGGGGCCACAAGCCGGTGATCTCCTCCCCGACGGGCGGCGCCGCCGACGAGTAGCGAGGCCGCCGTCGCCGCCTTCGCTGTCGCCGGTGTCGTCCGCGCCGTTGCTTCGAGAAGTATGGGAGCGGCGGAAACGCCCCGGGCACGGGGGCGCGCGGCAGAATCGAATGGCTGTCCTTTCGTTCGTCGTGAGCGGTTCGTCGTGGCAGTTGGTCGTTGCTGTTCGTCATGCAGGAAGGTGCGGCGCATGCGGTTGGGCTCGCGGCTGAGCAGGCTGGACCGGCGGGTGTTCGCCATGGTGGCGGGCGCCAGGTTGCCCGGTCTCGAACGCGTCGTACCCGCGCTGTCGCGCGCGGCCGACAACTCGCTCCTGTGGGCCGGGGTGGCGGGGGCACTGGCGGTCAGCGGGCGGCGGCCGCTGCGCCGGGCCGCGACCAGGGGGCTGCTCGCGGTCAGCCTCGCCAGCCCGCTGGTCAACCTGGTCGGCAAGCAGGCCTTCCGCAGGAACAGGCCATCGGCCGAGGGGCTCCCGCTCGCCCGGCTGATCAAGATGCCCGCGTCGGCGTCGTTCCCCTCGGGCCACTCCGCCACGGCCGGCGCCTTCGCCGCGGCCGTGGCGCTGGAGGCGCCCCGCGTGGTCGCGGTCCCCGTCGCGCTCCTCGCGGCGGCCGTCTGCTTCTCCCGCGTCTACACCGGCGTGCACTATCCCGGTGACGTGCTCGCCGGAGCCGGGATCGGCGTGGCGGCGGGGCTGATCACCCGTCGCATCTGGCCCGACGCCGGCGAGGCGGGGCAGGCGCGCGCCGCCCTCACGGCGCCGTCCGCGCGGCTCGACCCGGAGGGCGAGGGGACGGTCGCCGTGGTCGACGGCTCCGCCGACGCCGTCGCGGGAACGGCCGAGGCGCTGCGCGAGGCCCTCCCACGGGCCGAGGTCGTCGAGGTGGCGCCGGGCGCCGACCTCGGGGCCGCCGTGCGGGACGCCGCCTCGCGGGCCAAGGTGCTCGCGGTCGCCGGGGGAGACACCGTGGTCAACCTGGCGGCCCAGGAGACGGCGGGCGGGGCGACCCCGCTGCTTGTCGTTCCCGCGAGCGCCCACGACCGGTTCGCCCGCGCGCTCGGGGTGGAGACCCCCGAGGAGGCCGTGACGGCCTACCACAGCGGCGACCTCGTGGCCGTCGACGTCGGCGAGGTCGCGGGCCGGACGTTCGTCAACACCGCCAGCGTGGGCGTCTACCCGGCGCTGGTGGAGCGCAGGGAGCGGCGGCAGGGCCGGATCGGCAAGTGGCCCGCGCTGTTCTGGGCCATGGCCGAGGTGCTCGGCCCGGGGGGAGCGCAACCCGTGGATCTCGTCGTGGACGGGGTGCCCCGGCGCGTCTGGATGGTGTTCGTGGGCAACTGCCGCTACGAGGCGCGCGGCGGAGCCCCCTCCAGACGGCAGCGCCTGGAGGACGGCCTGCTGGACATCCGCGTGCTCGCCGCCGCCGACCGGCTGCCCCGGCTGCGGGTGTTCCTCAGCCTCCTGGCGGGACGGGTGAAGCTGTCACGCCACTACCAGCAGTGGCAGGCCGACACGCTGCGCGTCTCCGCGCCCTCGGGAAGGCTGCGGCTGGCACGCGACGGCGAGACGTTCACGGTCACGGGCGAGGTGGAGTTCACCAAGCGCCCGCGGTCGCTCCTCGTGATCCGGCCGGCCGGCTGAGCTCCGGACGGCGTCCCGGTCATGGCCGGTCATGGCCCGGCCGTGACCGCGCCGCCGTCGCGGGGTGACCGCGCGCACCGGCCTGGGAAACGGGGCGCGGAAAAAGGTTTGGTGCGGCCCGCGGCGCGTCGGGTAGGTTTTCAACCGTATCGTCACCGTCCGTGGGAGAGTCCGTTGAAGTTCTGAGGTCCGGACACCGCGCCCCCGAGCCGTCCTTTCGGCCCGGCGCGCGTCTGACCTCGGCGGATCTCGTCATCGTCGTGATGACGCTTTCCCGGTGAATCCCTGCTGAGCGCGTGCGCGCCCGCGGTGTCCCCCGTGTCCTGTTCCATCTCGACACCTTGTGGGAGCCGCCCCATGTCTTCTTCGATAGTCGTCGACGGCCTGTCGTTCGCCTGGCCGGACGGCACCGTCGTCCTCCACGATCTCGACGCAGCCTTTCCCGCCGGGCGCACCGGTCTGATCGGCGTCAACGGCTCGGGCAAGTCGACCCTACTCAGGCTCATCGCGGGGGATCTCACCCCGCTCTCGGGCTCGGTCGGCGTCGCCGGGCAGGTGGGCTACCTGCCGCAGGGCCTGCCGCTCGACACCGGCCGTACCGTTGAGCGGCTGCTGGGCGTCGCCGAGCGCAGGGCCGCGCTGCTCGCCATCGAGCGCGGCGAGGTCTCCGAGGAGAACCTCGCCGCCGTCGGCGACGACTGGGACGTCGAGGAGCGCGCCCGCGCCGAACTCGACCGGCTCGGCCTGGCACACGTCGGCCTCGACCGTACGGTGGCGACGCTGTCGGGTGGCGAGGTCGTCATGGTCGGGCTGGCGGCGCTCTTCCTGCGCGGGCCCGACGTCCTGCTGCTGGACGAGCCGACCAACAACCTCGATCTCGACGCCCGGCGCAGGCTCTACGCCGCGGTGGAGTCGTGGCCGGGGGTGCTGGTGGTCGTCAGCCACGACCAGACCCTGCTGGAACTGGTGGACAACGTGGCCGACCTCACCGGAGGCACCGTGCGGATGTACGGGGGGAACCTCTCCGGCTACGAGGAGACGCTCGCCGCCGAGCGGGAGGTCGCGGAGCGGATGGTCAGGGTCGCCGGTGCCGACGTGCGCAGGCAGAAACGCGAATGGGAGGAGGCCCAGGTCAAGCTGGCCCGCCGGGTGCGCTACGGCAACACGATGTACGAGCGGAAACGCGAGCCGAAGATCACTATGCAGGCGCGCAGGCGGCAGGCCCAGGTGGCGGCCGGCAAGCACCGCACCATGCACGCCGGCAAGCTCGCCGAGGCCCGCGAGCGGCTCTCCGAGGCCGAGGACGCCGTCCGCGACGACGCCGTGATCCGCGTCGAGCTTCCCGAGACGGCCGTCCCCGCCGGGCGGACCGTGCTGATCGCCGACGGCCTGCGCACGGTGGGCGGGGCGGCACCCACGGACCTCGTGGTCAGGGGACCCGAGCGGATCGCCCTGGTCGGCCCGAACGGCTCGGGCAAGACCACGTTCCTGCGTACCGTCGTCGGGGAGCTCGAACCGGCCGAGGGCTCGGTCACGGTGTTCGTGCCCGGCGTGCGATACCTGCCGCAGCGGCTCGACCTGCTGGACGACGCGCTCAGTGTGGTCGGCAACGTCCGCCGCTTCGCGCCGTCGGTCCCGGTCAACGAGATCAGGGCCAGGCTCGCCAGGTTCCTGTTCCGCGGCGCCCGCGCCGACCGGGCGGCGGGCACCCTGTCGGGCGGTGAGCGGTTCCGCGCGGTGCTCGCCGCGCTGCTGTCGGCGGAGCCGCCGCCACAACTCCTGCTGCTGGACGAGCCGACCAACAACCTGGACATGGCCAGCGTCCGGCAGCTCGCCCAGGCCCTGGAGGCCTACCGGGGCGCGCTCGTCGTCGCAGGCCACGACCTGCCGTTCCTGGGGTCGATCGGCATCACCCGGTGGCTGTCCGTGGACCGGGAGGGGACGCTGTCAGAGATTGCCGATTCCCGGGCACTGTTTGACGCCCAGTGATCGATCCGGCGATAGTTGTGCAGGTGACTACCCCCCGATTGCTCGCCTGTGCCGTGGTCACCCTGGTGGCCCTCACCGCCTGCACCCCGTCTCCGGGCGACCCCGTGGTCGGCCCGGCCACCGCGGGCGGCACGGTGGGAACGGGACAGGGATCCGGTGGCCGGATCTCCGCGCCTCCCACCGGCTCGCCCGCCGCCGTGACGCTGACGCCCGACGAGTACCGGGCCGAGCTGGAGGAGGCGCGCGGCCCGGTGCGCGACGCGGTGAAGAAGCTGGCCGCGACCGGCGGGCTGAAGACCCTCGGCAAGCAGCTGCAGAAGACCTCCGGCGCGGTGGAGGGCGCGGTGACCCGGCTGTCCGCGCTGGCACCTCCCGCGGAGGTGAAGGCCCAGCACGACAGCTACGTCGAGGCCCTGGGACGGCTGCGGACCTCTTTCGACACCGCCCGCCAGGACGCCGAGGAGCAGCGGGTGTGCACCGGCCCGGCCGTGCTGACCGGCATGGCCGAGGCGGACCAGCTGTCCGACGTGGAAGACGTCGCCAAGACGCTGAGCGGGTATCCGGCGAGCGTCATCCCGGTCAAGGCGGCCAAGAAACGCGATCGCCGGCTGTCCAACGGCAGGTTCATCGCCTCCGAGGGGCGGACGGGCCGCGCCTACCTCGAACTGCGCAACGGCACCAAGCAGGACGCCGTCGTCGTCCTGGTGCGCGGCAAGAAGAAGGCCGTCACCGTGTACGTCCGCAGGAAGTCGAACTTCAAGATCCGGGGGGTGCGGGACGGCAGCTACAAGATCTACTACACCCTCGGCCAGGACTGGGACGCGAAGGCGCGCACCTTCACCCGCTCGTGCGCCTTCGAGCAGTTCGGCAAGTCCGTGCGGTTCAGGACCGTCCACACCGCGACCCAGATCCGCTGGACCGACTGGACGATCACCCTGCACGCCGTGACCGGCGGCACCGTGAAGCCCAAGAAGGTCAAGCCGGGCGACTTCCCCACCTGACGCGCCGCCTTTCCAGGGGGCGCCGGGAACGCGAAGACCGCGACCTCGTCACGAGGTCGCGGTCCCGGTGTCACCTCGGCCGATCAGGTCGAGAAGAGCATCCCGACCCAGCTGCGCTGGCGGTGGTGGCCGTAGTGGCCGCCGCGGTGCTGTGCACCCCAGGCGGGAGCGCCGTAGCCGGGAGCGCCGTGCACGGGCGGCGGGGGCGGCGGCGGCGGAGCTGCGTGGGACTGCTGCGACCACTGGCTCTCCATGCGGGTCAGCGTCTCGAGCTCGCCGTAGTCCAGGAAGATTCCGCGACAGCTCTCACACTGGTCGATGTGAACGCCGTTGCGCTCATAGGTGCGCATGGCGCCCCGACACTTGGGACACTGCATCTGGCTGGTCTCCTTGTTCTGGCGTGGTAACCGAGTAACCACAACCTACTGCGTGGGCACACTATGGCAGGCGCTTCGATGCCGGACAATCCTCAGGCAGGACTCGACCAGGACCTCCTCCACCTCGTCCAGCGGACGCCCCTCCCGTCCCGCGGCCGCCACCGCCGCCGCCGCGAGCTGCACGGTCATCGCCTGCGCCGGGACCTCCAGCCGTCCCCACGGATCGCCGTCCGGCGGGACGGCGACCCCGCCCGCGGCGCGGTAGGCCCCCAGGAAGCGGTGCCACACCTCGGGCTCCAGCAGTCCGGCCGCGAACCAGGCGGCGGGCCTGGACAGGTCCCAGGCCTGGTCGCCGACGCCCAGGTCGTCGATGTCGATGAGGATCCACTCGTCCGGCGCGCGGACCATCTGGCCCATGTGCCAGTCGCCGTGGGTCAGGCCGCCGGGAGCGGCACCGGAGGAGCCGCCGGGAGCCGTACCGGAGGAGCCGCCGGGAGCCGCGCCGGGCGGGTTCACGCCGGGTGCGGAGGGGGCGGGCAGGCAGGTGAAGGCCCGGCGCACCGCCAGCTCGGCGGCGGAGCGGTCACCCAGGCGGGCGACGGTCGAGGCCACCCGCGCCGGTCCCCCCGCGGCCCGCAGCGGGGGCAGCGCCCGCACCGGTACGGCGTGCAGCCGCGCGAGCAGCCGCCCGGCCGCCTCCCAGGGCGCCGCGTCCGGATCCGCGTGGTCCACCGGCGTCCCGGCCGGCCAGACGGTGACCAACCGATCCCCGGCGGTCATGACCTCCTCGGTCACCGGTTCGAGCATGATCCCGCGCAGGGCCGGGTGCGCGGTGGCCCGCATCCGCTCCACCAGCGGTTCCCGCTCCGCCCCCGGCGCGTGCGCCTTGACCACGACGGAACCGGCCCGCACGATGATCACGTCCGGCCTGGTCGGCAGCACCGTGCCGGGCGCGCCGCCGTATCGGGCGCCGATCCGGCGCAGTTCGTCGATCAGGTCCTCGCTGTCCATCCGGCAAGTGAACCACCGGTCGCCCGTCCCGCCGACCGGCGGCCTAAAGTGCGAGGTATGAGGATCGGTTTCGCGGTGCCGGTGTCGGGGTCCTGGGCAACGCCGGAGAACATGGCGCGGGTCGCCCGGGGCGCCGAGGAACTCGGCTACCACGAGCTGTGGACCTTCCAGCGCCTGCTCCACCCGCGGGGCCACGCCATGGGCCCGACCTACCGCAGCGTGCACGACCCGGTGGTCACGCTCGCCTACCTGGCGGGCCTGACGAGCCGCGTCCGGCTGGGGGTGGCGGTGCTCAACATGCCGTTCGCCTCGCCCGCGCTGATGGCCAAGCAGCTCGCGAGCCTGCAGGCGGTCTCCGGCGGGCGGCTGGACGCGGGTCTCGGCCTGGGGTGGCTGCCCGAGGAGTTCGCCGCCTCAGGGGTGTCGTTCGAGCGGCGCGGGCGGCGTGCGGAGGAGTACGTCCCGCTGCTGCGGCGCCTGTGGACGGAGGAGACCGTGGAGCACGAGGGCGAGTTCTACGAGCTGCCCCCGGTGCAGCAGGATCCCAAACCGCCCGTCGTGCCGCCGATCCTGCTGGGCGGTTCCGCCGAGGTGGCGCTCAGACGCGCGGGGCGGCTGGCGGACGGCTGGATCAGTTCGAGCCGCGAGGACCTCGACGGCATCGGCGAGAAGATCTCCGTCGTCAAGGAGGCGGCTCGTGCCGCCGGGCGCGACCCCGAGGCGCTGCGCTTCGTCACCCGGGGCGTCACCCGCGTCCGCCCCCCGGGAGTGGCCGGGCGCGAACCGCTGACCGGTTCGTTCGAGGAGATCCGGCGCGACGTCGGCGAGCTCGCGGCCAGGGGGGTCACCGACGTCTTCCACGACCTCAACTTCGACCCGGAGATCGGATCGCCCGACGCCGACCCCGGGGAGTCGATGCGCAGGGCGGAGGCGGCACTGGAGGCGCTCGCGCCCTGATCGGCATGCGGTTCTCGGCGTACCGGGAGCCGGGCGGCGACCGGAGCCCGGCGGGCTGTGCGGTGCGGCGGAGGTCCCGCGTGACCGGCCTTCCCCGTGGATGTACGGGTCTGATGGCACGTGAGCGAACCGGTCCTGTCATCCTTGTTCGGTACGTACCCGGCGGGAACAGAGGAGAACGGTGGACGAGCGCAAGCCGATCGAGTGCTGGCTGTCGGACATGGACGGGGTTCTCGTCCACGAGGGACACCCGGTGCCCGGTGCCGACGAGTTCATCCGACGCCTGCGCGAGTCGGGCAAGCGGTTCCTGGTGCTGACCAACAACTCGATATACACCCCGCGCGACCTGGCCGTACGGCTGCGCGCGGCCGGACTGGAGATCCCGCCGGAGTCGATCTGGACCTCCGCGCTGGCCACGGCCAGGTTCCTGGACGGCCAGCGTCCCGGCGGCTCGGCGTACGTGGTGGGGGAGGCGGGGCTGACCACCGCCCTGCACGAGATCGGCTACGTCCTGACCGACATCGCCCCCGACTACGTGGTCCTCGGCGAGACCCGCACGTACAGCTTCACCCAGATCACCCGGGCGATCCGGCTCATCGAGGGCGGTGCCCGGTTCATCGCCACCAACCCCGACCCGGTCGGCCCGTCGAACGAGGGGTCGCTGCCCGCCTGCGGCGCGGTCGCCGCGATGATCACCAAGGCGACCGGGGTGGAACCCTACTTCGTGGGCAAGCCCAACCCGATGATGATGCGCAGCGCGCTGCGGGCCATCGACGGCCACAGCGAGAGCACCGCGATGATCGGTGACCGGATGGACACCGACATCGTCTCCGGCATGGAGGCCGGGCTGCACACGATCCTGGTGCTCAGCGGGGTCGTCAGCAGGGACCAGATCGATCGCTACCCGTTCCGCCCGTCCATGGTGGTCGACTCGGTCGCCGACCTGATCGATCTGATCGACTAGGGCATGTCCCGCCTGGCGGGAGGTATCACCTCAAGGCCTTGGCGGTACGTTCCCGGGTTCCCCGGGAACGTACCTGCCGTGGGCTGTCAGGTACGGGTGCCATGCTGTCGCCCATGACGCGTGTTTACCTGGAAATCGGCCAGAAGAAGGTCTTCGCCTGCTCGGTGGAGTGGCCGGGGTGGTGCCGGATCGGCGGATCCGAGGAGGCGGCGATCGAGGCGCTGATGACGTACGCGCCGCGCTACCGGGTGGTCGCGGAGCGGGCCGGACTGGCCTTCGAGCCGCGGGACCCGGTGGTGGTGGAGCAGGCCAAGGGCGGCACCACCACGGACTTCGGGGCCATCGAGGCGATTCCCTCGCTCGACGCCGAGCCGGTGGACGAGACCGAGGCGGGCCGGACCGTCGCGCTGCTCGAGGCGGCCTGGGAGCTCTTCGCCGAGACCACCGCCACCTCGCCCGAGGAGCTGCGCAAGGGCCCGCGCGGCGGTGGCAGGGACCGCGACAAGATGGCCGCCCACGTCGTCAACGCCGAGCGCGCTTACGCTCGCAAGATCGGGGTTCGCTACAAGCCCATCCGCGAGCCCTCGGCCCTGGTGGCGATGCGCGCCGACCTCGTCGAGGTGCTGTCCCGGCCCTCCGACGGCAGTCCGCCGGTACCCGGCGGCTGGCCCGTCCGCTACGCCGCCCGCCGGATCGCCTGGCACGTCGTCGACCACCTGTGGGAGATGGAGGATCGCCGCGCCTAGTGCCGCGTTCCTTTGAAAATCCACGCTTCGTCGTTGTCCGGCGGTCACGGTCCGCGACACCCGCCAATACTCTCGGTAATGCTATAGTCACGCTTCGCTATGGAAATTATCAGCGGAGTGCCGCGTCACCTGGCTTGTGTGATGGACGGGAACGGGCGGTGGGCCACGCGGCGATCGCTGCCGCGCACCGCGGGCCACGAGGCGGCGGAGACGGCCGTGATCGACACCATCGAGGCGGCACGCTCGGCCGGTGTCGAGTGGCTGAGCCTGTACGCCTTCTCCACCGAGAACTGGCGGAGGCCGGCGGGCGAGGTAGACATCCTGATGAGACTCGTGCGCCGGGCCATCCGTAAACACGCACCGGCGTTACACGCGCGAGGTGTCCGGTGCAGGTTCCTCGGCATGACCGATCCGCGGATCCCACCCCTGCTGGCTCAAGACATCACCGATCTGATGACTCTTACCAGTGACAACAGGCAGATGACGCTGACGATCGCCTTCGATCACGGGGGACGCCACGACATCGTGGAAGCCGCCCGCTCGCTGATCCGCGCCGCCGTACCCGCCGAGCAGGTCACCGAGGCCACCTTCGCCCGGCATCTCCCGTACTCCGACACGCCGGATGTGGATCTGGTCATTCGCACCTCCGGAGAGCAACGGATCTCCAACTTCATGCTCTGGCAGGTGGCCTACGCCGAATGGGTCTTCCCGCAGGTGCTATGGCCCGACTTTCGCGCGACCCACCTCTGGGAATGCCTTGACGCCTACCGGCGGCGCCGGCGCCGGTTCGGCGATGTCCGCCGGCCGATCACCACGACGGGAGAGGGACTTTGACGAACCAGCCCACCGCGGAGGAGACCGCCGACGTCTTCGGCCCGAACTCGATGCTGCACCGCCTCGTCAACGAGGCGCGCTGGGGCCTTGCGGTGACCCGCGCCACGGTTCTGGAAGCCGCGCACCCGCAGATCGGCGCGGCGCTCATCAGCAACTCGACATTCGTGACGCATCCGTGGCGGCGTCTGCGCAACACCGTGATGAGCACGCAACGGCTGCTCGATCCGGATCGGCATGTTCGCAGCCGGGAGGCGGCTCGCCTCAACCGTCTGCACGCCCGCATCTCGGGCACCGATCCGCAGGGCCGCGGCTACGACGCGATGGACGCCGAAGCACGCGCCTGGGTGGTGGCGACCTTGTTCGAGTCGGCGGTGACGATGTACCGGCTGAGCGGTGAGTCGCTCGACGGGCCCGCCGTGGAACGGCTCTACACCGAGTTCCGAACGCTTCTGACCCTGATCGAGGGCGACAGCGACCAGCTCCCCGCGACGTCGCAGGATTTCTGGCACTACTACGACGACATGATCGACCATCGTCTGGAGAGCACCGAGGCGGTGCGCGTCATCCTCTACCGGCTCTTCGCCAACGTGCCCGCACCGCCCCTGCTGCGCGGCCATCCCGCGGTGTGGGCCGCGGGCCGGGCCGTGGCAGGCCCTGTGGCCGCCGCGGTCACCATCGCCTCGCTGCCGGAATCCTTCTGCCGGCGTGTCGCCCTGCCTGACCTCCCAGGGGCGCGGGCGCTCATGCACGGGGCCTACCTGACCGCCGGACTGGCTACTCGCCTGCTTCCGGACGGCTGGATGCACACCAGCTCGTTCATGAGTCTGCTGGATCCCCATCACGGCGATGGGGCCGGGCCGTGGGCGGACCTGCGCCGCAAGGCCGGCCAGGCCGCGGCCATGCTCAGACTCATCACCCCCGCTCCCGAGGAGGCCAATCAAGCCACACGCTCGGCTGACCGGTTCTTCACCGAGGTTCTGGACCAGACCGGCGACGGCTACCTCGCCTGGCCCGACCTGGCCGCCATGGCCAGAGAGGTCGCCACTCGGCTCGACCTGGAGGAACGGGACGAGGAACGGCTTTACAGCGCCTACGCCGCCTGGTGGGGGGAGTTGCGGGCCGATCTCGACGCCGACGGCGACGGGCGTGTCACGCGCCGGGAATACGCCGCCTCGGCCGCCTGCCTGCCCAGCTCCGGGCTGGTCAGGATCGCCGAGGTGCTGTTCGATGTCACCGACGTCGACGACGACCAGATGATCGACGTCCAGGAGTATCAGGCATTGTTCCGCACGGCCTTCCACCGCGATCTGACCGGCAGGGGCGACAGCTACTCGCGCGGCGCCTTCGTCAGGCAGTTCCTGTCCTTCATGTCCGGGCAGCAGCACTCGGTCGCCTACACCTCCCTCCTGTCCTAGACCTACGACCGCCTCCGGCCCCACCAGGCTCCAGCGATCGCCGCATCCCTCGATGGTGGCGTTGATCGGGCACCCCGACCGCGGCTCATGCGCCTCGCCCATAGTGCTTGCAATCTGCCACCACCGGGTACTACGGTCTCGACAAGCGGTTGCAAACCACAAGCGGAAGGAGCCACTCGTGCTGAGGCAGGTCGCGGAGGGTGTGCTGGTCCACGAGAGCGAGTTCTGCCAGAGCAACGCCGTTGTCGTGCACGGCCGGGCAGGCGTGTTGCTCATCGACCCCGGGGTGCAGGACCACGAAATGGCCTGCCTCGCGAACGACCTGTCCGATTCGGGTCAGGCCGTTGTGGCGGGCTTCTCGACGCATCCGGACTGGGATCACCTGCTCTGGCACCCCCGGCTCGGCGCGGCCCCTCGTTACGGCACGGCCCGCTGCGCGGCAGCTGTCCGGGATCAGCTGTCCGACCCGAACGCGAAGGCCGACATCACCGACCACCTGCTCGAGACGGGCATCGCCGAGCGGGTCCCGCTGGACCTGTACGGCCTCATCACCGCCCTGCCCGCCGAGACCGCGCAGATTCCGTGGGACGGCCCTCACGTCCGGATCATCGAGCATCAGGCGCACGCACCGGGCCACGCGGCGCTGTTCATCGAAGAACGCGGGGTTCTCGTCGCCGGCGACATGCTCTCCGATGTCCTGGTTCCGATGCTCGACCTGAACGGCACCGCCGACCCGATCGAGGACTACCTCGCGGCGCTGCGGTTGCTGGAGGGCGTGGCGGGCGACGTCGATGTCGTCGTCCCCGGCCACGGGTCGGTCGGCGGAGCCGATCAGGTACACGAACGGATCGAGCGGGATCGGGCGTACGTGCTCGCCCTGCGCGAGGGCCGTGTTCTCGGTGTTCCCGGTGTTCCCGGTGTTCTCGGTGACCCTCGGGTCGGCCCGTCGGCCAGGCCCGGCTGGGAGTGGGTGAGCGATGTGCACGACGGGCAGGCCCAGCGCCTCGCCCGAAGAGGCGAGCGCGACGGGACGCCCGGCTAGGTCCCCGTGCCCGCACCCGGGCCGCCGCGTTCGCCTTGGCGTAGGAGGCGTCGCACAGGTAGCTGGTGAGCAGCGCTTTCAACCAGGAGGTTGACGAGGGGGTGATCTACGGTCTACCGTTCTTTCAACCATTGGGTTGAAAGCGGGAGGATCGATGACCACGGACGCGCTGTCCCAGGTCTTCGCCGCCCTCGCGGATCCGACCCGGCGCGACATGGTGGCCCGGCTCTCGGAGGGCGACGCGACCGTGAGCCAGCTGGCCGAGCCCTACCAGATGACGCTGCAGGCCGTCTACAAGCACCTGCGGGTGCTCGAGGACGCCGGGCTCGTCAGCCGGCCGCGGGGGCCACAGCCCCGGCCGGTGCACCTGGAGGCCCAGGTCTTCGACCTGATGGACACCTGGATCGAGCGCTACCGGGCCCGCGCCGAGCGGCGCTACCGCCGCCTTGACGCCGTCCTGGAGGCGATGAGGGGAGACGAGCATGAACAGGACCGCACAGACGGTCATCGAAGCCGACCCGAGGCTGCCGGTCATCCGGATGACGCGTGACTTCGTGGCGACGCCCGGGCAGCTCTTCCGCGCCCACACCGACCCCGTGGCGTTCGCCCAGTGGGTGGGGCCCGACGCCACGGCCGTCCGGATCGAGCACTGGGACGCCTCCACCGGCGGCAGCTGGCGGTACGTCTCGACGCACGGCGGCGCGGAGTACGGGTTCCACGGCTGCTTCCACGAGGTGCGGCCGGACCGTATCGTGCAGACCTTCACGTTCGAGGGCGACCCCGACGGAGTCATGCTGACGACGTTGTGGCTGGAGGACCTGGGCGACGGCCGTACGCGGCTGCGGACACAGTCGCTGGTCGACAGCTTCGAGGGCCGCGACGCTTGGCTGCGCTCCGGCATGGAGGTCGGTGTCGAGGAAGGGTACGCGAAGCTGGAGAGGATGGCCGTCGATGGCGCTGTCTGACCGCCCGGCGGAGCGGCACCGGCAGGTCGCCGGGCTGTTCACGGACCGGGTCCGCGGTACCAAGTCCTGGGACGCGCCGTCCCCGGTCGACGGCTGGACCGCTCGCGACGTCGTGCGGCACCTGACCGGATGGTTCCCCGGGTTTCTCGCCTCCGGTGCCGGCGTCGACCTGCCCCGCGGACCGTCGGTGGACGAGAACCCGGTCCTCGCGTGGCAGGTTCACTGCGACGGCGTGCAGGCGGTGCTGGACGATCCGGAGACGGCGTACCGGGAGCTCACCGACCGGCACATCGGCCGCCTGCCTCTGGAGAGCGCGATCGACCGGTTCTACACCGCCGACGTGTTCATGCACACCTGGGATCTTTCCCGGGCCACCGGCCAGGACGACCGGCTGGACCCCGATCTCTGCGCCCGGCTCCTCGGCGAGATGGAGCAGATGGAGCAGGCCATCCGCTCCTCCGGCCAGTACGGCGCCCGCGTCGAGGTGCCCGGCGACGCGGACGTCCAGACCAGGCTGCTGGGTTTCATCGGCCGGGACCCGTTCTGGTCGGCGCGGTGAGATCGGGCCGGTGGCGCTGACGTCGCGCCGGACCGTCGCGTCGGTCGCGTTCATGGTATGAAATAGCGCGATGTGATGGGTGTTGCGGAAAAGGGCCGGGTCCGGCCCCGTGAGCGGTCCCGCCTGCCGGAGGCGATACCGGCGGTGGCGGCGATGCTGATCGGGCTCTGGGGCATCACCACGCCCTCGTTCTGGCGCGACGAGTCGGTCAGCACGCTGGCCGCCGCGATGCCCCTCGGCGACCTGTGGCACCTGCTCGACAGCATCGACCGGGTGCACGCGCTCTACTACCTCCTGCTCCGGCCGGTCGCCGCGTTCTCGACCGGCGAGCTGGCCATGCGCCTGCCCTCGGTCGTCGCCACGGCCGCCGCCGCGTACGGCGTCACGGTCCTGGGCAGGAGGCTCGCCACCCCGGGAGCGGGCCTTCTCGCCGGACTGCTCTACGTCGCGCTGCCGATGGTGAGCCGGTACGCCCAGGAGGCGCGCAGCTACGCGATCGTGACGGCGGTGGCCGTCCTGGCCACCTGGGTGCTGGTCGAGGCGACGCGGCGATCGGGTCGCCGGTGGTATCTGGCCTACGGGGCCTGCCTGGTGCTGCTCGGCTGGTTCCACGTCTACGCGCTGCTCCTGGTCCTCGCGCACGTGGTGACGGTGCTGTGGTGGCGCCGCGCGCCGTCGCCGTCGTCATCGCCGTCGCCGTCCCGGCCCGATGTGGTGTGGTTCGCCGGGGCGCTGGCCGTGGCCGTGGCCGGGATCGCCCCGCTCGCGCTCCTGGCGGCCGGTCAGCGCGAGGCGCAGCTGTCGTGGTTGGAGCCGTCGAAGCTCACCGACGTCGCCTGGTTCGGCGAGGAGCTGGCGGGCACCGTGGCGGTGGCGCTGCTCCTGGTCGCCCTCATGCTCCTCGGGACGTCCGCCGGTGGGCGGCTGGCGGCGGTCGCGCTGCCCTGGGCGCTGCTGCCGTTCGTGTCCATGGCGATCTCCATCGTCCATCCCATCTTCAACCCGAGATACGTGCTCTTCGCCGTCCCCGCGATGGCGCTGCTGGCGGGAGCGGGCCTGAACGCCGTGCGGCCCAGGGTCCTGGGCTGGATCGGGCTGGTCCTCGTCGCGGCGCTGACCGTCCCGACGCACCTGACGATCCGCGAGCCGGACAGGCGGCCCGACAACCTGCGTGCCATGGCGGCCACGCTGCTGGACAGGCAGCGCCCCGGCGACGCCGTGCTCTACGTGGGGGAGAACCGGCGCCTGTTCGCCGCCGTGTACGAGGACGCGTACCGGAACCTGCGCGACCTCACCCACGCTCCCGGCCGGCGCACACCGAGGACCGCCGCGCAGTTCACGGCCGCCCTGGAAGGTGTCGAGCGCGTCTGGCTGGTCACCGGCGGCAGGAAGCACAAGAGCAGGGACTTCGTGGAGGACGACGAGCGCTATCTGGCCCTGATGGCCAACCGCGACTTCACCCTGAAGTCCACCGAGGACTTCGGCTACTCGTGGTTCGGTCTCTACGTCCGCGAGCGGCGCTGATCCCTCCAGAGCCTCCGGGCGCGGGAGGTCAGGCGATCAGGCCGGGCAGGCGGGTGGCCGCGCCGGCGAGGTAGGCGCCGAGCTCCGGGGGGACGATGTTGATGGCGGAGATCTCGGCCGGGTCGAGCGGGAGCCGCACCACCTCGTACTCGCCGCGGGCCGGGTCGTCGAACTCCGGGCCGCAGCGCAGCGCGGGGTCCATCGAGACCAGGCGGCAGCCGTAGACGTGCTGGGTCTTGACCCCCTCGTCGCGCAGGCACTCCAGGGTGGTCAGCGGGGTGACACCGGAGACCACGGCGCCCAGCTCCTCCATGACCTCGCGGTGCAGGGTGTGCTCCAGGGAGGCGTCCTCGGGCTCGACGTGGCCGCCGGGAATGGACCAGTAGAGCTCCTTGCCGGGAACCGTGCGCCGGAACACCACCAGCTGGTCGTCGTCGAGAAGGACGGCGCGGACGCTCGGCACGGCAGACATGGGGCCATTGTGTCACCGCTCGGGCGGCACGACCCTCATCCGGGTCCGGGGATCCGGGATTTCCGTACGGCACAGGCCCCGGTGAGGGGGAGACGAGGCTCTAGTGGTGGTCCCTGCGTAGCCGCTTGAGGTCCGAACGCTGCTTCTTGGCGGCGATCCGCCGCTCGACCGCGCCCCTGCTCGGCTTGGTCGGACGGCGCTTCTTGGGCGGCGGGGCGATCGCCTCGCGCAGGATCTGGGCCAGGCGCATCTCGGCGGCCTCGCGGTTGCGCAGCTGGGAGCGGAACTCCGAGGCGGCGATGGTGATCACCCCGTTCACCAGGCGGGGGCCGAGGCGTTCGAGGGCTCTGGCCTTGAAGACGGGGCCCAGCGTCTCGGTGGCGGCCAGGTCGAAGCTGAGCTCGACCCGGCTGTCGGTGGTGTTGACCCCCTGGCCGCCGGGGCCGGAGGAGCGGGAGAACCGCCAGCCGAGCTCGGCCTCGGGGACCGAGACCGAGCCGCTGATCTGGAGCGGACCGGGCATGGCGGTGACTTCCTTCTCACGGGGGTGTGCGTGTCTCCAGGGTACCGAGGAGCTATAAGCGTGGATCAAATGGTTTTATGCCCAGTTTGGTGTCAACTGACGATTTTCGAGTCGTGGCCGAAGTCGTATCGGCCTTGTGGCGCGGGGTTCCCTTCCGCCACAGTTGCCCGGGGGGCACACATCTGCCCGAAGGCACATGTGGTCAAACATTCGCGATGGCAGGGCATCCGAAGCAGGAGGCGGGGGCGCATGGACACGATCGTCGGCGTGCACGGGATCGGCAAGTACCGCTACTACCGCGACGCGGGTAACTCGGTCAGCGGCGCCGCCCTCGCGATGCGCGACAAGTGGGACCGCTACCTGCACAAGGGCCTGACCGGCGGCAGGCCGCACGCCAAGGAGCGCTACGTCACCGAGATCGCCTACTACGCCCACCTGCTGGGCGAGAGCAAGAACGACTCCGTGCGCGCCGTGCGGAGCATGGACGTCGGCGCCCAGGAGGTCTTCGTCGCCTGGGCCAAGCAGCTCGACGCGGTGGGGGAGGGGCTGACCGGCGCCCTGCACCGGATGACCGGCTGGCTGCTGGATCGGCTGGAGGTCAACGCCGCCGACTTCGCCGCGTTCTTCTGCCCCGAGGTCGCCGCCTACCTGGCCGCCGGGGGTGAGACGCGCGCGAAGTGCCGGGCGGCCGTGGCCGAGGTGATCAGGCGGAACCGCCCCAAGGTGGTGATCGCGCACTCGCTGGGCAGCGTGGTGACGTACGAGACGCTCTGGGCCAACCCCGACCTGGAGGTCGACCTGCTGATCACCCTCGGCAGCCCGCTCGGCATGCGCAACGTGATCTTCGAGCGCCTGATGCCCGCTCCGGTCAACGGCTGGGGCGAGCGCCCCCGCAAGGTCAGGCGGTGGGTCAACATCGCCGACAAGGACGACATCGCGGCGATCCCGCCGGGCCTGAGGTCCTGCTTCACCGGGGTGGACCAGGAGGCCCTGGTCGATCTCGACTGGATCGACTTCCACACCGTGGAGAAATACCTGGGCTGCGGCGCCCTCACCCCGCACCTCAAGCCCTACCTGAGCTGACCCCGCCTCCCTGCCACGCGGTCACCGGCGGGAGGCCGGTCCTTCGCCGTGATGTCGCCCGGAGGTCGGCCGCTGTTCAATCACCGTGGGTAAGGAACGCGTCTGTGCGGCGGCTGTTCATCTCGCCTTGATTCGCAGGCCACGGCGAGGAAAGCTGGAGCGGATGCACTGATGGCGTGGAGCAGAAGCCGTCACGCAGAGTGTTCCTTTCCGTCGCCGCCGCGGGTGCGGGCGGCCTGTTGCTGACCGGGGCGGGGCTCGGCCCCTCCCGGATTCCCTCCCGGACCCTCGCCCGTGACCCGTTCACCCTCGGCATCGCCTCCGGCGACCCGTCACAGGACGGCTTCGTGCTGTGGACCAGGCTCGCCCTCGACCCGCTCGGCCCGAACGGCAGGGGTGGCATGCCGGTCAGGGACGTGGACGTCGAATGGCAGCTCGCCACCGACGAGCGGTTCTCCAAGGTGGTCCGCGAGGGCACCGAGACCGCGCGCTGGAAGCGGGCGCACAGCGTCCACGTCGAGATCGACGGGCTGGAGCCCGGCCGGGAGTACTTCTACCGCTTCCGCGCCGAAGGACACCTGTCGCCGGCCGGACGCACCCGTACGGCCCCGTCCGCCGTGTCCGCCCTGTCCTCGGCGGCCTCGCTGACCTTCGCCGTCGCCGCCTGCGCCCACTACGAGCACGGCTTCTACACGGCGTACCGGAGGCTGGCCGAGCAGGACCCGGAGCTGGTCGTGCACCTGGGCGACTACATGTACGAGTACGGCCCCCAGGGATACACGGCGCTGGGCGGGAGCGTCCGGCAGCACACCTGGGGCAAGTGCGCCACGCTGGCCGACTACCGGATGCGCCACGCGCAGTACAAGAGCGACCCCGACCTGCAGGCGGCACATGCGGTCGCACCGTGGCTGGTGGCCTTCGACGACCACGAGATCGAGAACAACTGGGCCGGGGAGGTCTCCAGCTCCGGCGCCCCGGCGTTCGCCCGGCGCAGGGCCAACGCCTTCCAGGCGTACTACGAGAACATGCCGCTGCGCAGGACGAGCGTGCCCGGCGGGGCGTCGATGCGAGTCCACCGCCGGGTCGACTGGGGACCGCTGGCCCGCTTCCACCTGCTCGACACCCGGCAGTTCCGCGACGACCAGGCGTGCGAGGACGGGCTCAGGTCCGGTTGCGACGACCGGCTCGCGACCGGCCGTACCCTGCTCGGCGAGGACCAGCGGCGCTGGCTGCTGAACGGCCTCGCGAGCTCGGACGCCCACTGGAACCTGGTCGGCCAGCAGATCCTGATGGCCCAGCGCGACTCCAAGGTCGGGCCGGGCACCGAGGTCAACATGGACTCCTGGGACGGCTACGCCGCCGAGCGAACCCGCCTGCTGACCGGTTTCCGCGACTCGGGCGCGGCCAATCCGGTCGTGCTGACCGGCGACGCGCACATGCACCACGCGGCGGATCTGAGGCTCGACTTCGACGACCCCGACTCGCCCCGCGTGGCGGTGGAACTCGTCACCTCCTCGATCGCCAGCGACGGCGACGGCTACCGGGACGAGGGCCGGATCGCCGAGACGGTCGCGGAGAACCCGCACATCTCCTACCTCGACCAGCGGCGCGGCTACATCGTCTGCAGGGTCACCCAGGAGGAGCTGCGCGCGGACTTCCGCACGCTCGACTACATCAGCAGGCGCGGCGCCCCCGCCAAGACCGGCGCCCGGTTCACCGTGCCGTCAGGGCAGGCGGCCCTGACCTGAAACGAGTCGCCGGGGCACGCGGCCCTGACCTGAAGCGTCCCGGCGGACAGGCGGCCCTGACCCGAAACGTGAGAGGAATTCTGGAAAATTTATTGCATGATGCCGCTTATGAGTCCCCTCGCCACGAGGCTCACCGCCGCGGCACTCGCCGCGGCGCTGGGCGGCACCCTCCTCTCCCCGACCCCTGCGACAGCCGCAGGATCCGCCTTATCCGCTTCGTCCGCTTTATCCGCCGCACCCGCGGTCGCGCCCGCCGCGGCGCCCTCCGACTTCGGGTACGTGATCACTTTCCCCAAGCACGTCCACCGGGGCGGATCCCTTGTCTACTCCGTCAAGGTCCGCAACAGGAAGGCCCGCGGCCAGCACTACGTGGCGCTCGTCGGGGACTTCTCGAAACGCTTCCGCAAGATCCGGGTGATCTCCAAGCCGCGCAGCGTCAAGTGCTCCGTCAAGGGCCGCAGCCTGTCCTGCTGGATCACCTCCCTCGACAAGGGCGACTCGACGACCGTGCGGATCCGTGCCTGGGCCGGCTCGCGCCGGGGCACCGCCACCGCCACGTTCGGCGTGATCGCCACGTCCGACGCGGACGCCGACATCCGCAAGCTCCGCAAGGAGATCGGCCGCAAGATCAAGGCCAGTACGCGCATCCGCTGACCCCGGCCCCGCCCCCTGTTCCGGGAGCCGGGGATCAGATCCCGGCCCGGTTCCGGGGGCGCGGGGAGACGCCGTTCGGCCTCGCGACCGGGTTCGCCTGCAGGAGATCCTCGATCACGAGGGTGGCGGCGCCCAGCGCCACCGAGTCGACGCCGAGGCGGCCCAGGCCGATGGAGACCGTCTTGTACGGCTGCGCCAGGCAGTTGTCCGCGACGACCTTCCTGATCCTCGTCAGCAGGTGCTCGCCGAGCAGCACGCCGGCCCAGCCGCCGATGATGATCCGCTCGGGGTTGAACAGGTTGATCAGGTTGGCCAGCCCCACGCCCAGGTAGGTGACGGTCTCGTCGATGATCGGGGAGCCCGCGGCCACCAGCGCGGCCAGCTCGGCCTGCTCGTCGACGGTCTCCGTCCAGACCCCGGCACGTTCCAGGATGCCCCTGGCCCCCACGTACGCCTCCAGGCAGCCCTCCCCGCCGCAGCGGCACCGGTGCCCGCCGATCATGATCTTCGTGTGGCCCCACTCGCCGGCGCTGCTGTTGGCCCCCAGGTAGGTGGCCCCGTCGGTGATGATGCTCGCCCCGACTCCCGAGCCGATCAGCACCACCACGGCGTGCCTGGCCCTGCGCCCGACGCCGAACCACAACTCGGCCTGTCCCATCGACGTGGCGCCGTTGTCCACGAAGAGCGGCAGGTCGGTGCCCGCCCGCAGCAGCCTGCCGAGCGGGACCGCGTCCCACCCGAAGGTCGGGGCGTGGATCAGGGCGTCGGGCCCCGTCTCGACGACTCCCGGAACCCCCACCCCCACGCCGAGCACCCGCTCCCTGGGCACGCCGCTCTCGCCGAGGACCACGTCGATGCCCGCGAGGATGTGGCGGACGACCTGGTCGACGTCGTGCCCGGCCGGGCGCAGCGGGTACTCGGCCTTGGCCTGCCGGTTCATGTCCAGGTCGAAGAGTTCGACGCGCACGTGCGTCTCGCCGACGTCGACGCCGACGGCGTAGCCGTGGGTGGTGTTGACCCGCAGCAGCACCCGGGGCCTGCCCCCGTCGGAGTCCGCCAGACCGGCCTCGACGATGATCCCGCTCGCGAGCAGGTCTCCCGTCACGTTGCTCACGGTGGCGGGGCTGAGCCCGATGGTCTCGCTGAGCTCCTGGCGGCTGGCGGGTCCCTCGAAGTAGAGGGCGCGCAGCACGATCGCCCGATTCCCCCGGCGTAGATCGCGGACGGTCCTCTGCTGTGCGTCGAACATGCCCCTCATCTTAGGTAGCGACGTGAATCAAGCGGCCGGCATTCTCCTCCCGCCGCCTCTCCTCGGCCGTGGGGTCGGCCGGGGGAGGGCCGGTCCTCACCGCTGGAGGGGCCGGTCCCTACCGCGGGGAGGGCGGGCCCGCGAAGGCGTAGCCGAACAGGGTCTCCTTGGGGGCGCCGGCCAGGGACCGCGCCGACGACGGGCGGACGCCCGGGTAGGAGCCCTTCCGCACGGTCCCGCGCAGCAGGGTGAGCCTGCCGTCGCCCGGGGCGGCGACGACCAGGCCGCGGCCCGCGACCGTGGCCAGGGCCGCGCCGAAGTCGCCGCCCTCGCCGGTGAGCAGCAGGTTGTGGTTCCGGGTCAGGCCGCCGGAGCGGGTGCCCGCGAGCACCTGGACGGCGTTCTCGCCCGGCACCCCGATCGCCAGCTCGTCGTCGCCGTCGCCGTTGAGATCCCCTGCGGCGAGGGCGGCGCCGAAGTGGTCGAAGTAGCGCGGCTCTCCCTTCAGGGAGCGCTGTGACCAGGCCTCGGAGCCCGCCGTACGCAGTCCCGAGCCGGAGCCGTAGACGACGTGCACGGTGCCGTCGCCGTAGTCCATCGCCCGCTGGTTGGCGCTGAGCCCCTCGCCCGGCACGCCGATCGCCAGGTCGTCGCGGCCGTCGGCGTCGAAGTCGCCGGTGGCCAGGGCGGTGCCGAAGAAGTCCCAGGCCTCGGCGAGGCCGCTGATCCCTGGGCTGTCCTGGGTGAGCACGGTCGCCCTGCGGCGCCGGACGTCGAGGACGGTGACCGAGCCCTGGCCGTTCTTCAGCACCGTGTCCGCGGGCGCGCCCACGGCGATCTCGGCCCGGCCGTTCCCGTCGAAGTCCCCGGTGGCGAGCACCGCGCCGAACTGGTCGGTCTCGCGCTCGCGCTGCCCCACCCAGCCCGTCTCCTGCGTGATCATGTACGGCCTGCGCCCTTTGAGCCCGTACACCCCGACCGCGCCGCCGCCCAGCCCGGGAGCGCCGATCACCAGCTCGTCGTCGCCGTCGCCGTCCAGGTCCCCCGCCGCGAGCGCGGCACCGAACCGGCCGGGCTCGCGCTCGCGGCCCAGGTCCGCGGCGTCGATCGTCTTGCCGGGCCGCAGGCCGCCGGGCGAGCCGTGGAACAGCTGCACGGCGCCGTCGCCGTCCTCTCCCGGCCGGGAGCGGTCCTCCTCGGAGACGCCCACGGCCAGGTCGGCGCAGCGGTCGCCGTCGAAGTCGCCGGTCGCCAGCGCCGAGCCGAACGCGTCCCCGGTCTCGGCCTCGCCGGGCACCCCGGGGTCGTCCTGGGTCAGCTTCCCCTCGGTACGCATGCCGTACAGCACGGTGACCGCCCCCGCGCGGGCGTGGCCGCCGGTGCGGGTGTAGGGAGCGGCGACCGCGAGATCGGCCCGTCCGTCGCCGTCGAAGTCGGAGGGGACGCCGGAGCACGCGGCGGCCGAGGCGTGGGCCGGGAAGGGGGAGGCGGGGACCAGCAGGAACGCGAGGACCGCGGAGGTGAGGAGCGAGGCTCTCATACCTGTCATGGTTCCCGGTGATTCGGACACGCGGCCCACCGGGACATGAAATCCACGTGGCCGGTACGCATAAAGAGCATGCCAGGATTGACGACATGGAAATCGACCTGGCCGACCTGGGATTCTGGCGGCGGCCGCTCAAGGAGCGGCATGAGGCGTTCGCGCGGCTTCGGGATCTCGACAAGCCGGTGTTCTTCGAGGAGAAGCGGGTCCCGCTGCTCCGCTCGGGCAAGGGTTTCTACGCGCTGGTCCGGCACGCCGACGTGGTGGAGGCCAGCCGCAACGCCAAGGTGTTCTCCAGCGAGCCCGGCGTGACCAGTCCCGAGCCGCCCGGCTGGGTCAAACACGTGTTCGGCGAGTCCATGGTCAACATGGACGACCCCCGGCACGCCCGGCTGCGCCGCATCGTCTCCCGCGCGTTCAGCCCGAAGATGCTGGCCAACCTGCAGGGCGACATCGACGCCGCGTGCGCGCGGATCGTCGACGACGTGCTCGCCTCGGGGCCCGGCGACTTCGTCGGCCAGGTGGCCGCCAAGCTGCCCATCCACGTCATCTGCGACATGATGGGCGTCCCCGACGACGTGCGGGCCAAGGTCCACCAGCACGTCGACATCTCCACCGCCTACTCCGGCGTGCGGCCCAGCCTGGCGCACACCGTCAGGATGGCCGCCCAGAACACGCTCGCGCTGCTCGCCCTGCAGCGCCTGGTGATCAACCTGGGCAAGGATCGCGCGCGGGAGCCGCAGGGGGACCTCGTCTCGGCGCTCGTCACCGCCAACGTCGACGGCGAGAGGCTGACCGACCGCGAGCTGGGGTCGTTCTTCACGCTGCTGCTCGTGGCGGGCAACGAGACGGCCCGCAACACCATGGCGCACGGCATCAAGCTGCTGACCGACAACCCCGAGCAGCGGAGCCTGCTGGCCGGCGACTTCGACGCGCACATCGGCGGCGCGATCGAGGAGATGGTCCGCTACGTCTCGCCCATCATGCAGTTCCGCCGCACCGTCACCGAGGACTACGACCTGCGCGGCCTGCACCTGAAGGCGGGCGACAAGGTCGTGCTCTTCTACGGCTCGGCCAACCGCGACGAGACGGTCTTCCCCGACGCCGACCGGTTCGACATCACCCGCGACACCAAGCCCCACGTGGGCTTCGGCGGCCCCGGGCCGCACTTCTGCCTGGGCGCCAACCTCGCCAGGCAGGAGATCAGGGCGATGTTCCGCGCGCTGTTCACCCGGCTGCCGGAGATCCGCTCGGTCGGCGAGCCCGAGCTGCTGGTGTCCAACTTCGACAACAGCGTCCGGAGCCAGGCGTTCACCTTCTGAGGTTCACCTGCCCGGCTGGGGGGCCGTCACCGGGCAGCCCAGCTTCGTCTCCTCCTGGATCAGCACGTTCTCCCGGATGGTGAGGAAGGTGATCAGCGCCGCGACGCCCAGCATCGCCGCGCTGATCAGCATCGTCGTGTGGAACCCGGCGGTGAAGATCTCGGGGGAGCCGAAGGCGTCGCCGGTCAGCCCGGCCAGCGGGGGGATCGCGGCCACCGCGAGCAGCCCGCCGGTCCTGGCGACGGCGTTGTTGACGCCGCTGGCCACCCCCGCGTGGCGCTCGGCGGCGGTGGCCAGCACCGTCGCGGTGAGCGGCGCGACCGCCGCCGACAGGCCCAGCCCGAACAGGGTCGCCGGAAGCAGCACGTCCACCACGTACGACGAGCCGGGGCCGATCCGCGACATCAGCAGCAGGGCCCCGGCGCAGACCAGGATGCCGCCCGTCATCGGCAGCCGGGGCCCGAGGCGCTTGGCCAGCTCGCCCGCGCGCGACGACAGCAGCAACATCAGGATCGTCACCGGGATCATCGAGGTCCCGGCCACCAGCGGGGAGAAGCCCGCCGACACCTGCAGCTGGACGACCAGGAGGAAGAACACCACGCCCATCGCGGCGTACATGATGAAGGTGACGACGTTGACCGCGGTGAACACCCTGGAGGAGAAGACCTCGACCGGTACGAGCGCCTCGGGCGAGCGCCTGATCTCCAGCCAGACGAACGCGGCGCCCAGCAGCACGCCCGCCGCGACCGGGACGATCTCCAGGTCGATCAGGCCATAGGTGATCCCGGCCAGCGCCAGCGCCGCCAGCACCGCGCCCAGGACGTCGAACCGGCCGCCTGCCGAGGAGTTCCTGCTCTCCGGGACGTGCCGTACGGCGACCGCCACGACGAGCGCCGCGAGCGGCAGGTTGATCAGGAACACCCAGCGCCATCCGGCCGTCTCCACCAGCCACCCGCCGAGCAGCGGGCCGATGGCCGCGGCCACCCCGCCCAGGCCCGACCACGCCCCGATCGCCCTGGGCCGGTCCCCGCGGTCGAAGGAGGCCTGGATGATGGCGAGGGATCCCGGGGTGAGCAGCGCACCGCCGACGCCCTGCAGGGCACGGGCCGCGATCAGCGTCTCCACGTTGGGCGCCAGGCCGCACAGGGCCGACGCGAGGGCGAACCAGACGACGCCGACCAGGAAGACCCTGCGCCTGCCGTAGCGGTCGCCGAGCGATCCGCCGAGCAGGATCAGGCCCGCCAGGGTGAGGGTGTAGGCGTTGACCGTCCACTGCAGGCCGGCCATGTCGGCGCCGAGATCGGCGCCGAGCGCGGGCAGGGCCACATTGACGACCGTGCCGTCCAGCATGGCCATGCCCGAGCCGAGCACGGTGGTGAGGAGAACCCAGCGGCCCTTCGCGGAGGCGAAACGGATGTGACCATTGTCCATGCCGTTCATCATCGCCGACCTCGCGGACCGGTCCGACCGGCGTCCGGCCTCACGGGGCGCTCCCGGAAGTATCCCGTGATCGATTCTGGAAGCGCTTTCAGAATGATCACGGAGGATCGGGGAAGCGCTCTGGGAAGGATCGGGGAGCGATTCCTGGAGTGCGGCCGGAAGTGTCGCGCGCCTCTGGTAGGACGGTCCTGCCACAGCCGAGCCTGACGGGGAGCCTCCGATGGACCACACCGAGTTCAACGACGACGTCGACGGCCTCTACCGCGGAGACTACGCGGGCCTGCCCATCGTGAGCCTGCGTCCCCCCGGCGCCCCCCATCCCCCGGCCGGCGAGGCGGCGTGGCGCGTCTCGGTCCGCGTCTACGACGCCAAGGAGACCTTCGAGGAGCACTTCGCGCGCTTCGCCGAGACCGTCGACACCACCGAGGTCAGGGCGCTCATCGTCGGAGGGTGGGGCGAGGCCTACGAGAAGGACGCGTCGGGTCCCGTCCGGCTGCTGGCGGAGAGCGCGACGCGCTTCCCCGCCCTGCGCTCGCTCTTCTTCGCCGCGATGCCGCAGGAGGAGTGCGAGATCTCCTGGATCCAGCAGAGCGACGTCACGCCGCTGCTGGAGGCCTTCCCGCTGCTGGAGCGGCTGGAGGTCCGGGGCGGGACGGGGCTGGAGCTGCGGCCGGTCGGGCACGAGCACCTCAGGGTGCTGCGCTTCGAGGCGGGCGGGCTGCCCGCCTCCGTGGTCAGGGGGGTCGGCATGAGCGAGCTCCCCGCGCTCGAACACCTGGAGGCCTGGCTCGGCACGAGCGAGTACGGCGGCGAGACCACCGCCGCCGACCTGGAGAACATCCTGTCCGGTGAGAGGCTGCCCGCGCTCAGGCACCTGGGGCTGCAGAACAGCGAGATCCAGGACGAGGTGGCCGGTCTCGTCGCCGTCGCCCCCGTCGTGGCCCGGCTGGAGTCGCTCGCCCAGTCGATGGGCGTGCTCACCGACGAGGGTGCCGAGGCCCTGCTGTCGGGGCAGCCCCTGACCCACCTCAAGCGCCTGGACCTGCACCACCACTACCTGACGGACGCCATGGTCGAGCGTCTCACGACGACGTTCTCCGGCTCCGGCGTCCGGCTCGACGTGTCCGACCAGAAAGAGCCCGACGGCGAGTGGCGCTACGTCGCGGTCGCCGAGTGACCGCCCTCACCGTCGTCGGCACGCCGGGCGACCGGCGGGTGACCATGTTCGCCGACGCCTGCGCCCGGCAGGGGCTGGCCGAGCCCGCGGTCGTGCCGTGGACGTCCGTGCTGCGCGGCGAGGAGATCGGGATCGAGCCGGGGACGCTCGTACGGATCGACTCGCCGGGGGAGGACGCCGAGGCGGACGCGCTGCTGCGGGGCCCGGGCGAGCCGTCCCGGATCGGCGGCGGCGCCCGCTGGCACGCCGGGTTCGTCGCCGGGGCCGCCCGGGTCCGCCGGGCCGTGGTCGCGGCGCCGGGGGCCGTGCTGCTCGCCGACGTCGAGGACGTGGCGGTGATGTTCGACAAGCGGCGCTGTCACGCCAGGCTGTCGGCGGCCGGGGTGCCGGTGCCGCCGGCCCTCGCCGGGCCGGTCGGCGGCTACGCCGAGCTGCGCGAGCGGATGGGAGAGGCCCGCTGGGGCCGGGTGTTCGTCAAACCGGCCCACGGCTCGTCGGCCTCCGGGATCATCGCCCTGCACGCGTCGGGCCGCCGGGTCAGGGCGGTGACCTCGGCGGAGCTGACCTCCGGCGAGCTGCACAACTCCCTGCGGATCAGGTGTTACGAGAACGAGCCCGATCTGGCGGTGATCGTCGACCTGCTGGCCGCGGACGGCCTCCACGTCGAGCGCTGGTTTCCCAAGGCGAGCCTCGGCGGGCGCGCGATCGACCTGAGGGTGGTCGTCGTGGACGGCACACCCACCCACGCGGTCGTCCGCGCGGGCCGCGGGCCGATGACCAACCTCCACCTCGGTGGCGTACGGGGTGATCTGGGCGCCGTCACGGCCGGGCTCGGCCCCCGGGGGTGGGAGCGGGCCCTGGAGACCTGCGCGCGGGCGGCGGCCTGCTTCCCCGGGAGCCTGGCCGTCGGGGTCGACCTGATGATCGGAGTCGACTGGCGGGAGTTCGCGGTGGCCGAGGTCAACGCGTTCGGCGACCTGCTTCCCCGGCTGGAGGGCCTGCCCGGTGGCGGAGCCGAGGGCCTCGACACCTACGGCGCACAGGTCCGCGCGATCCTCGCCCGGCACGCCCCGGCGGAAGACCGGCACGCCCCCGCGAAAGACCGGCACACTCCGGCGGAAGATCGGCAGGCCCCGGCGGGAGCCGGGTACGCATCGGCGAAAGAGCGGTGTGTCCCGGCGGGAGACCGGCACGTCCCGCGAGAGGCCGGCACGCCCCGGCGGGCGAGCGGGAGCGGGAGGCCCCGTGCGTGACATGAACGAGGTGGTGGGCAGCCACGACCTGCTGCTGGTGACGCTCGACACCCTCCGCTACGACGTGGCGGAGGAGCTGATGGCGGCCGGGCGGCTGCCCACCCTGGCGCGGGCGCTGCCCGGCGGGCGCTGGGAGCGCCGGCACAGCCCGGGGAGCTTCACCTACGCCGCGCACGCCGCGATCCTCGCCGGTTTCCTGCCGACCCCCGTCGCGCCTGGGCCGCACCCCCGCCCGTTCGCCGCCGCTTTCCCCGGCAGCGAGACCACGGCCCCGGGCACCTGGGTGTTCGGCGCCCCCGACCTGCCCGCGGGGCTGGCGGGAGCGGGTTACCACACGGTCTGCGTCGGAGGGGTCGGGTTCTTCAACAAGCTGACCCCGCTCGGGTCCGCGCTGCCGGGGATGTTCGCCGAGAGCCACTGGGAGCCGGGGTTCGGGGTCACCGCGCCCGCCTCGTTCGAGGCGCAGATCGCCCGCGCGGAGCGGGCGGTGGCGGGAGCCGACCGGCCGGTCTTCCTGTTCGTCAACGTCTCGGCGCTGCACCAGCCCAACTGGTTCCACCTGCCCGGGGCCACCCGCGAGCACGGCGACAGCCGCCGGAGCCAGGCCGCCGCGCTCGAATACGTCGACCGGCACATCGGCAGGCTGTTCGCGCTGATGAGCGAGCGGCGGCCGGGATTCGCGATCGTCTGTTCCGATCACGGCACCGCTTACGGCGAAGACGGATACACCGGGCACAGGATCGGCCACGAGGTCGTCTGGACCGTGCCCTACGGGGAGTTCACGATGGAGCGGGGGCAGTGGCGATGAGCGCGGGTCCCGGCCGGGTGGCGCGGACGGCGGTGTGTCCGGCAGCGGTGTGCGACCGCCACCTCGGCTACGCGCAGCTGGAGACGACCGGCCTCCGCGACGTCTTCGCCGCGGGGATCCCAGAGCGGATCCCCGCCCGCCTCCCCGGGCCGAGCGGCCGCCGGGCCGTCGCGGAGGGGAGGTCAGCGCAGGAGTTCGCGGGCCAGCGCCTCGCTCCACCACCGCTCGACGCGGTCGGGTGACCAGCCGCGTTCGACGGTGAGCGTGGTGTAGACGTCGATGTTGCACAGGGCCGCGTAGACGTCGACGGCGGAGCGCACGTCCAGGCCGCGTCGCAGGACGCCGTCGGGCCAGGACGAGAACACCAGCTCACGGGTCTTGTCACCCTGTCCGCGGCCCTCGCGGTAGGCCGCCGCCAGCTCGGGCTCGGTACGGGCCGCCTCACGGACCAGCGCGATGACGTCACCGGCACGTTCGAACAGCCGCCGGTCGTAGGCGGCCATCGCCGCGAGCTGGCGCTCAGGATCCGCCGCCGAGGCCTCCAGCGCCTCCAGCATCCGCGGTACGTCGGCCGACAGGTCCGCCGCGTCCGCCAGAGCCCGGGTCAGCCCCGCCTTGTTCCCGTACGCCGCGTAGACCGTCGGCACCGAGACTCCCGCCTCGCGGGCGACCTCCCGCACGGTCGTCGCCGCCCACCCCTGGGACACGAACAGCCTGCGGGCGGCGCCGGCGATCTCCACCCGGGTCTCCCGTGCCTGCGTCGCCCGGCGCAACGAGTCGTAACGGCGCCGGTCCGGCTCTTCGCTCACCGGTTTCCCTCCAATGGCTTTACACTGCTTATAATGAATATATGTTGCGTCAATCATCTGCGGGAACCGCCATGGGCTTCTCCCGGATCACCGGCATCGCCGCTCTCGGTTTCGCTTTCACGATCGTTCTCGCCAACGTAATCATGACGCCCGCCGGCCTGCCGCTCACCGGCGCCGGGATCGGCGAGGTCAACGCGTTCTTCGGCACCGAGGGCGGGGTCGTCGCCGTCGCGTCCGCGCTCACCCCCGCCGCCTGGCTGCTGGCCACGCTGTTCGGCGCGGGGGCGGTCTCCGCGCTGCGGCGCTTCGAGCGCGGCAGGGACGAAGCGTGGTCACTGCTCGGATTCACCGGCCTGGCACTGCAGAACGTCACCTTCGCCGCGGTCATCGCGACGCGCCTCGCCCTCACGTCGACGGCCGAGCGTCAGGACACCGCGACCGGGGGACTGTGGGTGCTGCACGACGCGCTGTTCACCCTCAACGGCACCTTCCTGGCCCTCGCGCTGATCGGCCTGTCCGTCGCCGGCCTGCGCGCCGGGCTCATCCGGCCGTGGCACGGCACCGTGGGGCTGACCTCGGCCGTGCTGCTGTTCGGCTCGGCCACCCTCACCCCGCTGGTCATCGACCACACCGGCCCGCTCGGTCTCCTGGGCCTCGTCGGCTGGCTGATGTGGGTCGTCTGGATCATCGCGTACGGCATCACCCTGATCCGCCTGAGCCGGCCTCGCGATCCCGCGGCGGATGCTCCGGGCACCGACCGGCCGGAATAGCGCCGCCGGGTGGAGGCGTCCGCGACAGCGCCGTCGTGCAGGGGCGTCCGCGACAGCGTCGCCGGGTGCAGGCGCTCGCGCGAACGGGCCGGGCGATCGCGAGCGGTGCCGACCGGGGACGCCCGGCCGGGACGGTCAGGCGCGTCCGCGCCGGGTGACCCGGCGGGTCCACCGCACGGCGCGCCGCACCACGGGACCGGCCAGGCTGATCTCCGCGGTGGCCTTCTTCAGAGCCTGGGTCGCGGCCCGTGACTCCGCCATCGCCTTCCTCAGTTCCGCCGTGGTGCGCTGGAGGTCGTCGCCGAGCTTCTTCAGGGTGGCGGCGTCGCCCGCGGGGGGCGCGGGTTTCTTGATCTGGTTGACCCGGACGAGTTCCCAGCCGTCGAACGCGTCCGTGGTGTGCCACAGGTCCTCGCGGGACTCCAGCCAGCGCAGCAGGCGCCTCCGGACCGGGGCCGCGTCCCCCCAGGTCGCGTAGAGCTTCTGCGTGCTGACGCATATCGGCGCCAGGCCGAGGTTCGACACCGCCTCCCAGACGGCCATCGCCACCCCGGGAGTGTGGACGCTCCGGTAGTCGTCGAAGACGACGATCCCGTCGGGGCACAGGACCTTCCTCGCCGACATGACGTCCTGCCGTACATGGACGTACAGGTGCGAGGCGTCCACGTGGACGAACCTGCACGACTCGGCCGCGACGTGGTCGAGGACGATCGAGGTCGGGCCGTGCACGATCCGCGGAAGCGCGTCGTGGAAGGTCAGGTAGTTCTCCTCGAACCTGTCCCGGGTGAGCGCGGAGTAGGACCGGCTCGTCTCGGCGTCGTTGGCCGCCTCGGGCGCCTCGGACTCGAACAGGTCGCAGACCGTGAACACCTCACCGGGACGCGCGTGAGCCCCGATCATGACCGCGCTCTTACCGAGGTACGTTCCCAGCTCCAGCAGGTCGCCGGGGGAGTTCTCGGTGGCCTGCCCGGACAGGATCCATTCGAAGAGCCGCTGGTCGGTGCCCCAGAACCAGCCGGGGATCCGGTCGAGCGATTTCGGGGTGATCTCTGCCTTCACTGCTGACATGGGCGGACCGTAACAGCCGGGAACGGCGGTCCGGCGGGTGTTGGCCTGATGGTCGCCCACGGTGTACCGGCACGACACGTGGCCGTCGGCCGCCGCTCACCCAACGGCCCGCGCCGGCTCTTCCGCACCCGGCGTCCTCGGGGGCCCCGTCCCGCCGAAGAGGCGGAGGCCGCCGAAGGGCCGGGTGCCCGGACGGGCCGGAAAGTCCGGGACGCCGGTACGCGTACGGTCAGAAGAGCGGCCGGGCCGGTCGAGGGGCGGATCCCGTCGGGGTTCGGATCCCGTCCGTGCTCAGGTCCTGCCGGTGCTCAGATCCCGTCCGGGACGCCCCGGAAGCCCAGGCCGCGGAGCACGAAACCCGAGACGATCTTCTCGGCCTCCTCGGGCGTCACCTCGCCGCCGAGCAGCGGGACCCGCTCGGCGCCGATGACGGCGAGGATGATCCGGGCGGCGGCGGCCACGTCGGGGACCTGGAAGTCGCCCGATGACACGCCGCTGTCGATGATGCCCTTCAGGATGCGCTGCATCGGCTCGACGTGGTCGGCCAGGCGCTGGTAGGCGTCGGGGCCCAGCGCCGCCGACAGGTCGGCGGGACCGGGATGGGGGTGGGCGAGCAGCCCGTCGAGCTGGAGCCTGATGAAGACCCGCAGCCGCTCGGCGGGCGAGGCCCGGCCGGGCAGCTCCCGCTCGTAGCTGTCGATGAAGTAGTGCGTCACCCGCTCGGTGAAGGCGAGCAGCAGCGCCGCCTTGTCCGGGAAGTAGTTGTACAGGACGGTGCGGGTGATCTCGGCCTCGTTCGCCACGTCGGTCATGGAGATGGCGTCGATGCCCTGGTCCCGGGAGAGACGCGAGACCGCCCGCAGGATGCGATCCTGGGTCTGGACGCGGTGCTCGCCGATGGTCGCGGCCGAAATCCGGGGCATGGCCCCATGGTCGCACAGCACCGGCACCTCGTCAGGCGGGGTCCGTGGCGGGGTCAGCGATGCGGGCGGGCCGTGAGCATCGCGTTGCGCATGTCCTCGGCGCTGGGGGCCGGGGGGAGCGGCGGGGCGACCCGGCCGGCGCGGCCGGTGCGGCAGGCGTCGAGGATCAGGCCGACCAGCCGCCGCCACGCCTGCGGGGCGGCGCAGCGCGTGGAGCCGAGCACCCCGGCGTTGGCCATCATGATCAGCATCAGGTCCTGGCCGGTGAAGTCGGCGCGCAGCGTCCCGGAGCGACGGGCCCGCTCGATCACCCGGTCGGTCGCCGCCAGCGCCCGTGCCCGCTGCGCCTCCAGCGCCGCCCCGGGGAAGCAGGAGGTGAAGCCTTCGGTCACCCCCTGGTCGGCGGCCTGCATGCCGCAGATGTGCTCGACCAGCCCGGCGAACCCCTCCCACGGGTCGGCGGCGAGCTCCGCCGCCTCGGCGGCCTCGACGAACTCGGCCATGCGGTCGGCCAGGATCGCCTCGATGAGCGCCTCGCGGTCGGGGAAGCGCCGGTAGAGCGTGGCGATGTTCACCTCCGCCCGGCGGGCGATCTCCTCCAGGGGCACGTCGAGCCCCCCCTCACGGAACGCGACCCGCGCCGCCGTCACGATCCGCTCCCGGTTGATCTCGGCGTCCCTGCGCAATCCCCGCCCTTTGCACGCGTCCATGCGCCGATTCTACAAAGTGAAGGACTTCCTGCGGTTATGCTACGGTGGCCCAAGCGAAGGGCTGCCTTCACTTATTCTCTCGGAGCGCACCATGAACATCGCCCTTTGGGTCGTGCAGGGCCTGCTCGCCCTGGCCTTCGTCTTCGCCGGTCTCACCAAGGCCACCAAGTCCCGGGCGGACCTGTCGGGCCAGA
Source organism: Streptosporangium sp. H16 (assembly GCF_051918855.1). Lineage (NCBI taxonomy): Bacteria > Bacillati > Actinomycetota > Actinomycetes > Streptosporangiales > Streptosporangiaceae > Streptosporangium > Streptosporangium sp. H16. The sequence goes on from NZ_JBPXMD010000016.1 coordinate 64,061, forward strand.
TGCCGTGGGTGGAGGACTTCTCGGACGGGCAGGTCAGGGTCATCGGGATCCTCGAAGTGCTGGCCGGGGTCGGCCTCATCCTGCCCGCCGTCACCGGCATCCTGCCCGTCCTGACCCCGATCGCCGCCGCGGCCCTGGTGATCACGATGATCGGCGCCCTCATCGTGCACCTCCGGCGCAAGGAGTATCCGGGGATCGTGGTCAACGTGGTGCTTCTCGTGCTGGCCGCCTTCGTGGCCTGGGGCCGCTTCGGTCCCCACTCCTTCTGAGGGGCGCCCTCGGACCCGCTCCGAGGCCCCGGAAGGCGCGGCGGCGAGGTCAGGCGGCGAGCTCGGACCGGGCCACCCGGCCGAGCTCGCCCAGGACCTCGGTGTTGAGCAGGTACGCGAGCCTGGTCTCGCGGATCAGTCGCCCCTTCTCTGCCTCGTCCAGGGGGAGCGCGTCCAGCCGGGCCCGATACTCGTTCTTGAAGCGGGGCAGGCTGCCGATCCCGTCGAAGAGGTAGAAGTCGACGCCGCCGCCCGGCTGGTAGCCGTAGATCTTCTGCAGCTCCATCCGGATGAACTGCCCGCCGGACAGGTCGCCCATGTAGCGGGTGTAGTGGTGGGCGATGTAACCGCCCGGCCAGGTGGCCACCTGGTTGATGCGGGCCACCAGGGTCAGGGTCGGCTTGGACGGCTCGATCCTGGACCTCCAGCCGGACCCGTAGATCGTCTCCAGGTCGCGGACCAGCGCCTCCTCCCGGTAGAGCTCGGGAATGACGAACGGCGCCGCGACGGGATCGGCGGCCAGCGAGCGGGAGGCGCTCTCCAGGGCCACGTAGGCGAAGTAGTGCTGGGCGACCATCTCGCCGTAGGCCTCGGGGCTGAGGTCGCCCGCCATCAGCGCCTTGAGGTAGCTCTCGTCCTCGGCGGACTCGTGATCACCCCAGGTGGCGTTCCTGAGGACTTCGGAGAAGGGCGATTCGCTCATGATCACTCCGCGACGAGGAAACCTTTTATGACGCAGTGTCACAAAAAGTGCGGTACCCCGTCAAGCAGATGACGACACCCTGTCATTAAATCGCCTGCGCGTTGATCGGGGAAGCCAGGCGAGCGCCAGAACGGCCGCGAACACCGGGAACCAGCCCAGCCGGTGCGACAACCAGACCGGTTCGTCGGGCACCGCGAGCAGGCCGGGCACGTCGCCGAAGCGCAGAGCGGCGACGGCGAGCACGACCACCGCGCTCTGGTGCCACAGGAAGAGCGTCATCGCCGACAGGTTGGCCAGCGCGACCACCGCCCACAGCCGGGGACGCCTCATCAGCCGGGCCAATGGCGCGCGGACGAGCAGCGCCAGCCCCACCTGGGCGAGACCGAAGCAGACCACGGCCAGGCTGGGCGGGCTGAGGTTGGAGACCGCGTCCCCGGTCACGCCCACCATGCTCGCCGGATACCCGGCCCCGCCGACCAGCAGCGCCGCCCCGGCCGCCCCGCCGGCCAGCAGGCCTGCCGCCACCCGGCGCGAGCCGAGCAGCCCGCCCGCCCAGGCGATCCCCAGCGCGTACGGCACCAGCCATCCGGCCGCCAGGTTCGCCCACCCGGTCCAGGCGGGGGCGCCGAGCCCGAACCTGGCCAGGTCCACCCCGAGCACGACGACGAACGCCATGGCGGCCGTGATGCCCGGGTGCGCGCGCAGGAGGAGGGGCGTGGCCGCGGTCAGCGCGGCGAAGACGGCCAGGAACCACAGCGGCCCGATCGCCGGGACCACCATCGCTCTGATCGTTCCCGCCGAGGTCCCGCGCAGCGCCATCCCCGTCGCGATCCCCGCCCAGACCAGGACCAGCGGCACCGCCGGCCCCAGCAGCCTCCCCATCCTGGCCCGCACCCATGTCCCCGCCGGACGGGCGCCGCCCCCGGTCTTCCGGCGCGAACCGCGTGCCGTGGCGTAGCCGCCGACGAAGAAGAACACCGCCAGCGTCTGGAACACCCAGGACAGCGGCGTGAACCCCGGCAGGTGGGCGAGCGGGCTGGACGGGTGAACCGCCCCCGCTGCGCCCGGTGCCCACGCCGTCACCAGCCAGTGGCCCAGCACCACGCCCACGATCGACAGCGCCCGCAGCGCGTCCACCCCCCGGTCCCTGCCTTCGGGGGTGGCCGCCTCGATCCCGGCCGCGAGACTAGCCACGGGACACCTCGCCGCCACGGCCGAGCGCGATCAGGGTCAGGTTGCGCAGGGACTCGCCGCCCGGTTCGAGATACTCGCTGTGCCCGGCGGAGCCGGTACCGAACAGGCGGGCGCCGAAGGCCGGGGCGGCGGGATCGGGACCGAAGCCGAGCGGCCCGATCCTGAGCTTGGGCACCTTGCGCATCCAGTCGCGGGCGCCGCTGCCCGCCCACAACCGGGTGCCGCTCAGCTCGGCGGCCGACGAGACGCCCAGTCCCGGGCTGCCGAACACGGCCGTGTCCGCGACCCCGGAACCGGGCACGGCCCCGGCGCACACCACCGAGCCGTAGCTGTGACACAGCAGGCTGACCCGTTTCCCCCTGAGCGTCCCGGTGACGTACCGCCGCAACTCCACCGCACCCCGCTCCGCGGCCTCCCCGGTCATCACACCGAGGCTGAGCGTCGCCGGGCTGTCGTAGCCGAGCCAGGCGACCACCGCCAGCCTCGCCCCCGGGTCCAGCGCCCGCGCCTCGGCCAGCAGCGCCCGCGCCCCGCCCCCCGGCGTGCTGTACGGCCTGGCCCTGCCTCCGTCGAAGGTGGCGGCCGTGGTGTCGGAGCCGGGGACGACGACCGCGACGTGCTCGGCCGTGCCGAGATCGCCGTAGACCCGCACCACCCGGTCGCCCGCGGGCGGCGGGACCGTCACGTAGGCGAGCGCCGCGGCGACGGCCACGGCGAGCGAGCGGCGGAACATGGGAGCCTCCTGTCCGGTCTGAAGAACCGGACAGAACGCTAGGAATCACGGCCCGTAACCCGCGTCACCCCGAGGTGGTCACCTTCCCCGTCCCTCTCGGGCGCGAGGGAGGTGACCCTGGGATGCTCCGGGCCGACCCGGGCCGACCTCGGACCGTGGGACGCCGCCGTGGACGGGCCCGGCGATAAAATCGGCCGGATGGAGACGGAACGGTTGATCATGCGCAGGTGGCGGGATGAGGACCGAGAGCCGTTCGCCGCACTGAACGCCGACCCCGAGGTGATGGAGCACTTCCCGGCCCCGCTGACCAGGCCGCAGAGCGACACCATGGTCGACAAGATCGAGCGGTCCCTCGACGAGCAGGGCTACGGCCTCTGGGCGCTGGAGGTCAGGGAGACGGGCCGGTTCATCGGCTTCACCGGGCTGATGTGGCAGTGGTTCGAGGCGCCCTTCACCCCCGCCCTCGAGGTCGGCTGGCGGCTGGCCAGGCACGCCTGGGGGCACGGGTACGCCGTGGAGGCGGCCAGACGGGCCGTCGCCGAGGGCTTCGCGGTGGCCGGGGTGGACGAGATCGTCTCCATGACGACTGTACGTAACGCGCGCTCGCGCGCGGTGATGGAACGGCTGGGCATGACCCGCGACCCGGCCGACGACTTCGACCACCCGGCGGTGCCCAGAGGCCACCCGGTGCGCTCCCACGTCCTGTACCGGCTCAGGCGGCCATGACGTGAGCGACTCGGAGACCTTCGAGCCGGGATCCGTTGACGGTCCGGGCCGGGTCGGTCAGGAGGTGGCCGACCCGGAAGCCCGAGGGGCGAGAGATCAGGTGTTGTCGTCCGTGGCCAGGAAATCGTTCAGTGCCGCGATGATGATTTCCGAGGCGTCGGGACGGGCGAGGGCGGGTGGACCGAGGGACGGTCGTCTCGCGAAGTCAGCGGAGGCGAGCCGTGCATGTACGTGCTTCCAGCCTGGAAGAAGCTCGAGAGCGTCGGCCAGTCGTGTGAGGCGGGCCGCGGAGGCTCCTCTGTTGCGCATCCACTCGAAGTTGATCGACAGGACCGACTTGCTCACGCCGGTGTAAATGCTCCACACCGCCGCTTCGTCATGACTGATGCTGAACCAGGCCGTGACGGAGGGGTAGGCGGCTTCGCCGAAGTAATAGCCCCGGAAGGAAGGGTGGCGTTCGGCATGCCTGTAGATGGCCAGCAGAGTGTCGGCCACGTCGTGAGGGCAGTACTGCTCAAGGGCATGCAGGAGACTGTCTTCGTCCCACTTGCCCGATGCTCGGATCAAACCGGTCCGCTCCGCGGCGATCCGCACAGGGACGGCCCCGAGAGCACCTGCCTCGGGCGGCGCGGAGTCGTAGTCCACGGTTGGCAGCGGGTCGCCGAGCGCCAGAAGTATCGCGATCGCGATCGACTCGAGTAGGTCGATGGTCTGTTCGGCTTCTTGCGCGGCCATGGCCTTTTTCTGGCCGAATACCTCAGGATTGTGATCGGCTGTGTGTGCGATGTTGTTCCTGCGCCAGGCGATCTCTCTGAGCCGGCCCCGCACTTCGTCGGCTGTGATCGGCTTGCTCGGGTCCTGACCGGTGAGGATCTTGGCGACTGTGGGCCAGAGGTTGACCGTGCTGACGTAGGCGAAACCTTCTTTGATCTTTTCCGGGTTCTGGAAGGTCATGAACCCGAAGAATTGTTCGAGATGAGCCCGGAAGGCGTCTCCAAGGGGCTTGGCGTGATGGTGAACCTTTTCGAATAGCTCGACCGGGATCGATAGATTGTTAAATTTAGGAGGGCGAGCTGTTCCCGGTTGCTGCGCGAGAGCTACTCCCCGTTCGATGATCTCTCGGGTGATCCAATGATCGAGGGCCGCGACGGCCTGCGTCCATGCCGCCCGGTAAAGATCGGTGACATCAAAGGCGCCGACCTTCAGTCTCTCCAGATTCCGGCCGCCGTGAACGAGCTGTCGAGCATAGTTGAGGTTCTGTTGGAACTGCTCGAACGCCGCAGGGGAGTCACTGGGCTCAGGCGTTGGTTCGGCTTCCGTCATTTCCGCTACCGGTGCGGGCGTTGACTCGCCGAACAACCTGTGGAAGTCATCAGTGGTGACCCGCCGTGCGGGGTCGGCCCGTCCAGTCTGGTCGAACCGCACCCCTTCTCTCTCCAGCAGGTCGCGCGGGTCGTCCGTTCGCTCGGAGTCCGGCCATTGGAAGCCCGACGAGATACGTCCGTTCGCTTGAAGTACTCGGTGAGCGTTGTCGCCCACCGAGGACGAGGCCATGAATCCGCCGACGGACTGCGCCGACATGCCGACCAACCCGGCCAGATCTCCATAGGTTGTCCAGGTGCCGGGCTCCAGCAGTTCCAGGGCCTTCAAAACCGTCTGCCACCGCGGATCGGCGTATGCGCGGCCCTGGGCGGGCAGTCGCCGTGCCCTGTACTGACGTGTCAATTCCCGGTACAGCTCAATTCCCGGGAAGTTCTCCAATGCCTGAACGCCGACCTCGGTGATCGACCAGCCATTTCTTTTGGTTATCCAACCCAGAGCCGCCGCCTCTCCGGTTCGGAAGCCCAGCTGTGCCCACCAGCGCGTCTGGCCGTGCGCGTTGGGCTTCTGGTACTCGGGCGCGATCTCGACTCTCTTGGTGATCGCATCGCGCACGGCGTCCGGCTGTAACGGGTGACCCGTCTCGTGCAGCACTTCCATGGCCGCACGGAGGATCGCAGCGCTCTGCTCGGAGAAGGACACGGACGGCTCCGTACTTTTTAGTTGTCGGGCTGGACGAGGGCGACCCTGATCTAGGGAGAGCGGAGGATCTTCCCGAAAGAATATGGTCGTTATCGCTTCGATGAGGCCGGTTGCTGGAACCTCGGAGATCACGTAAGTCACCAAGCGGATGATTTGATATATTTTGCCGTACTCTCGAGCGAGAAACCCCGAGGTCGCAGCGAGTTGAAGCTGTAAGCCGGTATTGGTGTCGAATTCAGCCAATAGGGCAGGTCAGAATCCCATGCGTTCGAGTCGATCTTTGCTCAAGGCAGCAGAGGCGAGCGCGAAGAAAGCCGCGGGATGTCACTCGCCGGGGCGGACCAGGCCCGTCTCGTAGGCGTGGACGATCGCCTGGGCGCGGTCGCGCAGGTTCAGCTTCGCGAGGATCCGGCCGACGTGGGTCTTGACGGTCTGCTCCGACAGCACGAGCTCCTCGGCGATCTCCTGGTTGGACCTGCCCCGCGCGATGAGGGTGAGCACCTCCGTCTCGCGCTCGGTGATGTCGTCCAGCCGCCCGCGCGGCCGGCTCGGGCCGATGCGGGCGAACTCCGCGATCAGCCGCCTGGTCACCGAGGGCGCCAGCAGCGCCTCCCCGGCCGCCACCACCCGGACCGCCTCGGCCAGCTGCTGCGCCGAGGCGTCCTTGAGCAGGAACCCGCTCGCCCCGGCCCGCAGCGCCTCGTAGACGTAGTCGTCGAGGTCGAACGTCGTCAGGATCAGGATCCTCGGCGCGGGATCGACGGACCTCATGATCTCCCGTGTCGCCGCGAGGCCGTCCATCACCGGCATCCGCACGTCCATCAGCACCACGTCGGGCCGCAGCTCGGCCACCCGCGCCACGGCCTCGGCGCCGTTGGCGGCCTCGCCGACGACCTCGATGTCGGGCTGCGAGCTCAGGAACACCGTGAAACCGGTCCGTACCATGCCCTGGTCGTCGGCGATGAGCACCCGGGTCGTCATCGAATCTCCTTGAGCGTGGAGCCCCCGGAGCGCGGGCCGGGGGAGGGGGTCATGCGTCCTCGCTGATCGGCAGTATGGCGGTTACCGCGAAGCCCGTCCCGGTCGGACCGACCCAGAGCTTCCCGCCGAGTACGGACACCCGTTCCCGCATCCCGATCAGGCCGTGTCCCATGTGCCCTGTGTGTCCCGGCTCCTCGGGGGAGCGGTGCCCGGCGCCGTTCGTCACCTGGACGTGCAGCTCGGCGCCGTACCGGGCGACCTTCAGCGAGACGGTGGAACCGGGGGCGTGCCGCATGGCGTTGCTGAGCGACTCCTGGGCGATCCGGTAGGCGGACAGGCTCACCGCCGTGGGGAGCCCGGCCAGGTCACCGACGAGTTTGAGCGTCACGACGAGCCCGGCGGAGCGCGCGGTGTCGACGAGCTCCTCCAGGCGGCCGAGGCCCGGCTGCGGCGCGGTGTCAGTCGGCCCGTCCCCCTCCCTGAGGACGCCCAGCACGCGGCGCATCTCGGTCATGGCCGCGAGGGAGAGCGCGCGGATCTCCCTCAGCCCCTCCTCCAGGCGCCGCGCGTCCCCGGACGCCTGCAGCGGGACGGCCTCGGCCTGGATGGCGATCACCGACATGTGGTGGGCGACGACGTCGTGGAGCTCCCTGGCGATCCTGGCCCGCTCCTCCAGCGCGGCCTGGGCCGCGAGGGCCCGCTCGCTGCGCCGTTCCTCCTGGGCCAGCAGCCCGGCGGCCAGCCGCCGGGCGCGCACGTTGTAGCCGAACAGGACGGTCACCGAGACCGTGCCGACGACGAGGGCCGTCGAGTTGGGGTGGATCATCCAGGCGGCGAGGAACGAGACGATCCACACGCCCACGGTGATGTGCCGCTCGCAGCGGACCGCGACCGCGTAGACCACGAGTATGTACATGATCGAGGCGGCCGCGGTGTAGGGGACCTCGTCGAGGAACTGCCGCGAGACGACCGTCCCCAGGGGAACGAGCAGGAAGGCCGACCGCCAGGCGGCCAGCGGCCACCGGTCGCGCAGCGCGAGCGGCAGGGAGAAGGCCAGGGCCGCGAACATGAGCCCCTGCTGGTCGAGGGGGGAACGCGCCGCGGCCGCCTCGGTCTCGAGGTAGGACAGGCCGCCGCCGAACAGGACGAAGGTCAGTGCCAGGTCACCCAGCAGGACCAGGTCGATCGTCCCGAACGGCAGCAGCCCCAGGGCGCGCGGCACGCGGCGGGTGAGGCGGCGTGATCGGGGACGGGCCGGGTCGGGTGTCCCGGTCACCAGCGCCTCGGTGAGCGGGCGGGCCAGCCGTACGGCGGGTTCCCACGCCCGCCGCGTATGTCGTGCCAGGAACCGCCGCGCGGGGCTGGGGATCACCCGGATCAGCGTAGGCGGCTCGGTCGTGACCCGCATCCCACCAGGGGGTGACCTCCGATATACGACCGGGGAGGGAACCATGCCGTCCGGTGGGCTCAGGCCGCGCCCGGACCGGGTCGCCGGCCGCCCTGCACGCCGGGTCGCCTTCCGGGCGGAGGCGCGAAGGAGCGTGGGAACGGCTACGCCCTCGCTCTCCTCCGGGTGATTCCCGTGCACCCGCCGTCGCTGAACGTTTCATCGGCCGACACCGTTCACCAGGATCACCCGGCCGTGATGACGGCGCGACGTTGACCGCTTCCGTCCAGGGTGTGACTTTCCTTGAAAGGGCCGATCACCGAAGGGGCACATCGATGCGGGTAACGACATGGCTGGCCGGTTGGGCCGGCGGGGGAGTGGTGGCCGCCGCTCTCGTCTTCCTGCCGGCCGGAAACGCAACGGCCGCACCGTCACCGGCACCGTCGCCCATTCCGTCCGGCGCCCTCCCGTGCCGTACGGCACCGCAGACCCCGGCGCCCTCCAGCAGCCCGCCGACCGCGCCGGGAACGCCTTCGGTCGTGAACGTCATACTCAATTCGGCACGCCTGAGCTGGGCCGCCTCCAGCGACCCGGACGGCATCGCCTGCTACTACGTGTACGAGGACAAGAACGGCACGGCCGTCCGGGTGGCCACCTTCCAGCCCGCGGTCACCGAGGGGACGGTCCTTCTCCCGTTTCCCCCGCTCGACGTCGTGTCGGAGGTCCACCACCTGTACGTCGTGGCCGTCGACTCGAGGGGAGAGGCGAGCCCCCCGTCGGGAAAGGTGGCCGTCACGATCTACAACGACCGCCTCCCGGCGCCCACCAAGCGCTGTGAGGTGAAGTACACCTCATGGTCGTGGAGAACCGGAATGAGCACGAACATCAAGATCTCCAACACCGGCTCCGTACCCCTCACCGACTGGCGGCTCACGTTCGCCTTCGCCGACTCCGGACAGCGGGTGACCTCGGGCTGGTCGGCCGCCTGGTCGCAGGCCGCAAGCGCGGTGACGGCCGCGGGCCTGCCCTGGAACAAGGACCTCGCTCCCGGGCAGTCCCTGCTCATCGGCTTCCAGGGCACCCACACGGGCGCCAACCCCCCTCCGGCGGCCTTCCAGATCAATGGGACCCCGTGTACTCAGTCGTGAGGAAGAGGCCGGCCCGATGACACGCCCGCGCTGAACGGTCAGGGCCTGTCCGACGGAGGAACCGGAGGTCCGGACCGGTGAAGGCGCACACCCCCGCGGGGGTGTGCGCCTTCACCGGTCCGGACCTGAAACATGTGCCCACCTGGGGTTCGCCCGGCCACCCGGGCAATGTTGATTACACGATTACGATCGCTCACAGCGAACTCACTCAACCCCGGGAACATTCTCAGGCTCCCATTAATTGAGTGTGTATAACTCAACCCTTGGAGTTCACATGAGTGAGAGCTTGATCCTCCCGGTCCTGCCGCTCGACGACGAGGTCGTGCTGCCGGGCATGGTGGTCCCGCTTGACCTGTCGGAGACCGAAGTCCGGGCCGCGATCGACGCGGCACAGGCTCTCGCTGACAACAAGCCGGAGGTCCTTCTCGTTCCCCGGATCGACGGCAGATACGGCTCGGTGGGCGTGAGGGCGATCGTCGAGCAGGTGGGCAGGCTCCCCGGAGGCGAGCCCGCGGCCGTGGTGCGCGGTGTCGACCGGGTCCGCGTGGGCACCGGCACGACCGGCCCCGGCGCGGCCCTGTGGGTGCAGGCCACCCGCATTCCCGCCGTCGCGGCGGGTGAGCGCGCCCACGAGCTCGCCAAGGAGTACAAGGCGCTGGCCACCACGATCCTGCAGAAGCGGGGCGCGTGGCAGGTCGTCGACGCGGTCAACCAGATGGACGACCCCTCGATCCTCGCCGACAACTCCGGTTACGCCCCCTGGCTGAGCACACCGCGCAAGGCCGAGATCCTCCAGACCGCCGACCCGGCCGACCGCCTTTCGATGCTGGTCGAGTGGTCCCGCGAGCACCTGGCCGAGCTCGACGTGGCCGAGACGATCCGCAAGGACGTCCAGGAGGGCATGGAGAAGCAGCAGCGAGAGTTCCTGCTCCGCCAGCAGCTCGCCGCGGTCCGCAAGGAGCTCGCCGAGCTGAACGGCGACACCTCCTCCTCCGAGGAGGAGGACTACCGCTCCCGCGTCGAGGCCGCCGACCTGCCGGAAAAGGTGCGCGAGGCCGCGCTCAAGGAGGTCGACAAGCTGGAGCGGACCTCCGACCAGTCCCCCGAGACCGGCTGGATCCGCACCTGGCTCGACACCGTCCTCGACATCCCGTGGAACGAGCGCACCGAGGACTCGTACGACATCGCCGCGGCCCGCGCCGTCCTCGACGCCGACCACACCGGCCTCGACGACGTCAAGGACCGCATCATCGAATACCTGGCCGTCCGCGGGCGCAGGGCCGAGAAGGGCCTCGGCGTGGTCGGCGGGCGCCGCAGCGGCGCGGTGCTGGCGCTGGCCGGTCCCCCCGGAGTCGGCAAGACCTCCCTGGGCGAGTCCGTGGCCCGCGCCATGGGCCGCAAGTTCGTCCGCGTCGCCCTCGGCGGCGTGCGCGACGAGGCCGAGATCCGCGGTCACCGGCGCACCTACGTCGGCGCCCAGTCCGGCCGGATCGTCCGGGCCATCCGCGAGGCCGGCTCGATGAACCCGGTCGTGCTGCTCGACGAGGTCGACAAGGTCGGCTCCGACTACCGGGGCGACCCGACGGCCGCGCTGCTCGAGGTGCTCGACCCGGCGCAGAACCACACCTTCCGCGACCACTACCTGGAGGTGGAGCTCGACCTCAGCGACGTGCTCTTCCTGGCGACCGCCAACGTGCTGGAGGCCATCCCCGGCCCGCTGCTGGACCGCATGGAGGTCGTGACGCTCGACGGCTACACCGAGGACGAGAAGGTCGCCATCGCCCGCGACCACCTGCTCCCGCGCCAGCTCGACAAGGCCGGTCTCACCGCGGAGGACGTCACCGTCGGCGAGGACGCGCTGCGCAAGCTCGCCGGCGAGTACACCAGGGAGGCCGGGGTCCGGTCCCTGGAGCGCTCGATCGCCAGGATCCTGCGCAAGGTGACGGCCAACGTCGCGCTCGGCGAGAGCGAGCTGCCCGTGACGGTGGAGGACCTGGTCCCCTACCTGGGCCGCCCGCGCAACGTGCCGGAGTCCTCGCTTCCCGAGTCCAGCCAGCGTACGGCGGTGCCCGGCGTGGCCACCGGCCTGGCGGTCACCGGGGCGGGCGGTGACGTCCTCTACGTGGAGGCGTCCCTGGCCGACCCCGAGACCGGCGACACCGGCCTGACCCTGACCGGCCAGCTCGGCGACGTCATGAAGGAGTCGGCTCGGATCGCGCTCTCCTACCTGCGCTCGCGGGGCGCGGAGCTGGAGCTGCCGGTCGGTTCCCTCAAGGACCGCTCGGTGCACGTCCACTTCCCGGCCGGAGCCGTTCCCAAGGACGGCCCGTCCGCGGGCGTCACCCTGATCACGGCCCTGGCCTCGCTGCTCTCCGGCCGTCAGGTCCGCAGTGACGTGGCCATGACCGGCGAGGTCTCCCTCACCGGCCGGGTGCTCCCGATCGGCGGGGTCAAGCAGAAGCTGCTGGCCGCCCACCGGGCGGGCATCACGACCGTGCTGATCCCGGCGCGCAACGAGCCCGACCTGGACGACGTCCCGCAGGCCGTCCGCGACGAGCTCACCGTGCACACGGTGAGCGACGTGCGCGAGGTCCTGGAGATCGCGCTCACCCCGGCCAAGGTGGCCCAGCACGCCGCCGCCTGACCCGCGTTCCCCGCGACGGCCCTTCCTCTCCCCGGAGAGGGCGGGCCGTCGCCGTTCTCGTACGGAACAGGCTTAACGAATATAAATGGACGAATCATTAAGTCGATTGACTGAATGATACGGCCATGATGGCATGGGTTCCATGCTGTACGGAACGCCTCCCCTGGAGGCCGTCGACGAAGCGGTGCTCGGCGAGATCGAGGAGATGCGCCGCGACCTTAAACACCGCCTCGCGGAGACCCACCGCTGGGACGGCCAGCTCCGGCGCCAGCTCCAGGCGCGGGCCATCCAGGGCTCCAACTCGATCGAGGGCTATCGGGCCAGCGTCGAGGACATCGAGTCCATCATGGCCGGTGAGGAGCCGCTGGACACCTCCGCCGCGGTCGCCAGGGAGATCTCGGGCTACCAGCAGGCGCTGACCTACATCCAGTTGCTCTCCCGGGCGCCGGTGTTCGCGTTCGACGCCGGCCTGCTCCACGCGCTCAACTTCATGATGATCGGCCACCACCACGACAGGACGCCGGGCACGGTACGGCCCGGCGGCATCTACGTCCGCAACTCCGCCACCGGGGAGGTCGTCTACGAGGGCCCGGACGCCGAACGGGTGCCGGAGCTGATGGCGGAACTGGTCGCCTGGCTCAACGAGGGCGACCTGGAGGCGCCGAGCTACGTGCGGGCGGCGATGGCCCACTTCAACCTGGTGAGCATTCACCCCTGGCGCGACGGCAACGGCCGCATGTCGCGGGCGCTGCAGACGCTCGTGCTCGGCAGGGACCGGATCACCACCCCGGAGTTCTCCTCCATCGAGGAGTGGCTGGGGCAGGGCAGGAACACCTATGACTACTACGACGCCCTGGCTGGGATGCAGAGGCGGGGCTGGAGCCCGCACGGGGACACGCTGCACTGGGTGCGCTTCTGCCTGCGCGCCCACCACCTCCAGGCCCAGCGGGTCGGGCGCAGGCTCTCCGAGGCGGGGGAGGTGTGGATGCTCCTGGAGGAGCGGGTCGACGCCGACGGGCTCAACACCCGCACCGTTTCCGCGCTCTACGAGGTGTTCGTCAACCGGCGGCTGCGCCGGAGCAGATACCAGCTGGACGAGTCGCTCAGCCAGGGGCAGGCGGTCAGGGACCTGCGGGACCTGGCGGCCAAGGGGTGGCTGGCGCCGTACGGGGAGACCAAGGGCCGCTTCTACGCGCCCGGGGAGAGGATGCGGGCGATCAAGGAGGACTTCGCCCAGCGGGTCGTCCCCCTGCGGGACCCGTACCGGTGATGACCAGGCGTCACGGGGATCGACCGGGTGCGGCCGCGGGCGGTCTCGCCGGAGACGGGTGTTCGTGACCGGTGATCGGTTTCACATAACATGTCGGGAATGAGGGCAAAGCAAGGGCGCGTTGGTGACCAGCTGTGATCGATGTTTCTGGCCTGCGGAAGGTCTATCAGGATCGGGGCCGAGAGGTGGTCGCCGTCGACGGCGTGGATCTCCACGTCCGCGAGGGTGAGATATTCGGCGTGCTCGGGCAGAGCGGCGCCGGTAAGAGCACCCTGCTGCGCTGCGTGAACCTGCTGGAGCGACCCACCTCCGGCACCGTCTCGGTGGCGGGCCAGGAGCTGACCTCCCTACGCGAGGGCGACCTGCGCAGGGCCCGGCAGCGGATCGGGATGATCCACCAGCACTTCGCACTGCTCTCCTCCCGCACGGTCGCCGGGAACGTCGCCTTCCCGCTGGAGGTCATGGGGGTGGCCAAGGCCGAGCGCGTCAGGCGTACGGCCGAGCTGCTGGAGCTGGTCGGGCTGGCCGACAAGGCCGGGGCACACCCCGCGCAGCTGTCGGGCGGGCAGAAGCAGCGGGTCGGCATCGCCCGCGCGCTGGCCGGAAGCCCCCCGGTCCTGCTCTCGGACGAGGCCACCTCGGCGCTCGACCCCGGTACCACGCAGTCGATCCTGGCCCTGCTCAAGCGCCTCAACCGCGAGCTCGGCCTGACGATCCTGCTGATCACCCACGAGATGCATGTCGTCAAGTCGATCTGCGACTCGGTCGCCGTCATGCGGGACGGCCTGGTCGAGGAGTCGGGGACCATCCCCGAACTGATCTCCAGGCCCGGCTCCAGGCTCGCCGCGGAGCTGTTCCCCCTGCCGGAGCCGGAGCCGGGGCAGGTCACGATCACCTTCACCGGGCAGGCCGACGAGCCGGTGGTGTCGCAGGTGGTCCGCAAGTTCGATGTGGACGTCAACATCCTCGGCGGAGCCCTGGAGGAGGTGGCGGGCCTCTCGACGGGACGGCTGCGCCTGCTCGTCACCGGTGACGAGCGCGCCGCCGCGCTCACCTACCTGGCCGAACGCGGCCTGCTCGTCGAGGAGGCCCGATGACCTGGGAAGAAATGTTCCCGCTGCTGATGGAGTCGACCGGTCAGACCGTCCAGATGGTCCTGTGGTCGACCCTGTTCACGGTGATCCTCGGCCTCCCGCTCGGGGTGGCCCTGGTCGCCACCGACCGGGGCGGGCTGTTCCCCTCGCCCGCGCTCAACCGGGTGCTCGGGCTGGTCGTCAACATCGGCCGCTCGCTGCCCTTCATCGTGCTGATGATCGCGATTCTCCCGCTGACCAGGCTGATCGTCGGCACGACCATCGGCACCATCGCCTCGGTGGTCCCGCTGACGCTCGGCGCGGCGCCGTTCTTCGCCCGGCTGGTGGAGACCGCGCTGCGCGAGGTCGGCAGGGACAAGGTGCAGGCGGCCCAGGCCATGGGGGCCGGGCGCGTGACCATCGTCGGCAAGGTCCTGCTGCCCGAGGCGATGCCCGGCCTGGTCGCGGGGCTCACGGTGACCGTGGTCGCGCTGATCTCGTACTCGGCGATGGCCGGGGCGATCGGCGGGGGAGGGCTCGGGGACCTGGCGATCCGCTACGGCTACCAGCGCTTCGAGACCACGCTCATGATCGTCACCGTGGTGGTGCTGGTCGCCGTCGTGCAGATCGTGCAGACCCTGGGGGATACCGTCGCGCGCCGTCTCGCGCGTAACTGACCGGATATGCCACGCTGATCATTTAGCTCTATTTCATGATTTATCCGGTAAGTAATCTGATTTGATCATTGGCGTGGCCTGGTGTTTCAAGTGAAGTGAAAGTCAGGGGCAATCGGCGCATCGTACAACATGTGTGTCAGAATCCTCACTCCCGAGAGGAACCCCTCGAAATGCGATTCGCCAGCCGAATCCTGTTGGGCACCGGTATGGCTGCCCTTCTCGCCATGGGCGCCCCGGCGATGGCCAACGCCGAGACCGCGACCCCCGTCCAGACCGCCACCGCCGCGACCCCCTACTTCGCCGACTCCTGGGGACCGTACTACTCCGGTGACGAGAAGGCGGAGGCCGAAGGCAAGGTCGCCGTGGAGAAGAAGTCACAGAAGCACTGGTACTGGAAGAAGTATTCCAAGATCGTCAAGAAGTGCTACTGGCACAAGGGTGAAAAGAAGTGCAAGTGGGTGAAGCAGTGGTTCAAGAAGCGCGCGTGGAAGTGGGAGCACGAATACCACTACACCGTCGGTAGCAAGCTCACCAACCACAAGTGGTGGAGCAAGCCCAAGCACTTCTGTGCGTGGGAGACCTTCAAGGTCGTGGGCTTCGACGGCTCGTCCACCTTCAAGAGCTTCAAGAACTGCTCCAAGAAGCCCGCCTTCTACTCCTTCTCCGGCACGGACGCCGAGCACATCTACGTCAAGGTGAGCCGGGGCAACCACGGCCACCCCAAGGGTTACCAGAGTGGCTGGGAGCACATCTACAGCCACGCCTGATCCGCACGGCCGAGGCTCCCCGGAGTTCGGGCCACGCTGCGCACGGCCCGAACTCCCAGGAGTGCGACCACGCTGATCCATCCGGCCGGGCCCCTCCCGGGTACGGCCACCTCCGATCCACCCGACCAGGACTCTCCCGAGGCCTGAGCACCCACTGGGCCGCGACCTCACGCGAGGTCGCGGCCCAGCCGCGTGCGGGCACTTCTCACCGAACTTCTCACCGAGTAATGTTCGGTTTCATGCACCCGGGAGCGATCGCAGCAGTCTCGCCCGACAAACCCGCTGTGATCATGGCGGGCTCCGGACGGGTCGTCACCTACCGCGAGCTGGACGAGGAGTCCAACCGCCTCGCCCACCTCTTCCGCGCCGCCGGGCTGCGACCGGGTGACCACATCGCCTTCATGCTGGAGAACCACCCGCTGTTCCTGGCGGTCGCGTGGGCCGCGCACCGCTCGGGCCTGTACTACACCGCGATCAGCCCGCGGCTGAAGACCGACGAACTCGCCTACATCGTCGACAACTGCGAGGCCCGGATCTTCATCTCCTCGGCCGCCCTCGCGGACGTGGCCGTCTCCATCGCCGACCGCACCCCGGGTGTCGGGCTCAGGCTCATGCTGGACGGTGTGGCCCCGGGCTTCGACTCGTACGAGAAGGCCGTCGCGGCCCACCCCGCCACCCCGCTCGAGGACGAGTGCCAGGGCGTGGACATGCTCTACTCCTCGGGCACCACCGGACGGCCCAAGGGTGTCAAGCCCACCCTCTCCCAGGCCTCGCTGGACACGCCGGGGCCGCTGCTGCAGCTCATCCAGTTTCTGTTCGCGCCCTCCGCCGACAGCGTCTACCTCTCCCCGGCGCCGCTCTACCACGCCGCCCCGCTGCGCTACTGCATGACCTTCCAGCGCCTGGGCGCCACGCTCGTCGTCATGGAGAGGTTCGACCCCGAGCAGGCGCTCGCGCTCATCGAGAAGTACCGCGTCACCCATTCGCAGTGGGTGCCGACCATGTTCATCAAGATGCTCAAGCTGCCCGAGGAGACCCGCGCGCGCTACGACCTGTCGTCGCTGACCTGCGCGATCCATGCCGCCGCCCCCTGCCCCGTCCCCGTCAAGGAACGGATGATCGACTGGTGGGGCCCGATCATCCACGAGTACTACGCGGGGACCGAGGGCAACGGCTTCCTGTACGTCGGCTCCCAGGACTGGCTCGGCCACAAGGGCACGGTCGGCCGCCCGCTGCTCGGCGTCGTCCACATCTGCGATGAGGACGGCACCGAACTGCCGCCGCGCGAGCACGGTACCGTCTACTTCTCCGACGGCCCCCAGTTCGTCTACCACGGCGACGAGGACAAGACGCGGGCCTCGCGCGACCCCCAGGGCCGGGGCTGGACCACCCTCGGCGACATCGGCTATCTCGACGAGGAGGGCTTCCTCTACCTCACCGACCGCCGCTCCTACATGATCATTTCTGGCGGGGTCAACGTCTACCCGCAGGAGGCCGAGAACGTCCTGGCCGTCCACCCGAAGGTGGCGGACGTGGCCGTCTTCGGCATCCCCGACGAGGAGATGGGCGAGCAGGTCAAGGCCGTCGTCCAGCCGCTCTCCATGGACCTGGCGGGCCCCGGGCTGGAAGCCGAGCTGATCGAGTACTGCCGGTCCCAGCTCGCGCTCTACAAGTGTCCCCGGTCGGTCGACTTCCGCGAGGAACTGCCCAGGCACCCCACGGGAAAGCTCTACAAGCGCCTGCTGTGCGACGAGTACCGGCCCGCCGGCTCCTGAGCCGTCCAGGGGCGGTGCCCGCGTCCACCTGATCGGCGGGATCGCCGCGACGGGAGGGGTTCGCGTACGGTGACCGGTCGGCCCGCGAGGAGCCGGGACCGCCGGCGGCCACCGGGAACCCGGGCGGTCATTCCTCGGTGCAGGCCTGTTTCTCTTCCTCGGCCGAGGTGTTGATGCGGCTGAGAAGCCCGTAGAGCTGGGAGATCTCCTCCTCGTCGAGGTCGGAGCACAGCTCTCGCTCCAGCGCCGTGAGCGCTTCCTGCACCTTGGTGAGCGCGTCGGCTCCCGCGGCGGTCATCTCCACGATGTGGCGGCGCCGGTCGGCGGGATCGCGGCGGCGCTCGGCGAGCCCGTCACGTTCCAGATCGTTGAGGATTGCCACCAGCACGCTGGGGTCGACCGCCAGCGCCTCGATGAGGGCCTGCTGGCCCATGGGACCGCTCTCCTCGAGGTTCATCAGCGTGACGGCGTGCCTGAGGGTCAGGCCGGTCACGCCGAGTGCGTGACGCATGCGGACGTTCGTGACGGTGCCGTGGCGGGCCAGGAGCATGCCGAGACGATCCACGGCCCTCGGCGCACGGATGTCCTCGACTCCCATGCCCGTACCGTAGCACGCATTGAATGATCGATGACTTCAAATAGTTGAAGCCCTTCAACGATATGTTAGTGTCAACGACATGCCGGACGCCGTGTCGGCACGTACGGCCTGGTCAGAACCGTTTTAGAGGCCCAGGACGACGTGTCCGCCGCGAGGCGACCGGACCCAGCCGACGGCAGTCCGGGCCCACGGCCCGTGCCGGACCACCGTGATTCCGCACCAGAAAGAGATCGGGAACCTGTGATGAGCGATATCGCACCCGCGTGGCAGCCCACCGTCGTCGTGGTCGGCGGAGGCTACGGAGGCATCCGCGTCGCCAAAGCGCTCGACGATGCGGCCGATGTCGTGCTCGTCGAGCCCAAGGAGGCCTACCTGCACAACATCGCCGGGCTGCGGGCTCTGGTGGACCCGGTGTGGCTGCCGCGCATCCACTTCCCTTACGACACCCTGCTCACCCGGGGCAGGGTAATTCGCGACCGGGCTGTCAGCGTCGACTCCAAGCACGTCGTCCTCGCCTCCGGCGAGGAGATCGCCGCCGACTACATCGTGCTCGCGACCGGCTCCTCCTACCCGTTCCCCGGCAAGAGTGACGCCGTCGACATCGACGCCACGCACGAGCATTACCGGACCTCGCACCAGGCCCTCGCGGCGGCCGACAGGGTGCTGCTGCTGGGCGCGGGTCCGGTGGGCCTGGAACTCGCCGGAGAGATCAGGGACACCTGGCCCGACAAGCGCGTCACCGTCGCCGACGTCGGCGACGACATCCTTTCCGGTCCGTTCAAGCCCGAGCTGCGCGCCGAACTCCGCCGCCAGCTGGACGAGCTCGGCATCGAGCTGCTGCTGGGCAGTTCGCTGCGCGAGGCGCCGCCGACCGAGCCCGGCACCGCCGGGACCTTCACCGTGACGACCGAGGCGGGCGAGGAGCTCACCGCCGACCTCTGGTACCGCTGCTACGGCGTCACGCCCGTCACCGGCTACCTCGCCGACGACCTGGCCCCCGCCCGCACGGCGAGGCATCTCGTCGAGGTGACCCCCGAACTCCGGGTGATCGGGCAGGACAACGTCTTCGCGATCGGCGACATCACCACCGTGGGCCCGCCGATGGCGGTGTACGCGGGAGAGCAGGCCGAGTTCGTCGCCGCGAACATTCGCGCCCTGATCGCCGGCGAGGGAGAGCTGGGGGTCTACGAGCCGATGCCGCCCGTCATCGTGGTGCCTCTGGGCTCCGAGCGCGGCTCGGGTCAGGTCCCCGGCCAGGACGGCGTCCTCGACGGCCCCACCGTCGCGCACATCAAGGGCCGCGACTTGCTGATCCACTACACCGAAGAGGTCTTCGGGGGCGGTGAGAAGTAGTCGCAAGGTGTCCGTCCGGTGATTTCGAGTGATCGTGACCCTCGCTGAGCACGGCGGATAAAGCCGTTGTCAGAGGATCCCGATCACCGCGATCAGGCTCTTAACCTGCGCTTACACGTCGTCGGGCATTGTTTTCACTAGCCGGGGAGTACCGGCCTCCGCCCGTTCGATCGGGGGGACGTAGGACTTGGGGGAAGACATGGACCCGAACAGGAATGAGCAGCAGGACACACCGGCCGAGGCGACCCCCGGGAACGACGGCTGGACCCAGTTCGGCAAGGTGCCGCCCCGCGCCGGCGCCTACCGCGCCGCCGCCGACACCGGACCGCAGCCGACGCTGATCCATCCGGTGCCGGAGCAGCTCGCCGCCGAGGCGCCCGGGGGGGCCGGCGGGATCGGGGGATCCGGAGGGGCCGGGGGGCCCGGGGGATACGGGGGGCCGCGGGGGCGGCTCACCGCAGGGCAGAAGGTAGGTGCCGGTCTCGCGCTGGCGGCCATGGCCGTCGGCGGTGGGGTCGCGGGGGCCTTCGCCGCGACGAGTCTCAACAGCGGCGCCGTCGCCCAGGTCTCGTCGGCCGGCCCGGTGGTCAGCCCGGTCGGCAACGCGACCACGGTCGCCGACATCGCCCAGGCCGTCCAGCCCTCCGTGGTGTCGATCGAGATCAGGACCGCCGCCGGCGGGGGCGAGGGGTCCGGGGTGGTGCTGTCGGCCGACGGCCTGATCCTGACCAACAACCACGTGGTGGAGGCCGGGGGGCAGGGGGGCCCGGGCAGCCAGGTGACGGTCAAGTTCAGCGACGGGAAGTCCGCCACCGCGAAGATCATCGGCACCGACCCGGCCACCGACCTCGCGGTCATCAAGGCGGAGGGCGTCTCCGGTCTCACCAAGGCCTCGCTCGGCGACAGCGACCGGCTGAAGGTGGGGGACTCCGTCCTCGCCATCGGCAGCCCGCTCGGCCTGTCCGGCTCGGTCACCGCGGGGATCGTCAGCGCGCTGAACCGCACCCTGACCGTCGGTGGCGACCAGGGCCGGCAGCAGCTCCCGCCCGGCTGGGGCGGGCAGCAGCAGGGTGGCGGGGCCACCACCATCGGCGGCGCCATCCAGACCGACGCGGCGATCAACCCCGGCAACTCGGGAGGGGCGCTGGTCAACGCGGCCGGACAGGTGGTGGGCATCAACACCGCCATCGCCACCAACGGCGGCGAGGGCAGCATCGGTGTCGGCTTCGCCATCCCCATCACCACCGCCAACCAGGTCGCCCAGCAGCTCATCGAGAGCGGCAAGGTCTCCCACGCCTTCCTGGGCGTGAGCGTGACCGACGCCACCGGGGACGCGGGCGGCGCCCTGGTCGGTCAGGTCACCGAGGGAAGCCCCGCG
This sequence comes from Streptosporangium sp. H16, assembly GCF_051918855.1. NCBI lineage: Bacteria > Bacillati > Actinomycetota > Actinomycetes > Streptosporangiales > Streptosporangiaceae > Streptosporangium > Streptosporangium sp. H16. The sequence continues at coordinate 84,759 of NZ_JBPXMD010000016.1, forward strand.
GCCAAGGCGGGCATCGAGCAGGGCGACCTGATCACCAAGATCAACAACACGACCGTGGACGAGGCGGCCACCGTGGTCGGAGCCGTCCGCGGCTTCAAGCCCGGCCAGCAGGTGACCATCGCCTACGTCCGCGACGGGCAGTCCGGCACCGTCACCGTGACCCTCGCCGAGAAGACCGGCGAGTAGGCCCCGGCGCGTAAGGCTCAGCGGCGGGCGCGCCGCCGGGGTCGGGGCCCATGGGCCCCGACCCCGGCGGCGTTCCCATCTTCACGATCCGGCGCTGCGGGCCCCGCCGTCCGGGGATTCCGAGGTGCCGGCCTCTCGCTTTGCGAATCGCCTCATTTTCACGTGCTCGCGTGACTGGATTTCTGAGCCATCCCATCGGAAGTCTGTAGGCTCTATGAGCAGGGAGAGGAGATTCCAGCATGACCGCACAGCCGCAGGACTTCGTGCCCCCTGCCTCACCGATGCCGGAGAAGAGCTTGCGGGCTATCCGCGCCGCCCTGGTCGTGCCGCAGGACCGCGAGGCGTTCGACGCGGGGCTCAAGGCAGTGCTCGATGAGGTTCGAGTGAGTTTGGATCTCGGTGCGCTCAACGCCTTCGTGCATCGCTGGTGGATCTCCGCATGCGACTCGGTGCGGGATCCAGAGGGACGTCGCCGGATGCACGCCAAAGCCGAGCAGGTCCTTGCCGGTGAACTGGTCTCCTCCGGAAGGCCGTGGCGTGAGGTTCTCGGCGCCCGTGGGGTCGACCTGTAGGTGTACCAGATCACACTCGACCCTCTCGTCGAAGAGCAGATCGCGGCGATTCCCGCAGAAGCGCTACGTCCACTCGCCGAACTGCTCACCCTGCTGGAAGTCGCGCCGTGGAGCGGTCAGCCGTACAACCCGGCCAACCCCAAGGCCAACATGCTCACTCACGCGTTCGGCGAGCGAGGGCTCGCGACATACGTGGTTCTGGACGAGCAACGTGAGGTGTACCTCATCCGTATTGAGTGGCCATGATCCTGCGCAGTACGACGGTGGTACAGCGACGCCCGCTGAGTGACCAACTGACCGGAAAATGATCCACCTCAGCCAGGCAGGCGGCAGCGAACCCCGGCCGGTGGTCATCGGTTCAGGGCTTGCCGAGAGCGGTATGAGTCAGGCGACAGAGGTCAAGGTGACGGTCAGACCGAGTGCTTCGAGCTGCCGGACATGGGTTCGGATCTTCTTGTCCTTATCCACGCGGTTGGCGTGGTAGTCGGCTCCCAAATCGAAGTAGCGGGTAGCGGGGTCGGCCAGCAGGTGCCAGATGATGACCAGGATCGACCGGGCGACGGCGACGAGGGCTTTGAGCTTGCCGCGGCGTTTGACGATGCGTCGGTAGCGTTCGCCGAGGAAGCTGTCGGTGCGCGAGGCCACGGCGGCGGCCTGGCCGAGGACTCCCTTGAGGTAGAGGTTGCCCTTGCCGGTCCGGCCGCCGGCGGGACTCTTGGCGCCGGACTGAATCGTTCGCGGGGACAGTTTCGCCCAGGAGACCAGATGACCCGCGGTGGGGAACCTCTTCATGTCCAGGCCCACCTCCGCCAGGATGAGGGGCTCCCCCATGATGAGCGCTTCGATCATGTCTCGGATGGAGGCGTTGGTCAGTCTGCTGGACACCGCCGTCACCTTGATCAGGGAGTCTTCCAGCAGCTTTTCCATCCGGAGCCAGTACCGGGTCCGCTCGACGGTCAGGTCGCTGCGCATCCGCGTGTAGTCACGCAGCGTCCGAATTTCTTTGGGGGCACGAACGAGGGACGAACCAGTCCTTTCTCGGTGAGCTTGGCCAGCCACACCGCATCCAGCTTGTCGGTTTTCGACCGGCCCGGCAGATGCTTGACATCGCGGGCGTTGACCAACTGCACGTTCAGGCCCCGGGCTTCCAGCAGGTAGTACCAGATCCGCCAGTAGTCGCCCGTCGATTCGACGGTGACCTTCTCCACGCCCAGAGCGGCCAGGCGGTCACCGAGTTCGGTGACCGCGTTCATGGTGGCCTCCACGTCCCACACCTTGGTCACCCGGCGCCCGGACGTGGACTGGTGCGGCATCCGGGTGCATACCGTGCCGAACGCCTTGGCCACATCGATCGCCGCGACCCGGCCGATGAGGTGTTCATACTCCTCATCTGGAACCTCCACAGGTTCTCTCCTCGCCACTGGTGATCGCTCCTTACCGGATCGGGGGTGAGGGGCGGGCTGCTCGGGGGCCTCGGTCGGGAGCCGAACATTCTGACCGGCGTGCTCAAAGCAACAGTGCGTGACCCGTGAAGGTCGGGGCCCCAGCGCCAGACTGAGTGACGGGATCCAGCCGTCCCACGTTAGTACCGGCGTCGGCGAGCAACCCGCCCCCATTTTCGCGCCTGTGTGGCGTCCGTGAAAGGTCAGGAAGACTGAGTGACAACGACCCCGGACGAGGCCGGACGTCGATGGATCACCGTGGACGGTAAGCCCAGGTGGGGGCGGGTATTTCCCATGATCCCGCCCTTGCCTGGGCTCTTTGCGGGCAGGATGTCAGGAGTTCGAATCTCCAGGTACGGTAGCCACCATCCGTTGGCTGAGCCGGGCGTGCGCGACGATGTGGGCGCGACCGGATCTGCGGGGTCGAAGGTCCATATGATCGAGGCATGGCCCTCGACTTCCACGCAGGAATTTCGGTCGCCGAGTAGGCGGTGGCCCTGAAGTGGTACCAACGGCCCGCGACGCCGATCAGGCCGATCAGCCCTGTCCGCCGCAGGATCGATGTCGTGGTCTCCCCGGTCGTGCGGGTGATCAGGACTGGGTGCGGGTCCACTGCTGGTTGGTGCCGGTGCCGCAGGCGTACTGCTGGATGTCGGCGCCGTCGGCGGTCGAGGCGTTGGCCACGTCGAGACATTTGCCGCTGTGGCGGGCCCTGAGCTGGTAATAGCCACCGGTGGCGGTCCACTGCCACTGCTGGTTGGCGCCGGTGCCGCAGGTGTACTGGATGACGTTGGCGCCGTCGGCGGTCGAGGCGCCGGCGACGTCGAGGCACTTGCCGCTGTGCTGGCCGACCAGGCGGAGGTAGCCGTCGCCGGTGTCCTGGAACTGCCACCTCTGGTTGCCGCCGCCGTTCCACGGATACTGCTTCACCTCGGCGTTGTTGGCCGTGGAGGCGCTGACGACGTCCATCACCTTGCCGCTGTGCCGGGCCGTGATCCGGTACGACGGTGCGACGGAACCGGAGATCACGCCGGTGGCGGTGTCGATGGTGACCTGCGGGCTCCAGCTCAGGCTCATGCTCGTGGCGGACGGGAACGTGATCGGCAGCCACACGTACTGGGAGTCGTTCACCGGGCCGCCCCACGCGCCGGCCCACCGGTCGCCCATGTAGAGGTAGCTCGTCGTCGAGGTGCCCTGCACCGGCAGGACGTACGCCGGCTGGGAGCCGAACGTCGTGCCGTCGCCGACGTTGGTCCACCCGCTCCACGGGCCGGAGACGCTGGAGGCCGTCGCGTACCTGGCCTGGTTCGGGTTCCACCCGGTGGCCCCGGACGTCAGCAGGAAGTACGTGCCGCCGCGCTTGAACATGGCCGGGGCCTCGCGGTGGCCGCCCGGCCAGAAGTTGCCGACCAGGGCGCTGACGTTCAGGTAGTCGGAGGTGAGGCGGTAGATGTGCAGGTCGTAGTTCTCGTTCGCGGCCGAGATCATGTATGCGGTGCCGTTGTCGTTGTAGAGGGTGATGTCCCTGGACATGTGCTGGCCCAGGGGGCGGAAGCTGCCGTGGTAGGTGTAGTCGCCGTCCACGGTCGCGGAGGAGGCGACGGCGGCGCGGGCCTGCCCGTAGTCGACGCCGTTCTCCTTGTGCATCCACATGACGTAGCGGCCGGTGGAGCTGTTGTAGATGACCTTCGGCCGTTCGATGTTGGAGACGTTCAGCTCGGCGGCCGACGTACGGGTGAGGACGTCGCGCCGGAACTCCCAGTTCCGCAGGTCGGTGGACCGGTAGACCGAGACGGCGCGGAAGGTGTTGTCGGCGTTGCGGTTCTCGCCGAACCAGTAGTAGTACGTGCCCACCTTCAGCACCCCGCCGCCGTGGGCCTGCAGCGGGTTCCCGGCGGTATCGCGGAACTGCGTCCCGTTGGTGATCGTGACCTCGGCGGCCCGGGCCGGCGCCGCCGGCTGGGCGACGAGGGCACCGGCGACGAGCAGGGCGGCGGCGGTCGCTCTGCCGATCGCCCCGCGTAAGCCTGTTCTCATGGTGATCTACGCCTCCTGAGAGGTGATCGGACACGGTAGGTGATCTGGACGCACCCGGCGGTGGCCGGTGAAGCCGGTCGGGTTCGCCGAGTACGTCACCGCCGGCGCGGGCCGTTCGGCGGCGAGGGGGACGAGGCGGCTCGGCACGGGCGCCGGTGACGCGACGCCCGGGGGAATCGTCCGGCGCAGGGACACGACAGGCACCCTTCTGCGAGGGGCGGAATGGCGTGCAATTGCGTTAGCGCTAACAATCGACGGTCCAGGTTGGCCCGTGGAAACGGGCGGACCCCCCTGTGGGACGGGACGACCGGGGCACGTCGATGTTTCCGCTGTGTTTCCGCAGAGTGTTTACGTCGCCATCGCGGATGTCAACAGATCCGCGGGGTCCGGGAACGCGGATTCGCCGGATCTGACAGGCTTGACCGATCGAATGTGAGCGCACACACTGATGTGGCGCCGACCTGACCTGCCGCTCCGCAGTGGTCGCGGATGGTGTGCCACGCGCATCGGCGTTTCCCGCCTCCTCGTGTGGCGGTTCTCCTTCAATGAATGTTAGCGATAACATTTCAGTGCTCGAAAAGAGGTCCGTATGACGGTCGGCAGATGGGCGGCAGGGACGGCCGCGCTCGTGCTCGCGAGTTCCGCCCTGGTGACGACGGCCTCTCCGGCGTACGCCGCGACGCTGCCGACCGGCGCCCGATCGCTGGAGGCGGTCAACTACCCCGGCCACTACGTCCGGCACGCCGGCGCGTTCGGCCGCCTCGACCCGGTGACCTCCGCGAGCCCGGCCCAGACCAAGCTCGACGCCACGTTCACCGTGGTCAACGGTCTGGCCTCGCCGTCCTGTTACTCCTTCCAGACCAAGAACGGCCTGTTCCTGCGGCATTACGACTGGAGGCTGCGTGTCGACGCCAACACCGGCGACGCGACCTTCCGCGCCGACGCCACGTTCTGCGCCGTGGACGGGTCGGTCGCCGGCTCGACGGCCCTGACCTCCTACAACTACCCGGGCCGGCGGATCAGGCACCGCGACTTCGGGCTCTGGCTGGACACCTACCAGGACACCGCCGGGTTCCGCGCGGACAGCTCGTTCAAGATAGCCGCGCCGTGGGCGCCCAAGACGAACCGCAACCCGGTGATTCCCGGCCTGTTCGCCGACCCGCACGTCATCGCCGCGGGCGGCCGCTACTACCTGTACGCGACGACCGACGGCTACGCGGGCTGGGGCGGCACGTACTACAAGGCGTTCTCCTCCGCCGACATGGTGAACTGGACCGACCACGGCGTCGTCCTGAACCACGGCCCGGACGTGTCGTGGGCCGACGACTCGGCCTGGGCGCCCGCGGTCGCGGCCGCGGGCGGCCGCTACTACCTGTACTTCAGCGGCGGCGCGGCCTCCGGGAACACCGCCAAGCAACTGGGGGTCGCGGTGTCCGACTCGCCCACGGGCCCGTTCCGGGACGCGCTCGGCCGGCCGCTCGTCGCCGCCGGCCAGTACTCCGGCCAGGCGATCGACCCGATGGTCTTCACCGACGACGACGGCCGCTCCTACCTGTACTGGGGGCAGGGCGCCGCCCGCGTCGTGCCGCTGAACGGCGACATGACCTCCTTCGATCCCGCGCAGGTGCGTGTGATCACCCCGTCGGGCTACAACGAGGCGCCGTTCGTGTTCAAGCGGAACGGGATCTACTACCTCATGTGGTCGGAGAACGACACCCGAAGCGAGGACTACCGGGTGGCGTACGCCACGGGGACGAGCCCGACGGGACCGTGGACCAGGCGCGGCGTCGTGCTGCAGAAGCGGCTGGAGGCCGGGATCAAGGGCCCTGGTCACCACTCGGTCGTCCGGGCGCCCGGCACCGACACGTGGTACGTCGCCTACCACCGGTTCGCCGTACCGGCGGGGAACGGCACCAACCGGGAGGTGGCCGTCGACCAGATGGAATTCAACACGGACGGCACGATCCGCCCGGTCGTGCCCACCCTCTGAGCTGTTCTCCCGATCGCGATGGGATATCCGGAGAACACCGCTTCAGGGCGACCATTCTTTTGAGATCGCCGGTTCGCGCAAGGATCGCCAGGACTGCATGGCAGGAGCAGGTCTCTAGTTTCGACCTGGGAAAATATAGCTCTGCAAGCTGTAGGACCCTCGCGACAAGCAGATGGCCAACGGATTGTTAGGGAAATGATGTACAGGGTGACCGGAAGGTCGGCTCTGGATTTAGTTTCAAATCCACGATCTCTTGCGAGCCCGCGTGAATTCCTTGGTGAAGGCTTTGAGTGCAGCATCATTTGCGGATAGATCTAGGGTGAGATTGATGTCTAGTCTTTTCCTGTTGGGCTGGGCTAGCCATGCAGGGATCTTTCCGAACTCAAATACCACTCTATCGATAAAAAAGCGTATGTCTCTGCTAGGTTGATCTGCTATAAGGGCAGCCAACGCGGCTGCTCGTTGAAATTCTTCCGGATATACGGCGCCACGAATGTCGCTAGCCCAATCCAGAAGGTCCTCGTAAGCTGAAACGATGCGTCCAGCGAAATGTGAAATGGTCACTGCGTCCCCTGCGACGCCGGGAGGACCGAATGCTTGCTGTTGCACGGCGGGTGTAAATATCGATCTGATGCCCGCAGCTATTTGGATGGCGTCGCCCAGGGCTCCTTGGAGTCGTGTCGCCGCTGAGGATTTATCTAGATATATGCCATTTCGGCGACCATGGCCGCTCTGAAAGTCTCGCCATTTCGGCTCAAGCCTTTCTTTTCCTTGCAGCAGGACGCCCGCAAAGAGGAGATACTCCCATGCGGGTAGGGATTGCGAGATGAGCATCTGCTGTTCATTTGAATTTCGAGGTACCCAATCAATTTTGATTACCTCTGGTGGGCAAGATAGAGACTCAAGTAATTTCGTTATTTCGTCGAGCTGGGCCAGGACGTCATGTGCTATTAAATTTGGAAACTGTTCGCGGACGCTCCTGAATTTTTGAAGGCGATCGGCGAAGTATTCCGGACCCCTCCAGCTTACTTCGATGCCTGCATCTCTCCCTGCCCTCAACACTAGAGAGGCAATATGTTCCGGTATTGGATAGTTTGACAAAAATGTCCAATGGGCGATGTCCCAATCTCCTTCGCTCTTAAGTTTAGTAGCTTTCTTTAGGTCTCCCATCATCTTGGATGAAATTTCGTTGTCGAGGCGTTGATTTTGGATCCGCTTGAAGCAGTGTGCTGCGAAGATTCTCTTCTCCGACTTCAAGTAACCATCATTTCCCCGGTCTGGTCGATCGTCATCAATCGGAAGAAAATCCATGCCGTATTCGGCCTGGAGGACGGCGTTGCAGAAACGCATAAAGTCTTGAGGGTTGGTAATAAGCTCAATCTGCGCTTGAAGGTTCATCTACCCAGGGTAGTCGACAAGAGGTCTGGTATGTAAGGATCTGACTCGGATGTGCGTCGCCTTGATACCTGCAACTGTTCCTGATGGCTCGAAGATTGCCGACCGGTAGCAACGGTGGTGGTCGTACACCACTTTCAAGCCACGGGGCTTCTGCGGTTCCAAGGGATTTCCTGTCTGAAAGTAGGCGAATCCAATCTCAGAAGCTGATCACTTCCGTATGCAAGGGGTCCCATGGGAGGGCAGTTGTCTGTTCATCGGGTTGGCCAGGTCATCCTCGGCCTTCCGACTTGCTTTGACAGGTACTCCGCAAACGATCAACGCTTTCAGCGCAACCTGCTTGCAGTGATCGTTGATAAGTGCCAGATCAGGAGCCAGGTTGCGGGCCGTGATTTCCCCGCCCCCGCTGCCGGAGTGTTCGTGCCCTTCGGTCGGCGTCAACTCCGTCTGTACTTGTTGGGTGTGGGGTGCCGGTGTACGTCGTGGGGAACGGATACACGAAGACGGAGTTGCCCCCTCGGCCGGGACACGCAATCTGGCAGTTGTCGGGGGCGGGGAGGAATGGGCCAGGAGCCTGCATGGTGGCTCCTGGCAGGCGTGGCGACGCCGTCCCTCCGAAGCACACGCCGCCACGCCCGTCTCTACCGGGCTCTACCGGACAGCAGTGCCGCCCAGATCGCCCGAGCTTCGGGGAAAGACCAGCGGCACGTCTCGTGGATCTCGTGCTCGCGGTCGAGTTGAACGGTTCGCCGGAGGAACGCCTGCCCGCCGCCCTGGCACAGTTCGTAAACCGTGGCGCGGCATACACAGGTCCAGCTCACCGGCCTTACGCGATCAGCGGTCCGATCCGGAGGCCGCCACCGCAGCCGCGTGTGATCGCGTTGTGCCATGGCCACGTGCGGACTCAGACAGTCCTCAACCAGCATCACAACGGGTCTCCACGCAGCAGCGGCGACACCGGGTGGCCCTGCTGTAGTTCCTCGTACCGGCGGGCAACGCAGCGGGCGGCGGCGGCCGGGTTGTCCACGGTGTAGGCCGTGTAGAGCCGTCGGCGGCTCCGCCCCGAGAACTGTCCCGTCCACCAGCGGTAGACGAAGCCGTCGGTCCAGACCAGAAGATCGACCCAGACCGACACCAGGGCGACGCCGTAGCCGTCATGAACGTCAGCGGCTATCCCATGCCGTTCCAGCGCGTTACTCAGCTGGTCAGCGGCATGTACGGCAGGCGTTCCGGTCAGCGGAGCGGGAGCGATCATCGTTGTCCGTCTCCTCTCAGCGCGGTTGATGCGCGTGCTCGGATTCCCCTTCCAAGACTGTCGCCGGGCGACTACGTTCGGTAGGTGTGCGCCTCCAACGCTCAATCCGCACATTCAGTTGCGTCTCATGTAGGACCCACAACGATCCGTGTAGAGCCCTGAAGGACGGGAGCGGAGATGCCTTCGCCGAGCGAGCTGGACGCGAACGCCAGCGTCCTTGCTTACTGGGGTTCTGAACTGCGCAAATACCGAGAACAAGCACAATGGAGCCAGAAGGAACTGGCCCACAGGATCTCCTACTCCACCTCCCTCGTCGGTCTCATCGAGACGGCCAAACGCGCCCCGACCAGAGAGTTCGCGGCCAAGTGTGACGAGGCGCTGGAAGCCGGCGGTGCCCTCGTCCGTCTGTGGCCCTTGATCGGCAGAGACGTCTACCCCGTGTGGTTCCGGCCCTTCGTCGAGCTGGAACGAGAGGCCCGTACCCTGCGAAGCTTCCAGCCCGTCCTCGTGCCGGGACTGCTCCAGACCGAGGACTACGCGCGGGCGGTTCTCAGGGCGGGACGACCAGGCGACACCGACGAGCAGGTGGAGGAGCTGGTCGCCACGCGCATGGAGCGCCAACGGATCCTCACCAAGCCGGACCCGCCCATGTTCTGGGCCACCCTCGATGAGGCCATGCTGATCCGCCCCGTTGGTGGCCCGCAGGTCATGCGCAAGCAGCTGGAGCAGCTTCTCGAACTGGTCAAGCGGCCCCGGATAACCATCCAGGTCATCCCGCTGGAGGTGGGCGCGCACGCCGGTCTGACCGGGGCCTTCGTGATCGCGAGCTTCAAAGGATCGCCCGATATAGTTTATTTGGAAACCGCAGCCGAAGGTCAGATCGTCAACGGCCCCACCGAGATCGAGACCCTGTTGACCCAGCTCGACGCGCTCCGGGCATGCGCCCTGCCGCAGTCCGCCTCGGTGGCCCTGATGGAGAAAGCGATGAGATCATGGACCTGACGGACGCCCGGTGGTTCAAGAGCAGCCGCAGCGGCGGCAACGGCGGCGACTGCGTCGAGGTGGCCACCAACCTCCCCGGCATCGTGGCCGTCCGCGACAGCAAGAACCCCAACGGCCCCACCCTGGCCTTCACCCCCGAGGCATGGGCCGACTTCATCACCTCCGTGAAGACGGACACCATCTAAGCCGTCCTCTTCCGAGACGGTGACCGGCTTCCGCCGTGGTGTCGCCGTCCGAATTCGCCTCGCGAGCCCTTCGGGTGTTACGGCATTCCGTGCGAGGCAGGCGGCCCCGGGTGCTTCCCGTCCGGTGCCGAACACCGCCACACCAGGACGTGATCGCTCGTCGGGCCACCGCGTTCTCTTGTCAGTGCGGCGGCTCGAAAGGGTTGACCACGGACACGCCCGTCCCCTCGAAATCCTTGACGTTCCTGCTGACCAGGGTCCATCCGTTCACCCTGGCCGTCGCGGCGATCAAGCCGTCCGCCGTGGGGAGCGGGCGGATGGCGTTCAGTCGCCCCCACTCCTCCGCGACTTCGGAGGTGACGGGAACGATGCGGTCGCTGAACTGTCGGTGCAGTCCGTGGAGCCAGCGCTCCAGGATCGTCGCCTGCGTGGGGTCGCTGTGCCGGCGACGCTCGACTCCGCAGCGGATCTCACCGACCGTCAGGCTGCTAAGGTAGAGCGTGAGTCCGTGAGCCCCGCCTATCCAGTCCTTGACGTACGGGCTCCCGTTTCGCTTGCGCACTTCGGAGACCACATTCGTGTCGAGCAGATAGCCGATGCCCATCAGTCGAAACCCACCTCTCGAGGTAAGTCCCGGTTCCGGGGAAACTCGATGTCATCGTCCCAGTCGGGGGCGGCGAGAAGGAATCGCCCGAAGTCGGGGTCCTCTCCTTTGAGACGGCGATACTCGGTGATGTCGATGACCACGGCTACCTCCTCTCCGTGCCGGGTGACCACCTGGGGACCCTCGCTCATCGCCCGCCGGACGACCTCACTGAAGCGCTGCTTCGCCTCCTGAACCTGCCATCCGCCCATGAGGATCTCCTGTCTAGTCTGTCCAGACCCAGCGTAGGACAATGCAAGATCACACGCAGCGACAGACGCCACCTGCTCGGTCGGTGTCAGGTCATCGTTGATGTGGCCGATTCCGAGGAGATCTGGCCAAGTAGGTGGCCAGTCCGCGGAGATGTGGCCACGATGACCAGGTGAGTGCAGATTCGCCGGAGGCGGCCAGCAGATTCGACGCGTGCTACATGGACCCGGTCGGCGTCGAGCGGTCGGTGACGCTGGAAAAGCCGAGCCGGGTGGAGCTGGAGACGGCTCTGATGGCGCTGGTGGCCGACTCGCACGCGGGTGGGCTGATGCGCCGCTGATCACCTCTTCGGCGATGCTGGTGGCCACCGTACTGGAGAGCCTGCTGCAGCCGGCTCAGGTTGAGGGGGCGGCGGAGCGCGCTATGGACGTCGCGCCGTAGCGGCTGGACTTCGGCCGAATGCGTTCGCGGTCGCGGGTGCGGCCCGGCGTGATCATGTCATCGCCGGGCCGCACCCGCTGAGTGCCGGAAGGCGCGGGTCAGTCGTGGAGGCCGTGGTAATCGACCAGGTAGTCGATGACCTCGGCGGCGTGGGGCAGCAGTTCGGGCAGGTGCTTGGCGAGCGCGGCCCGGGTGGCGGTGGCGAGTACCGCCTTGCTCGCCGTGGCGGTGCGGGTATAGGGGGCCAGACGCTGGATCAGTTCGTAGTTGCTGGCGATGTTCTCGGCCCGCATCGCCCGTTCGACCGGCGGCGCGCCCGGCGGCGGGACGGGCGGGAGCACCCGGCTGACGAAGGTGACCCGGTGCATCACCCGCCAGCAGGGCGGCTTGGTGGCGGTCTGGCGGGCCTGGCGGAGCGCGGCGGCGTCGGGGGCGCCGCTGTTGGCCAGCCAGATCGGATCGACGACCTTGTGGAAGAAGTCGTCGAAGTTGGCGCTGCTCTCCCCGAGGTAGAAGGTGAGGAAGCGGTAGGCGTCCACCTTCCCCGGCACCAGGACGGGCTTGCCCTGCGCGGTGAAGACGGGTTTGCCGTTGTCGTACCGCTGCAGGTCCCCGGAGGGCGCGCAGTCGACGGTGAGGCCGAAGGTGCGGCTGACGTCCTTGGCCCGGGAGCGGGTCACGGAGGTGCTGCCGCCGACGGAGGCGTCGATGTTTCCGGCCAGGCCGACGCCGAGGGCCTTGATGGTGAAGTCGACGCTGAACGACTCGCTCGTCTTGAAGGCGTAGGTGCCGCTGTGGGTCTGCGTGACGGCGTCGGTGGCCTGGGTGGTCTCGGCGAAGAAGCCGCCCTTGGCCGTCCAGACGTAGGTGTTGACCAGGTCGCGGTGGGAGAACTTGTCAGGGGTCGAGCTGTTGGCGTTGCGGTCGCCGCCCGAAGGGGATTCGGCGGTCACGCCCATGCCCCGCAGGATCTTCCGGGCCTGCGCCTGCGTCTGATCGGGGGCATGGGTCTGGACGGAGACGGCCTCGTAGTAGGCGCGCAGCCGCTGCTGGTCGCGGGTGATGCGGCGTTTGAGCGTGTACGCCTCCTGGGGTTTGAAGAAGCTGTGCTGGCCGTAGCCGGCGGCGGCAGGATAGTCGGGATCGAGGACCTTGCCGCGGTCGTCGAAGCCGACCGCGCCGTCCAGGGTGCCCTGCTTGGTGTAGCGGGGGTTGACCGGGAAGGTGATGATGTTCCAGTCCTTGGGGATGTCGGGGTTGGGCGACATCCGGTAGGCGACCAGCGCGCCGGTGTGGGCCAGGCGGAGCGCGAAGATGTCGGCCGTCTCCGACTGCACCAGCGCGAAGCCCGTGTTGGCGGGCACGTAGCGGCGGCCGACGGCGGAGTTGAGCAGCTGGGTGGGGTCCTCCAGGTTTCCGGTGAGCCGGAGTTTGGCCGCCCGCGTGGTGTTCTGGCCCTGGGAGAGCTTGGTCTCGCTCGACCAGGCGTTGGAGAACTCCAGGTTCGTCGTGGTCGAGAGCTTGTAGTCGATCTCCAGGATCGGTATGGCCGTCCCGACGCCGAGCGGCGCGGTGATCGTCATCAGGTTCTGGTCGGAGTCCTGGCCGAGCGAGACGCCGAAGGAGGTGTCGATGCTGCTGTTGCGGTTGGAGGACATGCTGTAGGTGACCTGGTCGGCCTCGGTGAACTCCACGGAGGAGGCGCCGGCGAAGGAGTCGGCGCCGGTCAGGTTCTCCGACGGCACCGGCGGGGCACTCTCGATGTAGCCGATGAGCTGCGGGTCGAACTGGGCCTGGCCCACCCACTCGGAGACGAGGTTGCCGACCTTGTAGCCGGTCACCAGGTGCCAGCGGCCCTGGCGCAGGTAGCTGTAGCAGCGTTTGAGCACGCCGAACGGCTCGCCCTTGACCGTCTGCTGCATGTCGGCGTACTCGCCGACGGCCGGGGTGGCGCCGATCATGTCGTGGAAGGGGGTGCGGATGGCGGCCAGCGCGGAGCGCACCTGGGCGGTGTCGGTGGCGATGGGGGCGTTGGAGAGCATCGGGCGCGGGCGCGCCGAGGCGGGGAATTCGAGGTGGTTGCCCCGCAGGCCCTCGTCGTGCACCTCGGTCGCGGTGGGCGAGGTGGAGTCGCGGTCGAAGGGCCAGTAGCCGACGAGCTCCTGCTTCTCGCCCTTGAGGCGGGTGAAGAGGTTGTCGAGGATCTGCTCCCCGCTCCGTGCCGTACGCCAGAGCCTCACCTCCTCCAGCATGCCGCTGAACGGCTCGCCCACCGCGCCGGAGAGCAGCCGCGCGCCCAGCGTGAGCTGCTGGTCGCCGTAGTCGGCAGGGCCCGGGTCAGGGATGGGGTCGGCGACGACCGGCACGCCGTTGCGGTACAGGCGGAACGGGCTGGCGGTCGGATCGGGGTCGCGCACCCACTGGGTGGCGCGCAGGCGCGCCGGGTAGGAGCCGTCGGCGGCGAGGGTGACGTTGCCGCTGTTCTCCTCGAAGGGCCAGCGGGCCAGCAGCCCCCTGTCGCGCCCGACGACCGGCAGGCCGAGCTGGGCCGCCTCGCGGGCCACGTTCCAGATGCGCACCTCGGCCAGCACACCGGCGAAGGTCGAGGTGGATCCCACCTTGCCCATGATCAGGTTGCTGCTGTTGCTCTGGGCTCCGGGGCCGGTGTAGTGTTCGGCGCCGGCCGGCTGCCCGTTGATGTAGAAGCGGATGTCCTTTCCGGGGTTGGTGTCCGGCGGGGTCTGGGCGGAGGTGGAGACTTCCACCTTGCGGCCCTTCCGTACGACGGCCACCCGTTGGAAGGCCTTCGGGGTGATGCCGATGGTGGAGGTGTAGCGGACGATCTTGCCGCCGGGCTCCTCGAAGGCGAACTCCAGCTTGCCGTCGCCCCGCACACTGAGCTGGTACGGCACACCGCCGGAGAAGCCCAGTTCGCCCTTGGAGACCAGCCCCATGGTGCCGCCGAGCTGATCGGCCTGGAGGAAGACCTCGAGGGTGAGGTCCTCGGTCACGTTCAGCACCTCGTCCTTGGCCACCTCCAGGTAGGCGCCGCCGTTCAGCTTGACGGCCCAGGACTGCTGGAAGGCGGCGGCCAGGTGCGTCCACTCGTTGCAGGGGAAGGCATCCTGGCTGCGGACGAAACGGCCGCCGACCCCGGCCACCAGCTGGTACCCCTTGATCGGGGAGGGCTTGGCCGAGGTGCCGGGGAAGGTCCAGTAGCCCAGCAGGCCGGGCTCGCGGCCCGAGAGCCGCTGGTTGCGCTCACTGCTGATCTCGTTGGGGGTGCGGATGCGGCCCCAGACGCGTACCTCGTCGAGCTGGCCGGCCAGGTAGTGGCCGGCGAAGGGCTTGTGGCCCAGGAGGAGCGGGCCGCGCCCGGTGTAGGGGGCGTTGGAGATGCGGCGGCCGACCTCGGTGCCGTCGAGGTAGAGGATCTGGGTGCGGGTGGCGTTCTCGTACACCACCGTCCAGTGGTGCCATCCCAGGTCCAGGGAGGGCAGGTTGACGTTGAGGTCGTCGCCGTAGAGGCTGAAGCCGAAGGTGTTGTTGGCGTGGATCTGCAGGTGCAGCGTCTGGTTCTGCGCCCCCATCGGGTAGCCGTGGAGGAGCAGCGGCTGGGTGTTGGTCTGCCCGGGCTCGAGCCGTGCCCACAGTTCGATGGTGAAGTCCCTGTTGGCCAGTTCGATGCTCCTGCTCAGCTCGTGGGATTCGGCGCCGTTGAACGCCTTGGCGGTCTTCAACGGGGCGTCCGCGAGCGCCAGCGTGTACTGCGACTGGCCGCTGTTGGCCTGCAGGATCCTGGCCTTGCCGTTCACCGGCCCGACGTTCACCCAGCTCTCCATGGTCAGGTCGCCGGTCACCGTCACGCGCTCCAACTGGGCGGCGGGCAGGCGCAGGTGCTGCTGGCGGCCGTCGAAGGAGTAGGCGCGGCCCGGCATCTCGCCACGCCAGCGGGAGCCGTGCCCGCTGACCAGGCGTCTGGCGGTTCCGTTCGCGATGGAGGCGACGGTGCCCGCGGTGAGGACGACCAGGCGCGAACCCTCCGTCAGCGGCACTCCGGGACGGGCGCAGACGGCCCGCTGGTAGTCGTAGCCGGCCAGGGTGACCAGGGCCCCTGCGGTGATCGTCTGGCTGGCGGCGGTCAGGGTGAGGCTCTTGGCCCCCACCGCGTGGTCAGCGCCGGCGCTGTAGCCGTCGGAGCCGATCATGATGTGGGAGGCCTTCGGCACGGCGGTCGTCAGGGGCTCGGCCAGCTCCACTTGCGTGCCGTTCACCCTGGCCACCATGCCGAGCCTGACGGGCTCGCCCGGTGCTCCGGCCAGCACTGCGGCCAGCCGCGCGGTGTCGCGCGGCAGCGAGCG
Source organism: Streptosporangium sp. H16 (assembly GCF_051918855.1). Taxonomy (NCBI): domain Bacteria; kingdom Bacillati; phylum Actinomycetota; class Actinomycetes; order Streptosporangiales; family Streptosporangiaceae; genus Streptosporangium; species Streptosporangium sp. H16. The sequence goes on from NZ_JBPXMD010000016.1 coordinate 100,478, forward strand.
CCAGGTCTCGCCCTCCTGGCCGCCGGAGATGGTCAGGTCGCATCGGCTGGGCGAGTCGCCGTCGGTCACCGTGATGGTGAGCGCGCCCAGGTCGATGCCCGCGTCACGGGCCGTGAAGAGGACCGCGCCGCTGTCGACGGGAAGCTCCTGCGTCGACGGGATCACGAAGGTGTCGAGGTAGGCGGCGAAGAACTGGTCGTTGACGCCCCGGAAGTAGAGCACCACGTTGCCGGTGGCGCTCTCCATCAGGGTGGGCGCGTCGGCGCATCGAGCGAAGCCCAGCACGGCTCCGGCGCAGCTCAGCCCGGTGCGGTCCAGGGCCAGCAGCGGCATGGCCACCGTCAGATCGGTCGACCCCTGGGCCGCGCCGGTCATCTGGGCGAGCTGGTTGCGCGCCGTGTCCAGATCGGTGGTCTTGGTGGCCAGGGTGCGGCGCAGCCCGTCGACCTTGGTCTGCGCCGCGCGCGCCTCGTCAATGGCGATGCGGAGGTTGACGACCGCGGTCTGCGCGTCCTTCAGGTAGGTGTCCCAGCCGCTCGCATGCTTGACGGGCACCATCTTGATAAGCCCGGAATCATCTACCGTGGCCATTCGCGACTGGACCACCGTGTTGCCGGAGCCCGACGAGGAGACGGCGGACCCGTTGTTGTTGACGAGCCGGTGGTAGTCACCGACCTGATCCAGGCGGAACTCCGCGCCGCCTCCTTGCTGGTTGAGCTGCGCATTGTCGAAGCTCGAGGAGCCGAACACGTTGATGAATTTGCCCGACAAGACGTTGATGACCCGGCAGAAGAAGTTGGTGGTCGTCGTGGGCACCTTGTCGAACTTCCACAGACCGGTGGGCGAGTTGCGGTCGGCGGTTCGCACCAGGTCCGCCCCCGCATCGGGGCTGTCGTTCAGGACCGCGATGACCGGCCGGTCGGGAGACCCCTTCAGCTCCAGCCGCCATAGCCAGGCCAGGTAATTGCCCTTGTCGCCATCGAGGTTCTGCTGCCAGCGGGCGGCGATCGTGGCCTGCCTGTCATACTCGGCCTGGAGCGCGGGGATGTTCCCGGCGGCCTTAAAGATCCGGTCGATCTCCATGGGCAGGTCCCGCACCTCGGTCTCCAGCGACTTGATCCGCTGCTCCAGCGCGCTGATCGCGTCCAGGTCCTGGCTCTGCTTCGGGCGGTCCAGCAGCGGCAGGTCCAGCAGGTCGGGCGCCTGGGTCAGCCGCCCGTCCCGGCCCACGCCGAAGTCCACGGCCGCCACCTGGCCGTCTTTGTCGGCGGCGGTCTTGGTGGCGAAGGCGAGCAGCACCCGCGCCTGGCGTTTGGCCGGTTTGGCGGTCGTGCTGTATCCGACGGCGGTGGACTGCTGCTGGTGGTAGATGACGGCGGAGAGCCCGGAGACCACGCTCCGGTCCTTGACGGAGAAGCTCTCGCGGCGCACGCCGGGGTGATCGCCCACCGGGGCCTGCGAGCCCACCCACCGCACCCCGCCGCGGAGCGTGCCGTTGGCGGCGCGGTCGCTCTGGTCGTAGGCGGTCGTGCCCGACCCCTCGTCGAAGCGGTAGTACGAGAGCAGATCCGGCTCGTTGCCGATCAGGCGGTGGCCCAGTTCCCGCTTCAGCTCCTCGGTCGTGCGGGCGCGGTCCCAGAGCCGTACCTCGTCGATCTCGCCGTTGAAGAACTTGGCCGGCTGCCCCGTGTTGTTGGCCGCGCCGATCAGGACCGGTGCGGCCTGGCCCGCCTGGTACTGCAGGCTCGCGCTCTGGCTCGCCCTGCTGTTGATGAAGACGGTCGCCTTGCTCCCGTCGTAGACCCCGGCCACGTGGGTGTACTCGTTCAGCGCGATCGGCTCGAGCGAGGTCACCGACCAGGCCCCGCCGTTGTGGGCGAGGAAGACCGTGCCGTTCGCGTTCACCCCGAACTGGCAGACCGTGCCCTTGGCCAGGACGGTCCCGCCGAGGGCCGCCGGTTTGATCCACGCCTCGATCGTGTACGCCCCGGGGCCGAACTGGAGCGCTCCAGGGGTGCCCAGGTCAACGTGCCCGGCCGTGCCGTCCAGCAGCAGCGCGGTCTCCGCGTGCCCCGCGACGCCCGCCACCGGCACCAGATCCAGGTTGGTGAAGGGGCACTTGCCCGGGGCGCGCTCGAAGACGGAGTCGCGGTACCTGGGGTCGGGGCTGGTGTAGTAGCGGGTGCCCTGGGTGTTGAAGCCGCCGTCCGCGTCCTGCTCGATGTTGAAGCCGTCGACGCGGTCGGTGACGCTGTTGTACGCGAAGATCTGCCACCGCCACCTGCCGCTGATCGCGGTCGGCACCAGCACCGCCGTGAACCGCCCGCCGCTCAGGTTGCGGATGAAGGAGAGCTCCCGGGTCGGCTCGTAGAACGGCCGGCTCTCCATGTCCTCGGTGCCCAGCGTGTCCTTGGCCGAGTCGGGCCGGGAGGCGTGGCGGCTGCGCCGGAAGCGCACCTCCAGCACCGGCTTGAGCTTCCCCTCCACCAGCAGGAAGCGGTCGCATAAGAGCGTGTCACGGACGAGCGGCACCTTCTTGCCGCCGCTGAGCAGGTAGCCGGTCGCGGCCGCGTCGCCGGAGCAGCCGCCGCCGGTCAGCTTGTAGACCGCGTCGGCGTGGCCGTCGGGGATCGACTGCCGCAACACCACCACGTAGGTGCCGTCCGAGATCACCTGGAACGGGGCCGCCGCCGAGAGCCGCGCGGTCGTGGAGAGGAACCTGTCGGTCTCTTCGGGGTCGAGCTGCTCGCTCGCCTTGGCCTCTATCCGGCCGCCCCGCTTGACCGTCGGCATCGCCGTCGCGCCCGCGATGCTGTAGCCGACCTCGGTGATCTCTGTCGGGAACGGCAGTTCGACTAGGTTGTCGGCCCAGTACGCGGAGTCCAGCACGCCCTTGGTGGCATCCTGTTTGCTCAGATCCAGGACGTTGTAAACGATCCGTCGCGCCGCGTCCATCGCGAACGCCACCGTGACACCCTGGTGCCGGACCATCGCCACATGCGCGTACGTCCGATCGCTGTACACCTTGAGCAGGGAATCCTGAGCCGCCATAGCCACCTCCGTGAGCTGAAGTCCACTCACACTGACCCCAATCGCATTTCTGATCAATACGGTCACAGCGACCACATTCGGCCATCCTCATCGCTTTATCTCCACCCCCGGCGGGTATCGCGCCTCGCGGCGGTGAAATGGCAGTGCTCCCGTTCGGGCGGCTTCTGAGAATGACCGGTTCTCGGAAGTACACTCCGGTGGTGACTTCCGGGAATCCAACTCCGGCCGGGTCGCAATCCCCGCCGGCAACTTCCGAGAACACGAAGACCGGAACGGACGACGTTCCCGCCAAGCGGCGCGGCGCCCGCCCCACCCCGCTGCCTGCCACCTACAAACGACACCTCGCCGAGTACGCCGTCGCGCTGGAGGAGGTGCCACTGTCGGCCGGCACCCGCCGCACCTACGCCTCCCGGGTCCGGGTGTACCTGGCCTGGCTCGCCAAGCGGCCCGCCGCTGTCAGGTCATCGTTGTGGCCGATTCCGCAGAGATGTGGCCACGATGACCAGGTGAGTGCAGATTCGCTGGAGGCGGCCAGCAGATTCGATGTGGCCTATGTGGATGCGGACGGCGTCGAACGGTCGGTGAAGCTGGAGGAGCTGAGCCGGGTGAAGCTGGAGGCGGCTCGTCCGGTCCGGTCGTTTCCGTCGTACGCGGGGCAGCGGAACTATCCGGGCTGGTACTGGTCGGCGACGATGGGCCGCCTGGTTGGGTTCGAGTCGTGGGTTGAGCGGGACCACCTGATCGCGATCGATTTCGATCCGGTGGTGACAGCGGTTGCGTCACAGCCGTTTTGGCTGCGATGGAGCGTCGATGGCCGACCGCGCAGACATGCTCCTGATTTCTTCGTCCGGGTGGCCGGGGGCGGGGTGCTGGTGCTGGACTCACGGCCGTTGGACCGGATCGGTGAGAGTGACCGGGAGGCGTTCCAGGCCACGCAGCAGGCGTGTGACCTGCTGGGATGGCGGTATGCGGTGTGGGGGCACGATGAATGGGGTGGTGGTGGCCAACCAGCGGTGGTTGGCGGGTTACCGGCATCCGCGGTGCATGGATGAGGCGGTCGCGGCCCGGTTGCGTGAGGTGTTCGCCCAACCGCTTGCCCTGATGGACGGGGCCGAGCTGGTCGGGGATCCAACCGCGACGCTGCCGGTGCTGTTTCACCTGATGTGGCGGCACGAGCTGGAGGCGGATCTGTCTTTGGTGCTCAGTGACCGCAGCATCGTGAAGACGGCCGTGGGGGCAGGGGGCCGTCGTGGTTGACCGGTCGGTGCTGCGCATCGGCGACCGGGTGCGGTTCGAGGGCGCCGAGCACCAGGTGGTGGCATTGTCCGGCAACGCGGTGCGGTTGTTGTCGACGGCGAACGAGGCCAGTGTGGTGCTGGCGCCGTATCTGCAGGCTGCGCCGGACTTCGCCGTCTTGGGCGAGGGAGGTCAGGGCGACGGGCGCGTGGCGCGGGTGCCGCCGCTGGGGTTGTTGGCCACCTTGCCAGAACAGGTGCTGACGGCTGCCCGGGAGTGGGAGCGGCATCTGGTGGAGGTGGAGACCGGGCTCCCGCTGGGCGCACCCGAGGGAACACAGCCTCGTACTCGCGGAACTACGTGAGGTGTCTCCGGCTCCCTTGACGCGGTCGGGGAGTACTCCGGAAGCGCTCACCGGTCGGCGGTCAGGGCCTCCGAGCGCCACAGGTCGCGGTAGTAGCCGGGGGAGGACACCAGCTCCGCGTGGGTGCCCCGCTGCGTCACCGAGCCGTTCTCCAGTACGACGATCTCGTCCATCAGCTCCAGCCCGCGCAGGCGGTGCGTGACGAGCAGCGTCGTACGGCCGTGGGTGGCGTCCAGGAGGTCGGCCATGAGCGCGTCCGCCGTCGTCTCGTCCAGGGCCTCGGCGGGCTCGTCCAGCAGCAGCACCGGCGGGTCGTGCAGCAGCGCCCGCGCCAGCGCCAGCCGCTGCAGCTGGCCCCCGGACACCGTGCGCCCGTCCTCCCCGAGCACCGCGTCCCAGCCGGTCCGCTCCACCCACCGGTCCAGGCGTGCCCGCCGCACCGCCTCGGCCAGCTCCTCGTCACCGGCCTCCGGGCCCGCCAGCCGCAGGTTGTCGCGCAGCGACGTCTGGAACACGTACGGATCCTGCGTCAGCCCGGTCATCACCCGCCGGGTGTCGTCGGCCGCCAGCTCCCGGACGTCCACCCCGCCGACCCGGATCGTCCCCGACTCGGGCTCGACGAGGCGCATCAGGGCCGACAGCAGGGTGCTCTTGCCCGCTCCGCTGGGTCCGACCAGGGCGACGCGCCTGCCGGGGGTGAGCGTCAGGCTCACGCCGTCCAGCGCGGCGGGAAGCCCGGCGCCGTGCCGTACCACCAGGTCCTCGATCTCGACGGTGGGCGGCCCGGCGGGGACCGCGACGGGAACGGCCGGCTCGGCCACCGCCGGCGGGGTCGCGCCCACCTCCCGCAGGCGGCGCAGGGCGGCGAGCACCCCGGTCAGCCGCTCCCCGGCCGCGGCCATCGGCAGCACCGGCTCGAAGGACACCAGCGAGACCAGCGCGAGCACCGCGGTGGCCACGGCCCCCACCCCGGAGCTCATCGCCAGCAGCACGACGGCCGCCACGGTGAGTCCCTGGGTGAGCAGGCCCAGGGCCGAGGCGATCGCGTTCGCCCGCGCCTGCCTGCGCTCCAGCGCCGCCAGCCGGGCGTCGGTCTCGGCGGCGGCGGCCAGTGCCCGCTCGTCCGCCCCGTAGGCGGCCAGGTCGGCCGCGCCGTGCACGAGGTCGGCGACCCGGGCCGCCAGGTCCGCCCGCGCGGGCGCGATCCGCGCCGACCAGCGCCGCGCCGCGGCGGCCGTGCCCGCAGGGATCAGCACCCCGGCCACCAGCAGCCCGGCCAGGAGCGTCAGTGCCGCCGCCGGAAGCAGGAACAGCCCGATCACCACCGCGGCCACCCCGGTGACCAGCGCCGCGACCGCCGGAAGCAGGCAGCGCACCAGCAGGTCCTGTACCGCGTCGGTGTCGTCGACCATGCGGCTGAGCAGGTCGGCTCCGCGCTTGTTCGACGATCCCGCGGGAATGAGCGCCTGGTAGAGCCGCTCCCTGGTCGTCGCCTGGGCCCGCAGCGCCACGTCGTGACCGGCCAGGCGCTCCCCGTAGCGGAAGACGCCCTTGGTCGTCGCGAACGCCCTCACCCCGACGATCGCCACGCTCAGCGCCGCCAGCGGCGGCTGCTCCGCGGCCCTGGTGATGAGCCACGCGGCGGACCCGATCAGCCCGAGCCCGGCCAGCTCGGCCGCCGCCGCCCCCGCCGCGGCGAGGACCAGCCGCCCTCCGGTCCGGCCCGCCGGTCGTTCGCCCGTCCGGTCCGCCGGTCGCTCATCCGCGCGGTCCGCCGGTCGTCCGTCCGCCTCGCTCGCCGGTCGCTCGGCTGTCCAGCCCGCTGCCGGGATCCCACTGACGTCGGTCACGAGGTGATCTCCTCTCGGGTCCCCGCCGGTGCCCTGTCCTCGGCGTCCTCGGTGTTCCCGATGTTCCCGGTGTTCCCGGTGTTCCCGGCGTCCCCTGCGTTCTCGGCCACCACCCGGCCGTCGGAGATCCGGATCACCCGGTCGGCCAGGTCGATCATCGCGGGCCGGTGGGCGACGATCACGGCGGTACGGCCCTCGGCGAGGTCGCGGGTCGCGCTCACGATCGCGCCCTCGCTGCGGCCGTCGAGCCGCGCGGTCGGCTCGTCCAGCAGGAGCAGCCCGGCGTCCGGGCGGCAGAACGCGCGAGCCAGCGCGACCCGCTGCCGCTGCCCGGCGGACAGGTTGGTCCCCCGCTCGCCGAGCACGGTGTCGTAGCCCTCCGGCAGCGCCGTGACGAACTCGTCGGCCTGCGCGGCCCGCGCCGCGGCCCTGATCTCGCCGATCGTCGCGCCGGGGGCGCCGAGCCCGATGTTGTCGGCCACCGAGGTGGCGAAGAGATGCGGGCGCTGCGGTACGAATGCCAGCCGCGCGCGCCAGGAGTCGTGATCGCCGATCTCGGCGCCGTCGACCAGGACCCTGCCCTCCGAGGGGGTGACGAAGCCGAGCAGCAGGTGGAGCAGGGTGCTCTTGCCCGCCCCGCTCTCGCCGACCAGCGCCACCCGCTCACCGGGCGCGATCACCAGCGACACGTCCTCCAGCGCGGCCTCCTCACGGTCCGGGTAACGCACCGTGACATGCTCCAGCCGGATCTCCGGCGCCCTGCCTGGGCTCGGTCCTTTTCCCTGTCCCGGCGCGCCTGCCGTCGCCGTACGGGTGCCCGCGTGCTCGTCGCGCGAAAGCCGCGCCCCCGCCTCCGCCTTCGTCGGCTCCGCCTGGCCGTCGAGCACGCCGAACGCCTCGTCGGCGGCGGCGACGCCCTCCATCGCCGCGTGGAACCTGCCGCCCATGTTGCGCAGCGGCAGGTACGCCTCCGGCGCCAGGAGCAGGACCAGCAGCGCGGCCGACAGGTCCAGGGAGCCGGACAGCAGCCGCAGGCCCACCGGGACGGCCACCAGGGCCAGCGAGAGCGACGCGGCCAGCTCCAGCACCAGCGAGGACAGGAACGCCACCCGCAGCGTGCGCATCGTCGCCGCCCGGTGGGCGTCGGCCACCCGCCGGATCACCTCGGCCTGGTAGCGGGCCCTGCCGAAGGCGCGCAGCGTGGGAAGGCCCCTGACCACGTCCAGGAAGTGCCCGCCGAGGCGGGAAAGGGCTCTCCACTGACGTTCCGTCACGGCCTTGGTGTGCATGCCGACCAGCGCCCCGAAGATCGGGATGAGCGGCAGCGTGACCAGCACGATCACCGCGCTGGCCAGGTCGGCGGTGAACAGCCGGACGAGCACCGCGATCGGCACGACGCCCGCGACCGCCACCGCGGGCAGGTAGCCCGTCAGGTAGGGGTCGAGGGCGTCCAGACCCCGGCCGGTCAGCGTCACCAGCTCACCCGAGCGCTGGGAGGCCGGCCTGACGGGCCCCAGGTCGCGCACCCGCGCCAGCAGGCGGTGCCGCAGGGCGGACTTCACCCCGGTGGTCATGCGTCCGGCGGCGATCCCCTGCCCCAGGGCGAGGAGCGCCCGGACGCCGACGACCAGCGCCAGCAGGATCAGGGCCGGGGCCGCGAACCGCCCGGACAGCACCCCGGCGAGCAGCTCCGCCTGGACGAGGACGAGCAGCCCGGTCAGGACGGCGGCGGCCAGGCACACGGCCAGGTGGCGGCGGACGGCCCGCTCGCCCAGTGCCAGCCGTACAAGATCCTTGTGCATGCCAACCCTAGAGAGCTCAGAAGAACGAGGGAACCCGATCGGAGGCGGCGCGTCCGGGACCGAACGTCCGCCATACCCATACTTGCGCACCCACCATGACCGGTGCGAAGGGAAGAATCATGACACTGAGCACACTTAGCGTCCCGGCGGGCGCCGTACGGTCGAGCAGCCAGGGGGCGAGCACGGCGAGCAGCACCGCGACGGGCGCGGCGGCGGCGCACGCGGAGAGCAGGAGCGCCCGGCCGGTGCGGCGCGCGCCGGCCACCCGCCCGGGCAGCCGCCACGAGAGGAACGTCCGGCCGTGGAAGGCGAGCAGCGCGGCCACCACCAGCCCGCCGGCCAGTCCCGGCAGGCCGATCGCGGGCCCGGTCAGGCCGCCGGCCACCGCGACCAGGGCCATGCCCCAGCTCAGCGCCAGGCCGTACGAGCCGACGACGATCGCCCAGTCCCAGGTCGACCGCCACGCGCTCCCGTCGGCGCGGCGGCGGAACCAGAGCCCGGCGTCGCGGACGATCCACGACACCAGCAGGGAGACCACGAGCGGGTAGAGGCCGAACAGCACGTCCCCCTCGATCGAGGGGAAGACGCCGAACAGCACGCCCGCCACGGCCACCAGCCAGACCTCGTTGGCCAGGATGAACGGCGCCATGGCGGCGACGATCTCGTCCCGGTCCTTCCGTGTCCTGCCGAGGACGGGCAGGAGCATGCCCACGCCGATGTCGAAGCCCTCCAGGGCGAAGTAGCCGATCAGCAGGAGGGCGAACACGCCGAGCCAGAGGATGTCCACAGTCTCTCCCTAGTGGCTGAGCGCGTGCGCGCGCTCGGTGGGGTCGGCCGGCGCGTCGGCGCCGAGGGTGACGGCGGCGGGCCCGCGCCGCACGGTACGGGCGATCAGCACGTAGTCGATCACCGCGAGCAGGGCGAGCACGCCGCCGAAGGCGATGAGCGAGACGGTGACCATCCCGGAGGTGAGCCCGGGGGACATGGCGTCGGCGACGGTCAGCTTCCCGTTGATCAGCCAGGGCTGCCTGCCGGACTCCCTGGCCAGCCAGCCGAGGATCGCCGCCACGAACGGCAGCGGGGTGATCGCCATCAGCACGGGGTGCGTCCAGCGCCAGCGTGGCAGCCAGTACACGGTCGGCGCCAGCACGAACGTGATGAGAATCTGGAGCAGCTGGCCGATCATGATCATGAAACCGAGTCCCAGCCCGGCCAGGCCCCCGTCGTCGAACTTGCCCGGCTGGACCGCGCCGATCGCGCCGAACTGGGCGTAGCCGAACCCGACCGTGAGCAGCGAGCCGACCAGCGAGGTGATCACTCCCGTGCGGAGCGAGCTCGTGAAGAACTCCCGCTCGGCGGTACGCCGGAACAGCTGGTACGCGCTGGCCCCCATCACCACGAAACCGCCGGTCCACAGGCCCGCGCCGAGCACGTGAGGCAGCGCCATGGTCAGCGTCGGGTTGGTGAGCAGCGCGCCGAGGTCGGTCAGGACCAGGTGGCCGTCGCGCTCCACGGCTCCGGCCGGGTTCTGCAGGAACGAGTTGGCCACCATGATCCAGAAGGCGGAGAGGTAGGCGGTCAGCGTCACCACCCAGATGCACGCCACGTGGAGCCATTTCGGCAGCCGGTGCCAGCCGAAGATCCACAGGCCCAGGAAGGTGGACTCCAGGAAGAACGCGCCGAGCGTCTCGATCGCGAGCGGCGCGCCGAAGATGTCCCCGGCGTAGTGCGAGAGGCCGCTCCAGTTCATGCCGAACTGGAACTCCATCACCAGCCCGGTGAGAATCCCGAGCGCGTAGTTGATCACGTAGATCTGGCCCCAGAAGCGGGTCGCCCGCTCGTGGACCGGTTTGCCGGTGACGGCGTAGCGGGTGTGCATGATCGCGATCAGGGGGGCCAGGCCCAGGGTCAGCACGACGAACAGGAAGTGGAGGCTCCCTGTCACGGCGAACTGTGTCCGGGCCAGGTCGAGCACGTCCACGGTCTCACCTCCATTGTTATGTTTGTCTACCTATAGACATACTACATGTAGAACGCCTACATGTAGCATGTCTATACGAGAGGTAGGCTGACGACGTGAGCGAGCGAAGCGAACGAACCGCCGGGTGCGGTGACACGGGATCCGTCCGGCGGGCGGAGGTGACCAGGTGAACCCCGACGCTCTCCGCGGTCACATGGACGCCCTGCTGCTCTCCGTGCTGGAGCACGAGCCGCTGCACGGCTACGCGATCATCGAGGCGCTCCAGGCGCGCAGCGGCGGCGCGCTGAACGTGCCGACGGGCACCGTCTACCCGGCGCTGCGACGGCTGGAGCAGGCGGGATACCTGGCCAGCGAGTGGGCCACGGTGAGCGGGCGCAGGCGGCGCACCTACCGGCTGACCTCCTCGGGGCGCACGGCCCTCGCCGGCGAACGCTCCGCCTGGCGGGAGTTCGCCGGAGCCATCGGCAGCGTCCTGGAACCGCGCACCACCCGCTGACGCCTCCCGGAGCCGCCGGGCTCAGACGGCCACCGGGTTCGGACGGTCGCCAGGCTCAGACGGTCGCGAGGCTCGGCGGTCACAGGGTTCAGGCGGTCGCGGGGCTCAGGCGGTCGCGGGGCTCAGACGGTCACCGGGCTCAGGCGGTCGCGACGGCGGGCTCGCGCCGGGTGATGCTCAGGCAGCGGAAGGCACAGTACAGCTGCACGGACCAGATCGCGTAGCTCAACAGCGACGCGACGGCCCCCGGGAGGAAGTCGCCGAACCCGGCGGAATCCTGCGAGCCGAACATCAGCGCCCCGCACGACACGAGCATGACCGGCATCATGGCCCAGACGAACAGGCCCAGGGCCCGGGTGACGAGCCGGGGCCGCCTGATCCTGCGCAGTCCCCGGCCCAGCGCGAGCAACGCGAGCCCGCCGACCAGGCCGATGAACATCTGGAGCGCGTCCACGCCGCGGGCGACCAGGATGAACCAGTCCGGCATACGCTCGTACGCCGTCGGGGCGCTGGGGAAGATCTTCCAGATCACGTTCCACATGATCGCGGTGAGCGGCACGCCGACGAACAGCAGGACGGCCAGCCTCCGGCCCGCCGATTTGGACAGCTCCTCCTGGTAGCCGGGCGCGATCTCACGGATCGGCCCGAACTCCTCGACCGCGGCCCGCTCGGCCTCGTCGCGCCTCAGGCCGTCGCCCTCCAACGCCTCGGCGGTGTCGAGCAGGCTGTCGCGCGCCTCGGTGATCAGGTCGAGCTTCGGTCTCCGAGGACCCCTGAGAGTGCGGCTGAGCCCGGTCACGTAGTCCTCGATGACCCCGGTGCCTGCCATGTACTCTCCAGTCGCCCGATTCCCGTCCAGGGTATGCGTTTCCCATCCTGGTCTCCCGGCCGGGAGCCGCGCATCGGGGACGACCCTGAGAAGACCCCGAGTCGACCCGTTCCCACCTGCGCATACGCTCGAATCCAGCGACGCCGGCGGGAGGGAGGACTTCGTCGTGAGATTCAGGGACCTCAAGGTGCGGGAGGGCACGCTCGCCAACGACCTGCCGTACTACGCCCTCGGCGACGGCCCGCCGCTCGTCGTGCTGCGCTGGTTCACCCCCGCCCACGCCAACCCGGCCGGGTTGGCGCGCGGTGTGGAACTGCGGGTGCTGGCCCCGCTGGCCCGCCACTTCCGGCTGTACGCCGTGGGCCGCGCTCCCGGCATGGCTTCGGGAACCACCATGGCCGACATCGCCGCCCGGCACGCCGAGGCGCTCCGCGCGGAGTTCGACGGGCCGGTCGACGTGCTGGGCCTGTCGTCCGGGGGTTCGGTGGCGCTGCAACTGGCGGCCGACCATCCGGACGTGGTGCGCGCGCTGGTCGTGGCCGGGGCGGCGCACAGGCTCACGCCGGAGGTCAGGCGGCTGCAGCGCCGCTACACCGAGGCGGTCGCCGCCGGGCGGCGCGGCCTGCAGCACCAGGCGATCACGGCCGCCGCCTCGCCCGCCGGGCGGGCTCTGGTCGGAGTGCTGCTGTGGCTGCTGGACCCGCTGGTACGTCCCGGCGACCCCCGTGACATGCTCGCCTTCGCCCGCGCGGAGGACGGGTTCGACCTGGGCGGGCGCCTGGCCGACGTCGCCGCCCCCACCCTGGTCCTGGGCGGTGAGAGGGACCTCGACTACCCGGTCGAGCTTTTCCGGGAGACCGCCGAGGGGATCCGCGACGGCCGCCTGATCACCTATCCCGGCCTCGGTCACCTGGGGGTGTTCCGCAGCGGCCGGTTCGCCGCCGACGTCACGGCCTTCCTCGCCGAGATCGGCCCGGGGGAGAGCACCCGAGTGATCTCCTAGTCCCACCACCTCGGAACCGCCTCGGAACCGCCTCGGAACCGCCTCGGAACCGCCTCGGAACCGCCTCGGAACCGCCTTGGAACCGCCTTGGAACCGCTCCGGGACCGCGTTCGGGACCACGCCGTTCGGCGCGGAGGTCTCACCCGTGGTCGGGGGCGCGCCACAGGGACCACCAGCGCAGCCCCAGCCGGGCACCGCGCGGGACGACGGCGAGCGCGCAGCCGCTCATCCTGAGCCCCTCGGGGTGGCGGATGCCGGTGAAGAGGCAGGTGCTGAGGTCCAGGTCGGCGAGCTCCAGCTCCTCGGCGTCCACCTCGTGCAGCGAGGTCACCCGGGCGCCGTCACGGCCCCGCACCGTGGCGGGGCCGTGCAGGGTCGCCCCCTCCAGGTCGGCCTCGGCGTCGTCGAGCCGGACGTTCAGCCGCCCGCCCACCTCCAGGCGCCGCAGGTCCACCGAGCATCCGCCCGTGGTCACGTCGAGGCCCTTGCCCGCCCACGCCCCGGCGAGGGTGAGGTGGCGGCCGACCGAGATCGGGGCCAGGTAGCCGCCCGCCGAGAAACGCGCCCCGTCGAACCCGGCCAGCCCGCCGAAACTCGTCTTGCGGAAGGACACCGTACGGCGGAACCTGCACCCTCTCAGGGTCGCGTCGCCCGCGAAGCCGGTGCCGTCAAAGGTGACAAAACCATGGAAATCAGCGCATTCAAACGACGCGGTCCGGTTGAAGAGCGCGCCCCCGAACAGGGCGTCACCGTCGATGGAGACCCGGTCGAAGGCCGCGTGCCCGGTGATGGCGACACCGTGCAGGGACAGCCCCCGGTCGAACCTGGCCTCCCGGAAGGAAACGTTGCGCGCGAAACGGGCGTCGAAGAACGAGGCGAGGCGCCGGAAGTGCGCGTGGTCGAACGAGACGTCCCCGCCGAAGGCGATGTCGCCGAACCGCACGCTCTCGGGAAAGGTCGCCCAGTCGAACCTGGCCCGGCCCAGACGTCCCCGGGTCGCGCCGAGGATCCGCTCCAGCAGATCCCTGCCGACGACGGTGGCCCGCAGGTCGACGGCGGAGCCGGGGGAGAGCCCGCGGACGACCTCGTCGAGCTCGGCGGCGTCCAGATGGGCCAGGCACCGGCCGTACGGCTGCCGCGCGGATCCGGCGCACTCCGGGGAGGCGGCGCAGGTCACCCAACCCACGTCCAGAGTTCTCATGTCCAAGTGATACCCGCGGACGCCGGGGCAAGCGACTTCTAGGTCAAGGAAAGCCATATCTGGCCAGGCTGGATAGACATGAAGTGTCAACATTCTGGATTTCACCGTCTATCCACTTATATGTGAGTGTTCTGCGATGGACAGAGCCTTACGCTCCGGTTCATGCGTGCTTTATCCCGGGCGTTCGCCGCCCTCGTCGCCGCCGGCCTCACCACCACCGGCGTCGCGGCCCTCGCCTCAGCCCCGGCCCTGGCGGAACCGGGCACCGTCGTCATCAGCCAGGTTTACGGCGGCGGCGGCAACGCCGGAGCGCCGCTCGCCAACGACTACGTCGAGCTGTTCAACCGCAGCACCGCACCCGTCGCCCTGGACGGCTGGTCCGTCCAGTACGCGAGCGCCACCGGTACGGGAAACTTCGGCGCCAACCCGGTCGTCCCTCTGGCGGGCACCCTCGCGCCCGGCCAGTACCACCTGGTCCAGCTGGCCGGAGGCGCCAACGGCTCCCCGCTGCCCGCCGCGGACACCACCGGGACGATCAACCTGAGCGGCTCCGCGGGCAAGGCGGCCCTGGTCCGCTCGGCCGAGGGGCTGGCGTGCAACGGCGGCTCCGCCCCCTGCACGCCGGAGCAGACGGCACTCATCGCCGACCTGGTCGGGTACGGCACCGCCAACTACTTCGAGGGCACCGCCGCCCCCGCGCTCTCGGCCACCCTGGCCGGCCTGCGCAGGGACCACGGCTGCGCCGACACCGACGTCAACGGCACCGACGTGGAGGCCGCGGCCCCGGCGCCGCGCAACCGGGCCACCGCCGCCGCGCCCTGCGGCGCCGTCGAGCCGACACCCACCCCCACACCGACCCCGACGGTGGAGCCCACCCCGAGCCCCACCCCGACGGGGGAGCCGTGCGAGACCCCGGCCACCCACCAGATCGCCCAGGTGCAGGGCAGCGGTGACGTCAGCCCGCTGGCGGGCCAGAACGTCCGCGTCGAGGGCGTCGTGACCGCCGACTTCCAGGCGACCACGCAGCTCGGCGGCTTCTTCCTGCAGGACCCGACCCCCGACGCCGACCCGGCCACCTCCGAGGGCCTGTTCGCCTTCGCCCGCGACTCCTTCAAGGACGTCAAGGTCGGCGACCGCGTCCTGGTCACCGGCAGGGCCGTGGAGTTCAACGGCTGGACCGAGCTGTCGCCGGTCACCGCCGTGGACATCTGCGGAAAGGGCACCGTCGCGCCCGCCAGGCAGAACCTGCCGCGCGCCGAGGGCACGACCTTCGAACCCGTCGAGAGCATGCTCGTCACCTTCCCCGAGCCGCTCACCCTCAACGACCACTACAACCTGGGCCGCTACGGCGAGGTCACCGTCGCCTCCGAGGGACGCCTGTTCCAGCCGACCGACCGGCCGGGCGTGGACGCCGCCAGGAACGCGCGGCGCGCCCTGCTGGTGGACGACGGCTCCACGGTGGAGAACCCCGCGACGATCCCCTACACCGACCCGCGCACCGTCCGCCTGGGCGACACCGCGCTCGGCGTCACCGGCGTGATGGGGTACGGCTTCGGCAAGTACCGGCTCCAGCCGACCAAGAAGATCGACTTCCTCCGGACCAACCCGCGCCTGCCCGTGCCGTTCCCGGTCATCGGCAACGTCAAGGTGGCCAGCTTCAACACGCTCAACTGGTTCACCACCCTCGGCTCGCGCGGCGCGAGCAACGCCGCGGAGCAGCAGCGCCAGCTGGCCAAGCTGGTCGCCGCGCTGAAGGGCATGAACGCCGACGTCGTCGGCCTGATGGAGGTCCAGAACAACGGCCAGACCGCGGTGCAGGCCCTGGTCGACGCGCTCAACGCCGAGGTCGGCGCGGGCACCTACGCGGCGATCGCCCACCCCTACCCGGGCACCGACCTGATCCACGTGACGGCGATCTACAAGCCGGGCAGGGTGCAGCCGGTGGGGGCCGCCCGGTCCTCCACCGACCCGGTCTTCCGCAGGCCCCCGCTGATCCAGACCTTCCGCCGGGTCCAGGGCGGCCAGTCCTTCACCGTGCTGGTCAACCACTTCAAGTCCAAGGGCTGCGACGAGCAGGCCGTGGGCCCGGACGCCGACCAGGGTGACGGGCAGAGCTGCTACAACGGCGAGCGCGTACGCCAGGCACAGGCGACACTGGGCCTGATCGACAGCCTGGACCTGACCAACCCGCTGGTCCTCGGCGACCTCAACGCCTACGGCGAGGAGGACCCGATCGACACCCTGGAGGCCGCCGGCCTGACCAGCGTGACCAAGAGGTTCGTCCCGGCGCCGCTGCGCTACAGCTACCTCTTCGACGGCCTGGTCGGCGAGCTGGACCACGCCCTGGTCGGCAAGGACCTGCTCAAGCGCGTGACCAGCGCGACGATCTGGCACATCAACGCCGACGAGAGCCGGATCCTCGACTACAACACCGAGTTCAACCCGCCGGGCCTCTACGAGCCCGACGCGTTCCGCTCCTCCGACCACGACCCCGTGGTCATCGGGCTGACCCTGTCCGGCGGGAGGCGCTGACCCGGACCGGCGGGCGATGACACGTACCTCCGCGGGGCCGGCGGCCCCGTGGAGGTATCGCCGTACGAGGAAGGCCGTACGAGGAAGAGAGCTGTCATGTTCACGGCTACGCGTGCCGTGCCGGTGGCCCCGCGAAAGGCGGGATCACCGGCACGGCACGCGAGGTGGCGGGGGTCGGTCAGCGGCCCCAGCCCGGCGTGGTGCCGCACTTGGCCTTCGCGTTGAGGCAGACCTTCACGAGCGCGCCGAGAGCCTCCGGCTTCCACGCGTTCATGAAGTCCCCGTGGATCGAGGACGGCAGGCCCGACGACAGGGACAGGCCGTCACCGCCGAGGGAGTCGTAGCCGAGCATGAACGAGAGGTTGGGGACCGCGACCGGGTAGTCGCCGGAGCACGTGCCGTTCTTGGCGGGCCCCATGTGCGACTTGTGGTCGGGCGAGTCGATGTGCTTGCCGTCCCAGCAGTCCTGGAACGTCAGCTGGTAGATCAGGTTGCCGCCCGGTGCGCAGACGGGCCAGTTGCCGTCGGCGCTACGGCCGGTCTCCGCGCTGCCGGCGCACCAGAACTGGCCGGAGGCACCCTTCGGCGTCGCCACCTGCCGCTTCGCGTCGCCCTGCACCACGACCAGACCCGGCGGGAACGGCACGACCTCCGACGGGTCCTTGAGCCGGGAGCCGTAGTACACGCGGAAGTTCTTCATCGGGACCGACTTGCCGTTCTTCAGCAGGGTCGGCGCCCAGTAGGCGCTGTGGTCCCCGGGCGCGTCACAGTTCGTGGCGCTCGTGAACAGGTCTTCCACCGTGGTGTTCGCCGTCACCTTCGGGCCGAAGAAGGTGTGCATGTGGGAGGCCCCGACCAGGCCGGGCAGCACGACCGGGTCGTCCTTGGCCTCGTTGGCCACCTCACAGTTGGTGTGGAACTCGGGGACCCTCACGATCCCCGCGGGGACCGCCTGGGGCGCGACCTTGTTGTAGGCGTCCAGGGTCTTCTTCCACGCGGCCTGGTTCACCGGCACCCAGCCGCCGGCGGGCGCGGTGGTGGTCGGGGTGGCGCTGGACGTCGGCTTGGGCGTCGAGGTCGTGGTCGGCTTCGGAGTCGAGGTCGGCTTCGGGGTCGTGCTCGTGGTCGGCTTCGGGGTCGAGGTCGGGGTGCCCGAGCCGGTGCCGAAGACCTGGAACTCCCACAGCGAGACGCCGTACTGGCCGGACCGCTTGGTCGCGTACAGCCGCACGAACCGGCCGGTGGCCGACAGGTTGATGGTCTGGACGCCGCCCTTGCCCGCCGTGGTGCTGTAAACCGTCTTCCAGGGGCCGTTGCCACCGGTGGCGGTCTGGATCTGGAACGCCGTGGCGTAGGCGCGCTCCCAGTTGATGACGATCTTCTTGATGGCGGTGGACTTGCCGAGGTCGACCGCGAGCCACTGCGGGTCGCCGAACTTGCTGCCCCAGCGGGTGCTGGTCTTGCCGTCGAAGGCGGCCGCGGCCGACAGGTCACCGCGCTCCGCCGAGGAGGCGATGGCGGTACGGCCCTGCGAGAGGGGCACCTCGGCCGCGGCGGCCGGGGAGGTGACGCTCACCATGGAGGTGCCCAGGAGGCCGACGAGAACACCGGCCAGCGACAGGCGGCGGACCTGGCGTACGACGGACGCGCGTCCGGCTCGGATGCCGCGCGAGGCGGTTGTGCTCATAGTGAATGGAGTCCTTGTCCTGTTGGGAAGTCATGGAGGGGACTTCTGGCGGCACTCACAAGCACCGCTACACAGGAGACCCGCAGGCCGCGAGTGGATAACGAAAACTTCGGAGAAACTCGTGACGTCTTGTTCTCGTGCCGGGAATTTCGGGAGCGGCCGCCGCCCTCGCCTCGAACGGGCAGGTCGACGCCGAGGTCCTCCCGGTGGCGGGCGGGCGGCCCCTCGAACGCGCCAGGCCCCGGCTCACCCGCCCGGGCGAGGGGTGGGTGAGCCGGGGCCCGGCCGTCAGGCACGGAGCCGGGGTCGTCCCGTCAGGCGCAGGTGTATCCGGACGGGAGCGCGGTGTCGCCGTTCGGGCGGCTCACCTGGAAGCCGACGCCGGTAGTGGCGGCTCCGGCGGCGAGGGTGCCGTTGTGGGCGACGTTCCTGATGGTCACGGTCTGCCCGCTGACGGTGGTGGTGCCGTTCCACGAGCCGGTCAGCGTGTGCCCGGCCGGCAGCGTGAAGGTGACCGTCCATCCGGTGATCGCCGAGGTGCCGGTGTTGGTGATGGTCAGCGGCTGGATGACGTACCCGGTGCTCCACTGGGTCTGCACGGTCGGCACGGCCGTGCAGGCTCCGGTGGACGTGCCGGGCCGGGTGGTGACCTCCGCGGTGTTCGAGACCGGCGAGATGTTGCCCGCCCCGTCCCGTGCCCTGACCTGGTAGCGGTAGGTGGTGCTCGGGGTCAGGCCCGTGTCGGCGAACGAGGTCGTGGCCGAGGTGCCGGCCTGGGTGAACGTGCCGCCGCTCGCGCCGGGCGCGCGCAGGATGTCGTAGCCGGAGACGCCGGTGTCGTCCGTCGAGGCCGTCCAGCTCAGGGTCGTGCCCGTTGACGTGGTTCCCGAGGCCGCCAGGCCGGCCGGGGCCGTCGGCGGCGAGGTGTCGTCACCGCCGCCGACGGTCGTGGTGAACGTGACCGGCTGCGAGTCGCCGGACAGGTTGCCCGCGCCGTCGCGCGCCCGCACGTACACCTGGTACTGGGTGTTCGCGGTCAGCCCGGTGAGGGTGGTCGAGTTGGTGGTGGACTGCCCGAGTTGCGGGTCGGTGGCGCCCTGCTCGCGGTAGATGTTGTAGCCGGCCAGGCCGGAACCGCCCTGGTCGGTGGACGCGGCCCAGGTCAGCGTGGCGCCGGTGGCGGTCACGCCGGACGCGGCCGGGGTGCCCGGCGTGCTCGGCGGGGTGCTGTCGCCCGAATCGCCGAGGGTCGGGGTCTGCCAGTCCCTCCACTCGGCCAGGTTGCCGGACGCCCTGGACGAGATCCTCATCGCGCCGGGGGCGCTGCCCGTCTTCAGCAGGAACTTCTGGATGTTCTGCTGCAGGGGGGTCCTCCACTCGGACCGGTTGGCGCAGTGGCTGCCGTCCTGGATGTCGGACCAGTAGGTGATGTTGCCTCCCGCGCCGAGCGCCTTGTAGACCTCCGCTCCGCCCAGGGCCGCCACGCTCGCGGATCTGGGGCCCAGATTGGCGATGTGCGGGTTGTCCATGATGAACAGTCCGCGCGGCGCGACCATGGCCACCATCTGGTGGGTGTCCACCGGTAGCCGTGCCGGGCTGCCGGTGAAGGAGCCGAACGCGTCGCCCAGCCAGGGCTGCTCCCCGTAGGCGCTGCTCAGGCTCTGGGCGCCTTCCCCGGGAATCCCGCGGAAGATGGGCACGCCGGCGCTTCCCGACTCGATCGGCATGGTCAGCGCGATGCGCTGGTCGAACGCGCCGATGACGAAGGCGCCCTTTCCGAAGCGCGAGCATCCGGTGACGCCGGTGGCGTCGGCCTTGAGGATGCTGCCTCCCGACTGCTCGAGGACGTCGATGATCCGGCTCACGCCCCAGGACCAGGCCATGAGCAGTCCGGTGCTGGAGGAGGAGCCGTAGATGCTGTAGAAGGCGCCTTGCTTGTTGTTGCGGGGGGTGCCCTCCCGGCCGACCGCGTAGGGGTCGTAGGTGATGACCGCGGCACCGGCCGCTCTGATGGCGGCCGTGTCCGCTCCGAATCCCCCTAGGACGACGACCGCGGGGAAGGGGCCGGACCCGCTCGGCAGCGAGACACCCGCGGAGAAGCTGGAGCTCCTGCCGTTGTGGCTCACGTTCACGGTGATACCGCTGTTCGAGACCGTCCCCGTGACGGTGGCCGGCTTGACGGGCTTCTCGCCGTAGACGAACTTCTCCGCCAGCTTCTTGATCTCCTCGCGCCGGCACCGCCATTCGGACGTGGTGGAGATGCGCGTACCGTTCAGCTTCCTGAAGGGGTCGGGGAGCCTGGAGTCGGTGGGCAGCGATCCCGCGTCGGGCAGGCCGGTCACCGCGCAGTCGGCACCCTCGTTCTCGACTCCGGCAGCGGCGGCGGCAGTGGTGGCGGCTGTGGTGACGGTGGTGGCGGTGGTGACGGCGGTGGCCTCGGCGGAGGTCACCGTCACCGCCCCGGTGACCGAGAGCATCGCCGCCACCGCCGGCGCGACGACCCTTGAGGGGATCTTGAAGCGGGTCAAGTCGATGATCACTGGGGCTCTCCCTTCCGGGTGGGGTGTTGGCGATCAGTCTGGGAACGTGACCGAAAGACGTCAACACAGATGCCGAAATATTTCGAAAATCGATCTTTTCCTGCGTTCCTGAGCTGGAAATACCTCTATGTCGTCAGTAAAACTTTCGGAAAGTAGCTGAAAAGAAGGTGTGTTTCCCCCGCGGGGCCCGTTGCTCGGAAAGTTTCGGAGCGGCGCGCCGTGCTCGGGGCGCCCGGTGACCGGATCGAGAACGGGGGACGGGCCCGAACGCGTCGCCCCCGGCCGCGTCCACCGGCCCGGCGGGTTCCCGCCGCTCCGGCGGGATGGCGGGACGGCGGGATGGAATGCGCGGGGGAGGGAAGTGGTTATGCCAGCCGTACAGACGTGAACGACAGGAGGAGCCACCGGTGGCCACCATCGAGGTAACCGAGAAGAACTTCAACGACATCGCCGATGAGGGGATCGTCCTGCTGGACTTCTGGGCGGCCTGGTGCGGACCGTGCCGCACCTTCGGGCCGATTTTCGAGAAGTCGTCGGCGAAGCACACGGACATCAAGTTCGGCAAGATCGACACCGAGGCCGAGCAGGCGCTCGCGCAGGGATTCGAGATCACCTCGATCCCGACGATCATGGCCATCCGCGATGGCATCGTCGTCTTCGCCCAGCCGGGCGCGCTTCCCGAGCCCGCCCTCGAGGACCTCATCGGCCAGGTCCGCGCCCTCGACATGGAGGCGATCCGCGCCGAGCTCGCCAACGAGCTGGGTGCCCAGAAGGGCTGATGCCCGGATCGCGAAAGCCCCGCGCCGCCGGAGGGAAGGAATCCGATGGCGCGGGGCTTTCGCATGACCGGGGTCCGGGCCGGTCCGGCCCGGAAGGTCAGACCGAGCGGTAGAGCTCGGCCACCCGGAAGGCCAGGTCGAGCGACTGGCCACGGTTGAGACGCGGGTCGCAGGCCGTCTCGTAGCGTCTGGCCAGGTCGTCCTCGACGATCTCGGCGCCGCCGCCCACGCACTCGGTGACGTCGTCGCCGGTGAACTCGATGTGGACGCCGCCCGGATGGGTGCCGAGCGCGCGGTGCACCTCGAAGAAGCCCGCCACCTCGTTCAGGACGTCGTCCAGGCGGCGGGTCTTGTGGCCGCTGGGCGCCTCGAAGGTGTTGCCGTGCATGGGGTCGCAGATCCACGCCACCTGGGCGCCGCTCGCGGTCACCTTCTCCACCAGCTCGGGGAGGTGCTCGCGGATCTTCGACGCGCCCATCCGGGTGATGAAGGTCAGGCGCCCGGCCTCGTTGTCCGGGTTGAGCTTCTCGATCAGCGCGAGGGCGTCCTCGGCGCTGGTCGTCGGGCCGAGCTTGACGCCGATCGGGTTGCGGATGCTGGCGAAGAACTCCACGTGGGCACCGTCGAGCTGGCGGGTGCGCTCGCCGATCCAGACCATGTGCGCCGAGACGTCGTACGGGCGGCCGGTCCGCGAGTCGATCCGGGTGAGCGCCTGGTCGTAGTCGAGGATCAGCGCCTCGTGCGAGGAGTAGAACTCGACGGTGTGGAACTCCTCGGGCTCCACGCCGCAGGCGCGCATGAAGGCCAGCGCCTGGTCGATCTCGCGGGCGAGCTGCTCGTAGCGCTTGCCGGCCGGGGACTCGATCACGAAGTCCTGGTTCCAGGCGTGCACCTGGCGCAGGTCGGCGTATCCGCCCTTGGTGAAGGCGCGGATCAGGTTGAGCGTCACCGCCGAGGAGTGGTAGGCCCGCAGCAGCCGCCAGGGGTCGGGAACGCGGGACTCGGGGGTGAAGTCGAAGCCGTTGACCATGTCGCCCCGGTAGGCGGGCAGCTTGACGTCGTCGCGGGTCTCGAAATTCTTCGAGCGCGGCTTGGCGAACTGCCCGGCCATCCGGCCGATCTTCACCACGGGGACCTTCGCCGCGTAGGTCAGCACGATAGCCATCTGCAGCAGCGTCTTGAGCTTGTTGCGCACGTCGTCGGCGGTGGCGCCGCCGAAGGTCTCGGCGCAGTCTCCGCCCTGGAGGACGAAGGCCTCGCCCCGCGTCACCGCCGCCAGGTCCGCCTTGAGGTTGTCGCACTCGCCCGCGAAGACGAGGGGCGGGAGGCCCTTCAGCTCGCCGACGACCTTGTCCAGCTCGCCGCGGTCGGGCCACTCGGGCTGCTGCGCCGCAGGCAGCCGCCGCCAGGAATCGAGGTTGATGCTCACGACATACCAGGCTATTGCAAGCGGCTGTTCGAACAGACCTGATTGTCCACGTAGTGAGAAGGTCTTTATACCTGGTGAGATTTCACCGGGCTGGAAACATGCTCAGGAAGGATGCCCAGGCCGACGAAACGCCTGGCCAGGAAGCCGATCAGGGGAAGGCGGGAGATGTCGCGCGGCAGCCGCACCGGCCGGGGGCGCTCGCTCAGCGCCGGCCGGATCAGCCGGCTCTGGAGGACGCGCTGGGCGAACTGGGTGACGGCGGTGGGCGGGTTGCGCCGCCGCTGGACCCTCGCGAGCAGCGATTCGGGGATCTCGCCCCCGGCGGCGAGCGGCGCGGCCAGCAGGTTCGCGGCGGCGACCGCGTCCTGTACGGCCAGGTTGATGCCGACGCCGAAGATCGGCGACATGGCGTGCGCGGCGTCGCCGATGACCAGCAGGCCGGGGCGGTGCCAGCGGCGCAGCCGGTTGAGCGCGACCGACAGCATGCTGACCGCCTCGAAGTCCCGCAGCTGCCCGACCCGGTCCCCGAGGAAGGGCAGGAGCCTGGCGACCGGCTCGCGGACCGCCTCGATCCCCTGGGAACGCAGGGTTTCGAAGCCGCCCTTGGGGATCAGGTAGGCGAGCTGCCAGTAGGTCTCGCGATTGATCGCCACCATCAGGTGCCCGTTGGATATCCGCAGGAACGTCACCTCGGGATCGGCGGGCTCGCGCGGCAGCCGGAACCAGAGCACGTCCATGGGGGCGCTGTGCTCCACGGGGACGAGCCCGGCGGCCCGGCGTACGTCGGAGTGGCGGCCGTCGGCGGCCACGGTGAGCGTCGCGCGCAGCTCGTGCTCGCCCGAGGCGTCCCGGTAGCGCACCCCGCGCACCGCGTCGCCCTCGCGGATCACCCCGTGCACCTCGGCCTCCATGATGAGGCGGAAGTTCGGATACCGCCTGGCGGCGGTGGTCAGCAGGTCGAGGAACTCCCACTGCGGGACGAAGGCGATGTACTGGTACTTGCCCTTGAGTTTCCGCAGATCGGCGACCGGCACCGTGGTGTCGTCGGTGTGGATCTCCATCCTGTACGTCTTGCGGTGCGGGAGCCGGTGGAACTCCTCGGCCAGGCCCAGCTCGTCGAGGATCTGCAGGGTCGAGGGATGGATGGTGTCACCCCTGAAGTCGCGCAGGAAGTCGTTGTGCTTCTCCAGGAGCGTCACCTCGACGCCCGCCCTGGCCAGCAGCAGTGCGAGCATCGCCCCCGCCGGGCCGCCCCCGGCGATCACGCATGTGTTCCGTCTCATAATTCATCACCCAGTGAAATCCTGGCACAGGAGCCGGCGGAAGGAAACAGGTTCGCCGGCGATTCGCTCCTCATCCAGTGTCGAATCGCGGGGTGCGAGGACGGAACGCGACCCCTCGGGGAGGCCTGCGGGTCTGCGAGCCGTGGACGGCGGGCGAAGACGGCGTCCGGCCGGCGGGGCCGCCGAATTTATTGGACCGTGCGGTCCAGGGGGTTATGCTGTGGACATGTCCACCCCGGCGAAGTTCACCGTGAAAGGGGCGCTCACGCGCGCCCGCATCGTCGAGGCCGCCGCCGACCTGATCCTGGCCCGCGGGGTCGGCGGTACGACCCTGGACGACATCCGGGCCGGGACGGCGACCAGCAAGAGCCAGCTGTTCCACTACTTCCCGGACGGAAAGCGCGACCTGGTCGCGGCGATCGCGTCGTTCCAGGCCGAGCGGGTGCTCCAGGCGCAGAGGCCGTTCCTGGACACGCTCGACACCTGGGAGGCATGGGAGGGCTGGCGTGACGCCGTTATCGCGCACTACGGCTCGCAGCCGCACTGGGGCTGTCCGATCGGGGCGATGGCGAGCGAGCTCGCCGGCAGTGATCCCGAGCGCGCCGCCGAGGTGGCCGGGCACATGGACCGCTGGTGCGGATACCTGCGGGCGGGGCTCACGCGCATGCGCGCCACCGGCCTGCTGCGCGCCGACGCCGACCCGGAGGAACTGGCCCTGGCGATCTTCGCGGCGCTCCAGGGAGGACTGCTGCTGACCCAGACGACGCAGTCGATCAAGCCGCTGCGCGCGGCGCTGGACGCGGCCCTGACGGCGTTGCGGGCCTCGGCGGCCTGAGCCTCCCACGGGTCTCGGCTGTCACGGGGGCGTTCGCCGGGCGAGGCTGTCACGGGGGCGTTCGCCGGGAGACGAGAACGAGGAGGGCCGGGAGGGTGTCCGAGGTCTGGAAGGTGGCGGCGGGGATCGCGGGCGGCCTGCTGCTGCTCTGGCTGGCCCTGGCCGCCTTCCTGGTGATGGCGCGCCCCAGGGGCGGCGCGCTGGGCGAGGCGTTGCGCCTGCTGCCCGACCTGCTCCGCCTGGTCGCCAGGCTCGCGCGCGACGACGGCCTGCCGCGCGGGGTGCGGGCGCGGCTGTGGCTGCTGCTGGGCTACCTGGCGCTGCCCATCGACCTGATCCCCGACTTCATCCCCGTGCTCGGCTACGCCGACGACGCGATCATCGTCGCCTTCGTCCTGCGCTCGGTCATCAGGCGTGCCGGGCCCGGCGCGCTGGCCGGGCACTGGCCCGGCACGCCGGAGGGGCTGGCCGTCGTCCTGCGCCTCGTCGGAGGGCCCCGGCAGCCGGGAGCCGCGCCTCCCCGCCCCGGCGGGCGGTGACGACGACCGGCTCAGGTCACGGCGTCGCCGAGAGCACGTCGAGGGCGTCGAGCACGGCGGCGGCGGAGCGGTCGCGAAGAGAGGCGTACTCCTTCTCCGGATACTGGCGGGGGCCGTTCTCGACCAGGATGATCAGGGCGAGGTAGAGGCGGTAGAGGGCCATCCGGGTGCGGGCGGGGCCGGTGAACTCCACGACGCCGCCCGCTTCGCGGTATCCGGCGATGATCGGGTCGGACTCGTCCAGCCTGCCGAAGATCGTGGGAGTGACGAAGTCGGCCAGCGGGTCGCCCCAGAAGGCCCGCTCGTGGTCGATGATCGCCTGGATGCGCGGCGTCTCGTCGCGGGTCAGGAAGACGTTGCCCGGCCACACGTCGAAATGGACCAGGCGGGGGATCACGACCTCGTCCAGCGCGCCCGCGCCCGACTCGATCGCCGCCGCGATCTCGGGCACCGGCCTCGGCAGCGGGGTGGCGTAGCGGCCGGCGTCGGCCAGGAGCGCGCCGGTCATCGTCAGGAACGCCTCCCGCCAGGTGCCGCCGGTCAGGCCCGCGTGCGGGTAGCCGTAGACGTCGCCGGTGATCGCGTTCAGCCGGGCCAGGTGGCCGCCGAGCTCGCGGCGCAGGGCCCGCCGGTCCGCCTCCGCCGGCTTCGCCCGGTTCCACGGCACCCCGTCGAGGGCGGACAGGACCAGGTAGTCGCCGCCCAGCACCGGGTCGTCGAACCCGGCGCGCAGCAGCTCGGGGACCGGCACCCCGGCGGGGCCCGCCAGGTCGTAGACCATGGCCTCGGTGCGCAGCAGGTCGCGCTCGTAGCGCAGCTGCTCCAGCTCGGGCGGCGGCGACAGCTTCAGGACCACCTCGCGCCCGTCCAGCAGCGCCAGCCGCCACACGGCGTTGGCGAAGCCGTCGGTCAGCTCGGCGGCGGAGGAGAGGCCGACGCCCAGGGCCCGCCGCGCCAGCGCGTCGAGTTCCGCGGGCGCGAGCGGGCGTTTCGTCCTGCTGTCCATTTCCTGCCCTGTCCTGCCTCGGTGCTGTTGGGGGGAACGGCGGCGCGGCCGGGACGGAGCGCGCCGGGCAAGGGTAAGCCAGGTGAGGAGACGGAGGTGAGCCGGGTCAGGCGGACCCGCGCTCGATCAGGTGGGTGTCCAGTATCACCACCGGCTGTTCCAGCTGCTCACCGTTGATGCGGGCGACGAGAAGGTGGGCCATCTGCCGGCCCATCGACTCGGTGGGCTGGTGCACGCTGGTGAGGGCGGGGGAGGAGTGCGCCCCGGCGGGGGAGTCGTCGAAGCCGATCACCGCGACGTCGCCGGGGATCGACCTGCCCTCCTCGCGCAGCACCCGCATCGCGCCCAGCGCCATCGGGTCGGAGGCGGTGAAGACGGCGTCCAGGTCGCGGTGCTCGGCGAGGAGCCTGCGCATCCCCGCCATCCCGCTCTCCTCGCTGAAGTCGCCGTACGTCACCATCTCGCTCACGCCGGTCGCGAGCAGCGCGTCGCGGTAGCCCGCGAGCCGGTCGACGCCCACGCCCATGTCCTGGGGGCCCGCGATGGTGGCGATCCGGCGGCGGCCCTTGGCCAGCAGGTATTTGACCGCCTGCCTGGCCCCGGCCCGGTTGTCGACGTCGACGTAGCTGTAGGGGGTGAGGCCGACCGGGCGGCCGCCGATGACGGTCGGCACGCCCATCGCCTCCAGCCGCCCCGGCAGCGGGTCGGCGCCGTGCAGGGAGATCAGCAGCACCCCGTCGACGTGCTGCCCGGTCAGGTAGTGCTCCAGCCGCTCGTGGTCCTGCGCCGACTGCGCCATCGCGAGGATCAGCTGCAGGCCGGTCTCGGACAGCGCCGAGCCGATGCCGCGGATGGTCCCGGCGAAGTACGGCTCGTCGAAGACCCTCAGCTCCGACTCCGAGACCACCAGCGCCACGGTGTCGGTGCGCCGGGTGACCAGCGCGCGGGCCGCCCGGTTGGGCACGTAGCCCAGCTCCTGGATCGCCCGCAGCACGGCGTCGCGAGCCTTCTCGCTCACCTTCGGCGAGCCGTTGATGACCCGCGACACCGTGCCCCGGCCGACACCGGCCAGGGCCGCGACCGCCTCGAGCGTCGGACGACGGTCGCCGTTCATGTGTGTGCGCCCCCAGTGGTGAATTTCCCGGCCCCTATTCTGCCGGACCGCTCAGGCCTCCACGCCTGATGGTCCCGGCATACCAGAGAGCGCTCTCTTTGGGAACTCTGACCTGGGTCTCGTAGTCGACGTGGACCAGCCCGAACCGCTTGCCGTACCCCCACGCCCACTCGAAGTTGTCCATCAGCGACCAGGCGAAGTAGCCCTCCAGCGGGATCCCGGCCTCGATCGCGGCGTGGCAGGTGCGCAGGTGGGCGTCGATGTAGTCCACCCGGTCGCGGTCGTGGACGACGCCGTCGGGGCCCACGACGTCGTCGAAGGCCGCGCCGTTCTCGGAGATGACCAGCGGGACGCGCGGGTACTCGGCGGCGAGCCGGTGCAGGATCTCCAGCAGCCCCGAGTGGTCGATCTCCCAGCCCATCGCCGTCACGGGCCGCCCGCCCTCGACGAACGACACGTGCTCGCTGCCGACCCAGGGCGACCCGGTGTCGGTGGGCGCCGCCGCGGCCGACGCGGCGCCGCCGGGGGTGCCCGAGACGGTGAAGCGGCTGTAGTAGTTGATCAGCAGCTTGTCCAGCGGCGTCGAGATGATCTCCATGTCCCCGTCGTGGACGAGCCCCTCCGGCCGGCCGAGGTCCTCCAGGACGTCATCCGGGTACTCGCCCTTGAGCAGGGCGTCCAGGAAGAAACGGTTCTGCAGCCCGTCGATGCGGCGGGCGGCGTCCTGGTCGGCCTCCGAGGAGGTCTGGGGCGAGATCGCGTACAGGTTGACGCAGCCGCCGATGACGGTCTCCGGCCGCTGGGCCCGGATCGCCTGGGCGGCCAGGCCGTGCGCGAGCAGGAGGTGGTGGGCGGCGTACACGGCCTTTTCCGGCTCGCGCCGGCCGGGGGCGTGCTCGCCCGAGGCGTACCCGAGGAACGCCGAGCACCAGGGCTCGTTGACCGTGCTCCAGTTGCGGACCCGGTCGCCCAGCGCGTCGTGCACGGCCGCCGCGTAGTCGGCGAAGCGCTTCGACGTGTCACGTGCCGGCCAGCCGCCCGCGTCTTCCAGGGGCTGGGGCAGGTCCCAGTGGTAGAGCGTCACCCACGGGTCGACGCCCCGGGAGAGGAGCTCGTCGACCAGGCGGCTGTAGAAGTCGATGCCCCCCTGGTTGACGGCGCCACGCCCTTCGGGCTGGATCCGGGGCCAGGAGATGGAGAACCGGTACGCGCCGAGGCCGAGTTCGGCCATCATCCGCACGTCGTCCCGGTAGCGGTTGTAGTGGTCGATGGCGATGTCGGCGTGCTCGCCGTTCACCACCCGTCCCGGCTGCTTGACGAAGGTGTCCCAGATGGAGCGGCCTCGGCCACCCTCCGAGACCGCGCCCTCGATCTGGTAGGCGGAGGTGGCCGCGCCCCAGACGAAGTTCGTCGGAAACATCAGATCCGGGGTCTGAATCCGCGTCTCTTGCGTCGTCACGCCTTGACCGCACCTTCCATGAGTCCGCCGACGATCTGGCGGCCGAACGCGATGAAAACGATGAACAGCGGCAGGACCGACGCCGCGGTGCCGGTGAACAGCATCACGTAGTCGGTTCCGTGCGCCTGGTTGAGCGCCGCGATCGACGTCTGAACCACCGGGTTGTCCGGGTTCAGCACGATCAACGGCCACATGAACTCGTTCCAGGTCTGCATGAAGACCAGGAGGGTGAGCACCGCCATTCCCGGGCGGAGCGCCGGGAGGATGACGTTCACGTAGATGCGCATGGTGGAGGCGCCGTCGACACGGGCCGCCTCGACCAGCTCGTCGGGCACCGCCTGGGTGGCGTACTGGGTCATCATGAAGACGCCGAAGCCGTTGACCAGGAAGGGCAGGATGACCGCCTTCAGCTGGCCGGTCCAGCCGAGCGTGACCATGAGCTCGTACAGCGGCACGATGCCCATCTGCTGGAGCGGGACCATCATCGTCACCAGGATCAGGCCCAGCAGGATCTTGCTGCCCCGGAAGCGCAGCTTGGCGAAGGCGAAGCCGGCCAGGGTGGAGATCAGCACGACCGAGACCGTCACGGTGACCGAGACGATGGCCGAGTTGATCAGGCCGGTCATGAAGTAGGCGTCCTCGGTGGACAGCAGTCGCGCGATGTTCTCACCGAGGTGGCCGCCGGGGAGCAGCGGCGGCGGTACGTCGATGGCCTCCTCGTTGGTCCGGGTGGCCATGATGAACATGTAGTAGATGGGGAACGCCGACAGCACGAGGGCGAGGGCCAGCACGACCTTCGTCATGGGGCCGGCGTCCCAGATGCGGTTCCGCGCGCTCGACGGGCCCGAGGGCCGTCGGGAGTGCTGCGCAGGGGGCCGCCGGAGCTGGGTGACCGTCACTTGGAACCCCCGATACGGCGGGTGAAGGAGTAGTTGATGAGCGTCCCGATCAGGATCAGCGCGAACAGCAGCCACGAGGCGGCGGCGGCGTAGCCGAAGTCGAAGTCGCGGAACGCCTCCTTGACGATGAACATCGCCACGGTCTGGTACTGGCCGGTGGCACCGCCGCTCATCGTCGGGTTGCCGTCGAACATGACCGGCTCGGTGAACAGCGTCAGGCCGCCGATGGTGGAGATGAACACGACGAAGACGATCGTCGGGCGCAGCATCGGGATGGTGATCTGCCAGAACTGCCGCCTGGGCGTGGCGCCGTCGATGGAGGCGGCCTCGTAGAGATCCCTGGGAATGGTCTGCATGGCGGCCAGCAGGATGATCGCGTTGTAGCCGGTCCAGCGCCAGTCGATCATGGTGGAGATCGCGATCCACGAGGACCACTTCTCGTTCTGCCAGTTGATCGCGTCGACGTTGAAGAAGCTCAGGAACCAGTTGATCATGCCGTAGTCGCGCCCGTACAGCTGGGTGAAGACCACCGCGACGGCGACGACGGAGGTGATCAGCGGCAGCAGCACGCCGAGTCGGAAGAAGAGCCGTCCCCGGATGCGCTTGTTGAGCGCGTTGGCCAGCAGGAGGGCCAGGACGAGCTGCGGGATCGTCGACAGGACGAACATGCCGAGGGTGTTGAACACCGCGTTCCAGAAGGCCGCGTCGGTGATCAGCTCGATGTAGTTGTCGAGACCGACGAAGGTCTTGTCCCCGGCGAGCTCCCACTCGTGCAGCGAGACCCAGAGGGTGTAGCCGAGCGGGAAGATGCCGAAGACGGCGAAAAGCAGGAAGTACGGGGAGACGAGGAAGTAGGGGGTCGCCCGGAGGTCGAACCGGGCCCACCCACTGCCCCGCTTCGGTCCACGGCGCCCGGCCGACCGGCGAGGGCCGGGCCGCGGCGGGGCAGCCGGGGAGTCGACGTGCAGTGTCATCGATCAGAGCCTTTCAGCGGGGGCAGGCGACCGGCCCGGCCGCGGGATCACCGCAGCCGGGCCGATGCGGGTCGGTACGGGGATCAGCCCGCTGCCTTGACGCCGGCCTCGAGGAACTTGGTCCAGGCCTGGTCGTAGGGGACCGAGCCCTGGTCCATGCCCTCGAGCACCTTCTCCACCGCAGTCTTGACCTGGGCGTGCTTCTCACCGAGGAAGACGGGCAGCAGGTCCTTGACCGAGGCGCCGAAGATCTGGCCGGTCGGCGCGTCGTTGAAGAACGGGTTCTTCAGGTCGGCGACCGCCGGGTCCTGCTGCGCGGGGAGGGAGCTCGGGAAGGCCGCGGCCTCCTGGAAGGCCATGATGTGGCCCTCCTTGCCGGTGAGGTAGTTCAGGACCTCGGCGGCCTCCTTGGGGTGCTTGCTCTGCTTGGGGATCGCCAGGTAGGAGCCGCCCCAGTTGCCCGCGCCGCCGGGTACGGACGCGACGTCCCACTTGCCCTTGTTGCCCTCACCGGCCGCACCGGAGACCACGCCGAGCATCCAGGCCGGGCAGCCCATGGTCGCGAAGGCGCCCTTCTTGATCGCGGCGTTCCACGGCGGGCTGAACGAGGCGAGCTTGGCGGTCAGGCCCGCCTCGCTGAAGCTCTTCACCGTGTCGAAGGAGGTCTTGATGGCCGGGTTGGTCTCGACGATGAGCTGGTTGTTCTTGTCGAAGTAGGCGACGTTGCCGTTCTTCGGCGCCTCCTGCGACAGGATCACGTTGTAGAGCGTGTTCGGGCCGTCAATGAACTTGGGATCGGTCTTGCCGGGGTTGGCCGCCTTGAACTTCTCACCGATCGCCTTGAAGGCGTTCCAGTCCGGCCAGAGCTTGCCGACCTCCTCGCGGTCGGTGGGCAGGCCCGCCTTCTCGAACAGGTCCTTGCGGTAGCACATGGTCATGCCGCCGATGTCGGTGCCCAGGGCGAAGAGCTTGTTGTCGGCGTTGATGCCGTTGTCCCACTTCGCCGCGGGGAAGTCGGCCTTGCGGCTGTCCAGCCCGTGCTCGGCCAGGTCGGTGAAGAACTGCGGGCGGGCCTTCATGAGGCCCATCGCGCCCTCGTCCAGGGCGATGATGTCAGCCGCGCCGCTGCCCGCCTGCAGGCGCTGGAGCAGCTGCGGGAGGTAGACGTCCTCGAACCGGTCGGTCAGGTTCTGGTATTTGACCTGGATGTTCGGGTGCGCCGCGTTCCACGTCTCCACGGCCTTGTCGTAGCCGAAGTTCTCGCCGCCGCCGAAGGTGTGCACGGTGATGGTCACCGGCTCGGCCGGAGCGGCGGCGGAACCGGTGCCCGCGGCGGGCGCGGACGGCTCGCTGGAACTGCACGAAGTGATGGCCAGGGCGGTGGCCGCCATGACCGCGACGGCGGCCAGCTTGCCGTGCCGCTTGTTGTTCAACATTACGGACCCCTCTCAGGTGGTCGCCCGAATCATTGGGAGGCGACATCGCGGGCCGGTCCCCGACAAACGCGGTCCTCGCGACGAGGTCGTTCCTCAATGTGCTTTGGGAGCGCTCCCACGAAGAGTGGACGATGGGCAACCAGGACGTCAATATGCCGAAACTCAACCGTTACATCCGGTCGTTTTAGGCAGGACTATCGGCATCAGACATGCACAAACATCTCATCAAGGTGATTGGGAGCGCTCCCATCTCACGGGCATACAGTCGGGGCATTTCGTGTGCGTGCGGGGCGGGGGGCGTCGCGGGCGTCCCCGGCGGCGGCGGTGGAAGGTTGTCAAGGGAGTGTCAGGGCGGGCGCGGGCGAGGCCGCGGGAGCAGGTGCCGCCACCACCGGGGCGGGCGTGGGGGAGGGGTTCGAGAAGGCGACCACCGGGCCGGGCGGGGGAGAGGGGCGCCGTGACGAGCGTCCCCGGGGCGGGGCGGGCGCTGTGACGAGCGTCGCCGGGGCGGGGCGGGCGCTGTGACG
Source organism: Streptosporangium sp. H16 (assembly GCF_051918855.1). NCBI lineage: Bacteria > Bacillati > Actinomycetota > Actinomycetes > Streptosporangiales > Streptosporangiaceae > Streptosporangium > Streptosporangium sp. H16. Next base: position 133,330 of record NZ_JBPXMD010000016.1, read on the forward strand.
AGCGTCGCCGGGGTGGGGCGGGGGAGGACGCGGAACGCTCCCGGGGGCGGCGCTCGAACGAGCGCCGCCCCCGGGAGCGGGTGGACCGGGCGGCCGCTCACCGGCGGGGGCCGGTACGCCCGCGCCGCCGGGGGCGGCGGGCGCGGGCGGCGGGCGCGGGGTCAGTCGGAGTAGACGGGGTATCCGTAACCGACGACCTGGGAGACCGGCCGGACGCGCTGTTCGACGTCGCCGTTGCCGGTGTTGCCCTCGATCGTGGTGATCGTGCCGTCTCCGTTGTCCTTCTTCACGAAGCCGACGTGGTCGATGCCGCCGATGCTCTTGCCGCCGGCCCAGTCGAAATAGACGACGGCGCCGGGGGTGGGGATGGTGCCCCAGTGCCCGTTGTCCTTGAACCACTTGGCGTGGGCTACGGTGTAGGCGTCCCAGCCCATCGTGGGGCGGATGCCGGCCATCTCGCCGACCCAGGAGACGAACATCGCGCACCAGGGGGCGTTGGCGTAGTCGTACACGGTGTTGCCGCCGTCGCGGGCGAGGGTCTCCTTGGCGCGAGGGCTCGACATGTACCAGGAGTGGAACTTGGTCCCGCCGCCCTGGGAGTTCTCGCGGACGCCGATCTGCTTGGAGGCGATGTCCAGGACCTTCGCCGCGGAGACCTTGGGAAGCCTCTCGGCCACGATCTGGAGCGGGGTCTTGGCGGCCTTGGAATCCTGGGCCTTGGTGTCGACGGGGGGTGCGTTCACGACGCCGTGGCCGTCGGCCAGGGCGACGCCGGTGGTGCCGGTGGCCAGGGCGACACAGGCGCCCAGGACGGCGCATGCCGCGCGGGGGGTGGAGATGAGGCGATGCTTAGCCATACGGGGGTTCGACTCCTTGCTTCGCTTCCATTCCGCCTACCGGGTTAGCTGACGGGTTCGGGCTGGGAAGTGCCCTACGGCGCACGAGTGCGCTGATTCACCCCAGGAACGTGGTTCCCCGGTTCCGCAGACCTCGCGGATTCGGCGGCCGTGCTCACCGACGGCGGAAGGTCTCCGCCAGGTGGGACACGGTCGGGCAATGTGACGGCAATGCACAGACCTGGATAGATCTAGGCAATTGCCATGAATAGGACGAAGGTACGCCAGACGGACAGACGATTACAAGTAGGACATATTGCCCAGACTTGGGAATACGTCCGAATCGGGTCGGTGTCGCGGGGTGCCGCCCGGCCCGGGAGGCGGGGTGAGGCCGTGCCGGCCGCGCCTCCTCCCGGCGGGTGGGGGAACGCCCCGCCGAGGCCGGGATCCCCTGTCCCCGCGGCGATCCCGGTTTCCCGGACCCGCCTGCGAGCCGCCGGCCGGGGGGTGCTATGGCGCGCGGGTGAACCTCCTGGTCCGAGGTGTTGTGCCTTCATGTTTTCGAATATGGGTTCGATAGTAAAAAGTATTCGGATGGTAGGGGTTCTCCCATGGAAGGTCAGGAGAGGGCGCTCGGGATCCGGCGGTCCGCGACCCGCGCCTGGCGGGGTTTCCGCAGCTCAGGGCGATGGGGGAGGGGTGGGATCAGGCCGTCGGCGGGCCTGGCCGCCCGAAGGGTAAAGAAACGCGCGCTCGGGGGGGCCCGACGCCCGCGAAGGTAAAGGAGAGAGGTAAAGGAAGACGCTTTCCAGGCGGCCTTGTCATCCGCGGAGGTAAAGGCGCGCGGGACAAGGGCGCGCGGGACAAGGGCGCGCGGGACAAGGGCGCGTCAGGGCGAACAGCGGGCCGGTCGGCTTGGAACGGCCGTAGGCGGAGAACCCGCCGCACCGGCGGTCGAGCGTGGTCGGCTGTTCACCCGCAGTTCCCGGGCGCTTAAGGCCACCGGGTTAGGTTGTGGCAGTCGTGAACGGGTCATCGCCCGGCGTGGAGGACGGCCGAGACCACGCGCGGGAACAGGGTTCGGCCGTTGCCTGGGTGGAGTCCCCGCTGCAGATGCTCTGCGCGGTGGAGGCCCACCACGCCGGGCTGCTCGGTGCCCGCAGCCATCTCGTGCCCAGGGCGAAACTCCGCCCGCTGGCCGTGACGGGTCGCGAGCTGGGCCGTCTCACCCTGCCCAGAGGGCTGGAGCTCACCGCGGCCAGGCCGGACATGCCCCGGCCGCGCCGGGGCGAGACCTGGGTGGTGGGCGACGCCTTCTCCGGCAAGGTCCAGTTCCGCTGGCTCACCGCGCTCCCGGGCCGGATCGTGATCGTCGACGACGGGCTCGCCACCATCCGGCTCCTGGAACTGCTCACCGGCAGGATGGGAACGCCCCTGCTGAGGGCCAGGGGGAAGGCCGGAAGGCTCAGGACCGTCCTCGGCACGGCGGCCGGGCTCAGGCTGCGCGCCGCCGCCCGCTCGGGGCGGCTGTCGATCTTCACCGCGCTGCCCGTGCCCCCCGACCTGGCGAAGGCCGTACGCGCCGGGGGAGCCGAGCTGGTCACCCACGACTTCGCCTGGCTGCGCTCCCAGCCGCTGCGCGGGCCCCGTCCCGAGGAGCGCACCGTCGTCCTCGGCACCTCGCTGGTCCGCAACGGCCTGATCCACCGCGACCGCTACTTCAGCTGGCTGGCCGGGCTCGGCTCGGCCGGTCCGGTGGCCTACTTCCCGCACCGCCGCGAGGATCCCGACGACCTCGCCCGGGTCGGGGAGCAGCCGGGGATCACCGTCTACGACGGCGGGACCCCCGCCGAGATGACCCTGCGCGGGCTCGCCGCCGAGCAGCGGGTGCTGAGCCTGCCGTCCACCGCGGTCACCTCCCTGCGGGTGCTGCTCTCGGCCCGGGGCGTCGCCGTGGAGACGGTGGACGTCCCCGACGAGTGGTGGACGGCCGAGGCGGTTCCCTCGCTCCGCTCCCACCTGTCGAGGTTCGCCCATCACGACTCGGGAGTCACCGGGTCATGACCTCACGGCCGGCGCACGGCGGGCCCGCCGCTCGCGGGACGCGCGCCGTGCCGCCTCTCCACGAACGAATCCTCTCCACCCACGAAATCGCGCGAAACCGGGGATTCCCCGTCGGAGGTTCTCTTTGAAGGTCCTGGCCGTGGCCGACTCTGACTCCTACCTGAAGTGGGCGGCCTGCCTGCTGAGGGATCTGCCCTCGGGCTGCGAGACGGAGCTTGCGGTCATCCGCACCCCCATCACCCCGTCGCCGGCGCAGATCCACGCCGCCGTCACCGGCTCGGCGGCCGACCCGCCCGTGCTGTCGGCTCGCGCGCTGCGCCGGACCGCGGAGCGTTTCAGGCCCGACGTGGTGCTCGTCGCCTGTACGGGGCCCGTGGTGGACGTGCTGGCCGGCGAGGTGCTGGCCGGGCTGCGGCCCCGGCCGGTGTTCGTCTCGGGGCTGCCGGGCATCTCCGTCCCGGCCACCGAGAAGGCGTGGCTGTTCCGCAGCGGGTGCGACCTGTTCGTGCTGCACAGCGGCCGGGAGGTCGAGGAGTTCTCCGAGATCGGCCGCAGGCTGGGCGGAGGCGGCCAGATCGGGCTGGCCCGGCTGCCGTTCCTGCGCGACGGCGCGGAGACCCCCGTCACCGGGCCGCGCGACCGGGTGGTGTTCGCCACCCAGGCCAAGGTGCCCAGGCGCAGGGAGGAGCGGGAGCGCATCCTGCTCGCCCTGGCCGAGCTGGCCGGGAGGCGGCCGGACCTTGACGTCGTCGTCAAGCTCCGCGCCCTGGACACCGAGCGCCAGACCCACAACGAGCGCCACCACTACCAGCGCCTGTGGCAGTCGCTCGCCGCGGAGGGCCGGGTGCGCGCCGAGGCCGTGCGCTTCGCGGTGGGGCCCATGCACGAGCACCTGGCCCACGCGGCGGGGTTCGTCACCGTCAGCTCGACCGCCGCGCTGGAGGCGATCGCCCAGAAGGTGCCGCTCCTGGTGCTGTCGGACTTCGGGGTGGGCGCCGAGATGATCAACCTGGTCTTCGAGGACAGCGGCCTGCTCGGCACCCTCGACGACCTCTCCGCCGGGCGCTTCCTGGACCCGGACGACGCCTGGTGCAAGGTCAACTACTTCCACCCCGGTGGCGAGAGCGACTGGGTGTCGCGGATGGTCTCCCTGGTCGGGCAGGCACGCTCCGGGCGCCTGGTCCCGGCGAGCTCCCTGCTCGAAGGCCCCGAGTTCGCCGCGGCCCGCCGCCGCGCCCGCATGCGCGTGGAGGTCCCGCCGAACGTGCTGCGCGTCGGCTACCGCGCCAAGCGCCGGATGCGCCGCTACCTCAAGGCGCTCGGCTAGCCGCGAACCGGGATCGTCCTCGAAGCCGGTCAGCGGTGCAGGGTGAGCCGGAAGGCGCAGCCGTCACCGTCGGGCCGGGAAGGGTCCAGCGTGAGGTCGCCGCCGTGGGCCAGCGCGATCTGCCTGGCGATCGGCAGGCCGAGCCCGGTGCCGGGGACGTCACGCCGGCCGCGCCAGAAGCGCTGGAAGACGTGTTCGCGCTCGCCGGCGGGGATGCCGGGACCGTGGTCGGTCACGGTCACCGCGGCCTCGGCGCCGGTGACCTCGACGTCGATCTCCACCCTCGACCCGGCCGGGGCGTACCTGATCGCGTTGTCGACGAGGTTGGAGATCGCGCGGCTCATGGTGGGCTCGTCGACGGAGCACACGGCGGCGGGCGGGCCGGTGACCGACAGGCCGATCTCCTTCCCGGCCGCCAGCACGCCGGCGTGCTCGACGACGCCGCGTACCAGGGCCATCAGGTCGGCCGGCCGCCGGTCGACGGCGCGGGCCCGCGCGCGGGCGTCGACCAGCAGGTGGTCGATCGTCTTCTGGAGCCGTTCGGACGCCGCTCGCGAGCGTTGCAGCCCTCGCCGGTAGATCTCGACAGTGGGCGCGGGGTGGTCGAGGAGCACCTCGGCGTTGGTCATCAGTACCGACAGCGGCACGCGCAGCTCGTGGCTGGTCTCGTCGATCAGCCGCCACTGCGTCGCGGCGGCCTGTTCCAGCCGGTCGAGCATGGCGTCGAAGGCGGCGGCCAGTGCCACTATCTCGGCCGGCCCGCGGTCCAGGGCGATGCGCCGGCTCAGGTCCGTTCCGCCGATGTCGTCGGCCGCCGCGCGGACCCGCTCGATCGGGGCCGTCGCCCGGCCCGCCCACCACCAGGCGAGCGCGGCGGCGGCCGGAGCGAGCGCGAGGACGGTCCAGCTGACCCACGCCGACCTGTGCGTGGAGGTGCTCCGGACGCTCTGCGCGCCGTCGAGCGTCTGGAGGGTCGTCTCGGTGTCGGTCACGAGGATCACGCCGAACAGCAGCAGCGCCGGGAGGTAGCTCGCGAGGAATCCGAGCACGGCCAGGCGCGCGCGCAGCGAGTGCCAGGGACGGGTCAAGACGAGGGCCCCTTCAGCCGGTAGCCGACATTGGTGATCGTGAGGATCAAGGGAGGATCGCCGAGCTTCCTGCGCAACCGGCTGAGGATGACCCGTACCGAGGCGGTGAAGGGGTTGGCGTGCGCGTCCCACACGTGCTCGAGCAGGTCCTCGGCCGAGAGCGTCGCACCGGGGTGGTGCATGAAGTAGCGCAGCAGCGCGTACTCGCGCGAGGTGAGACCGAGCTCGACGCCGGATCGCCACACCCGGTGGGCGGCCAGGTCGAGCGTCAGCTCGCCCACCCGCAGGATCGAGCCGTGGTCGTCGCCGCGACGGCCCAGCGCCCGCAGCCGGGCGACGAGCTCGGCGAAGTGGAACGGCTTGACGAGGTAGTCGTCGGCACCGGCGTCCAGCCCGGCCACCCGGTCGGCGACGGCGTCGCGGGCGGTCAGCACGAGCGTGCGCCGGGGCCGGTGCAGGTCGGGATCGCGGGCGAGCCGGTGCACGAGGTCGAGCCCGTCACCGTCGGGCAGGGACAGGTCGAAGCAGGCCACGTCGTAGGCCGTGGTCCGCAGCGCCTCCTCCGCCTCGCGATAGGTCGCCGCCAGGTCGACCGCGTACGACTCGTTGCGCAGGCCGAGGGCGACCAGCTCGGCCAGATCGGGGTCGTCCTCGACGATCAGGATGCGCACGGCGGGTCAGCCGGTTCGCCGGGCGGTCGAGGTCCCGTCCGCCCGGGAGACGACCAGGTTCCGGTCCCGGAGGGAGAGGCTCACCTGAGGCCCGGTGCCGGTCGGGTCGTCGGGGAGATAGCGGCCGTCCCCGGAGGCGACGAAGGTCAGCCTCGGAGGTTTGGTGGGAACCTCCGCCGCCTGGACGCCCCCTTGCTCGTTCACGGTGTACCAGCCGAGGACCGGCCGGGTTCCCGCGGTGATGGTGACGTAGGTGCGCACCTCGCCGCCGCCGGTCACGGTGCCGGCCAGAGTGACGCCGCTCACGGGCCCGAAGGCGGCGGTCAGGGACGCCCGCTCCTTGCGGCCCTCCTGCGTCTGGCCGGCCAGCAGCGCCAGCACGCGCTCGTCGTGCCCGCGCGTGTCGCCGGCGCCGGGCCCGCGCGGCGGGAACAGCGCCGTGACGGCGTCGGGGCCGGTCGCGGAGACCGTCACCTTGCCCGCGGCGGCGCTCACGTCGAAGGAACCTCCCGTCTCCAGCTCGTACGATCCGACGATAGCGGCGAGGTCGGCGCCGTCGCGGGGCGCGGTGGTGGGGGTGGGCAGCGGGCCGCCGGTGAGCAGCGCCGGGCCCACCGCCCGCAGCAGGTCCTCGGCGCTCACCTCCGGCCTGTTGGCCGATATCGCGACCACCCGATCCTGCCCGGGGATCCACGCGACGGTGGTGTTGTGGCCGACCTCGCCGCCGCCCCCCGCCGCGGTCACGAACGGTTCGCCGAACACCGACTTCTCGAACGCCACCCATCCCGGGGTCTCGGCCCTGCCTTCGCCCAGGTCGTGTCCGGGCCTGCCGATGGCCTCGGCCGACTCGCGGGAGAGCAGCCGCCCGGTGAACAGCGCGTGCGTCCAGGTCGCCAGATCCCGCATGGTCATGGCGAGGCCCCCGTTGCCCTCCACGGCCCAGTACGGTCCGGCGAAACCACCCGGGTGGCCGGTCGTGCCGTTGTCGAGGCGGCCGACGGCCCGGGGGCCGGTCACGGCCGGCTCACCGTCCCAGAATCCCCCCGCGACCCGTCCGCCGGGCAGCCGCAGGATCCTCGACGCCAGGTAGGAGCGGAAACTCCGGCCGGACGCCTTCTCGACGACGAGCGCCAGCAACGTGTAGCCGGCGTTGGAGTACAGGTAGCCGCGGCCGGGCTTGAAGGCCGGCTCCAGCGCGCCGATCGCCGCCACCGCGGCGTCCCGGTCGAGCGGCTCGTAGTCGTCGTCGGCGTGCGAGCCGTTGAGCCCGCCGGTGTGCAGCAGCAGCTGCCTGACCGTCGCCTTGGCCGCGGCGCCGCCCAGCTCGGGCAGGATCCGCCCCGCCCGGTCGTCGAGCGACAGCTTCCCCTCCTCCACCAGGGCGAACACGGCCGCCGCGGTGAAGGCCTTGGTGACCGATCCGATGCTGAACACCGTCTCCGGCGTGTTCGGCCTCGCGGTGGCGTCGTCGGCCGTGCCGTAGGCGGCGAGACACTCGACCTTGCCGCCCTTCATGATCGTGATCGATCCGCTGAACCCGGCCCTCGCCCACGCGCCGAAGGCCGTGTCCAGCCGTTGGTCGCACCGCGGCGCGCCGGCGTCCGCGGCCCGTCGCGGCTGCGGGCCCGTCGACCCGGCAGTGTCGGCAGTGCCGGCCGGGCCGGCACTGCACGCCGCCAGGGTCGCCGTCAGCGCGAGGGCCGCGATCGCTGGAAGAGATTTTCGCATGAGGCGAAGCTAGGACCCCGCCCGCAAACCTGATGTGAACGGCCACCGTCGTGGCGGCGCCGGGCCGGGGCCCCGCCCGGCCCCGCCACGACGACGGCCGTTCACCGGCCCCGCCGTGGCAGGGCCGTGGCGGGTCCGGGTCCGGGTCCGGTCCGGGTCCGCGGGCCTAGGGGAACGCCTTCGACAGGCGGTCGCGGAGCCTGCCCAGAGGACTCCGCTCCCGGGAGGCGGCGGAGGCCCGCGGGGCGATCAGGTCCAGGGCGCCGAGGCGCTGGCGCTTGAAGTAGCGGGCGGGGCCGTGCGCCTCCAGGTAGGCGGCGGCGTTCTCGCGCAGCCCCGGATACACCTCGGCCTGCATGCAGTAGCCGACCGCGCCCACCAGGGCTGGAAGATCCACCGGCGGCGGTTCCTCCAGCGAGCCGTCCGCCGACAGGCGCGGCAGCAGGGCGTCGGTGACGGTGGCCGGGATCCGGTTGCTGTTCTCGTACGGGGTGAGCCGCTCCAGGACCAGCTCGCCGCCCACCGTCGCCACCGGGAGCCCGAAGTAGCGGCTCGCGGTGATCAGGGCGGTGGAGAAGCAGCCGACCACGAGCTCGGGCCGCAGCGCGGCGAAGCACGACTCGGCGGGTACGGTCTCCGCCACCACCTCCAGCTCGACGCCCAGCTCGGCGGCCGTCTCGCGCAGCCGCCGAGCGTGCTCGCGCCCGGCGGCCGGGTGGGGCTTGAACAGCACGCCGCGAAATCCCCGGGCGGCGAGGCCGCGCAGCATGTCGGCGTGCAGCCGCGCCTCCTCCTCGGGGGTGACGAGGTCGAGGGCGGACAGGTACTGCCCGAGGATCATCGCCCGGCCCGAGGGTGTCCCGGGTGTCTCCCCGATCAGGTCGAGGAAGGCCCGGCCGGGGATGATCTCGGCGGGGACCCCGTACTCCGACAGCAGCAGCGGCGTCAGGCCGGGGACCAGGTCGAGGTGGAGCAGTCGGGTGATCCGGCCGGAGATCTCCAGCGGCAGCGGGTCGCGGGTCGGGCCGTAGCTCATCAGGCCGTCGGAGTAGACCGAGATCGGGCAGTCCTTGACCAGCCCCGCCAGGGTCCTGGCCGGGGGGACCGCGATGGACTCCAGGACCAGCTCGGCGGGCCCGTTCCCCAGGGACAGGTGCGAGCCGACCAGGCGGCTCAGCATCGGCACCTCGATGACGCGGGCCTTCCAGTCCGAGGGGTGCAGCGGGGCCACGATCTCGTTCCACGAGTGGACCTCGTCGAAGCGCGGGCGCAGCGCGGCGAAACCGGGGGTCTCGTCCAGGGACGGGGTGATCTCCGGGATGGCCGCGTTGTTGGACACCAGCAGGATCCGGCGCCCCTCGCGGGGGCCGAAGCGGCCGTCGTCGATCGCCGCCGCCAGCGTCATCGCGCCGAACAGGGTCGAGGCGTAGAACAGCTGCGTCAACAGCCCTCCAGGAGTCTCTGCAGGATCTGGTCGCGTTCCGGATCCAGGCGGGTCTCGGTGAGCAGGTCCGCGGGGAACCGCCTCAGGGTGGCGGCGCCGCGCTCCTCGAAGCGGGCGCGCAGCTCGGGGGAGAACCGCTCGCCCGTTTCCAGGTGGTGGGCCAGGAGCGCGCGGAACATGCGCACCGCCTTGGGCGCGAACTCCTCCTCCAGGCCGTCGAAGACCATGTCGAAGGCGTCGAAGAAGTGCAGCTGCCTGGCGTCGCCGATCTGCGTCAGCGAGCCCGCCACCATCCGCCGGTAGAACAGCCCGGCCAGCGACACCACCGCGAACGAGCTCGCGGCGCGGTGCAGCCGCCAGATCCACGGCCTGTCCTCGGCGGTGTGCAGGTGCCCGGGAAAGGTCAGCAGCTCGCCGAGGTCGCGGCGGTAGATCCCCGCCCACGCGTACGGGTAGTCGACCATGGTCTTCGACCGGGCGGGCAGGATGTGGTCGCGCGGCTTCAGCACCACCTCCCGGGTGGCGAGCGGGGCCCGGTGGATCACCCGCTTCCTGCCCTCCACCTGGACGTGGTCGACCCGGACGAAGTCGCAGCCGAGCCGCTCGATCGCCCCGACCAGGTCCTCCAGGTAGCCGGGCGCGAGCCAGTCGTCGCCGTCCATGAACGTCAGGTAGCGGCCGGAGGCCAGGGTGACCCCGAGGTTGCGCGCGTCGGCCAGCCCGACCGGCGCGTCGTTGTGCAGCACGACCAGACCGGGCAGGTCGCCGCGGAAGTCCTCGACGATCTGCCCGGTCGCGTCCGCGGATCCGTCGTCCACCACGATGAACTCGAAGTCCCGGCGCGCGTTCCTGACCAGCGAGGTCAGCGCGTCACCGATGTAGGCCTCCGCGTCCCGCACCGGGACGACGACGGACAGCTTGATCAAGTTGTTCTTCCCGTTCCTGATCGGAGGGTCATGCGGTGACGCGACTTCCCGATCGAAGGGTCACACGGTGACGCGGCGCAGGCGCGACTTGGGAGCCTCCTCGCCGGGGAAGACCCGCTTGACGCCGTCGCCCAGGGCGGTCTCGATGATCCGGATGTCGCGGACCAGGTGCTCCAGCCCGGCCGGCTCCAGCGAGGCGGCGTGGTCGGAGCCCCACATGGTGCGGTCGAGCGTGATGTGCCGCTCCACGGTCACCGCGCCCAGGGTCACCGCCGCGAGCGAGATCTGCAGGCCGCGCTCGTGGCCGGAGTAGCCGACCGGCACGCCGTACCGCTCCTGGAGGGTGACGATCGCGCGGAGGTTGGCCTCCTCGGGAGGAAGCGGGTAGGTGGAGGTGGCGTGCATCATCACCAGCTTGGAGGTGCCGAGGATCTCCACCGCCTGGTCGATCTCCTCCAGCGTGGACATGCCGGTGGACAGGATGAGCGGCTTGCCGGTGGAGGCGAGCGCGCGCAGCAGCTCCAGGTCGGTCACGCTCGCCGAGGCGATCTTGTGGGTGACCACGTTCATCGACTCGAGGAACTCCACCGACGGCACGTCCCACGGGGAGGCGAACCAGTCCAGGCCGCGCTCCTGGCAGTGCTTGGCGATCTCGGTGTACTCCTTCAGGCCGAACTCGGTCCTGATCTTGTACTCCATGTAGGTCATCTCGCCCCAGGGCGTCTGCCGGATCTGGTCGCGCTGCTCCAGCGGCACGCAGATCTCCGGGGTGCGCTTCTGGAACTTGACCGCCTGGCAGCCCGCCTCGGCGGCCACGTCGATCAGCCTGCGCGCGATGTCCAGGTCGCCGTTGTGGTTGATGCCGATCTCGGCGATCATGTAGACCGGCTGGCCGGCGCCGACCAGAGAGTCGCCGATCTGGACGGGCTTGGCGACCGGGGTGAGCCGCAGCTCGGCGCGGGGCGCGGGAGTGGTGACGACCTCCTCCAGCGGTCGGGCCGCGAGGACCCGGTCGCACAGCTCCCGTACGGCCCCGGCCCCTCCGGCCCGGGTCAGCACGGTCCTGGCGGCGGCGCGGACCTTGGGGTGGGCGTCGGGGACCGTGACGGGCCAGCCGACGTCGCTCATCGGGCCCAGGTCGTTGACGTCGTTGCCGACGTACGCGACGCGGGCCGGGTCGATCCCCTCGATGGCGAGCCAGTCGCGCAGCACGGTCCGCTTGTCGGTCAGGCCCTGCAGGACGGGCACGCCGAGCTTGCGGGCGCGGGCCGCGACCACCGGGTTGTGCTCGGTGGACATGATCATCAGCTTGACGCCGGAGCGGCGCAGCAGCGAGATGCCCATGCCGTCGGAGCGGCTGACCGCGACCATCTCGCGGCCGTCCTGGTCGACGTAGGCGCGGTCGTCGGTGTGCACGCCGTCGAAGTCGGTGATCACCGCGTCCACGTCGATCGGCTCGGGCTCGTCGACGAAGGGCGCGAGCGCCCGTACGATCTCCAGGTCCTCGGGGGTGTCGACCTCGATGGCGTGGCGCGAGGGCACCTGCTGCACGGCGACGGCGCCGAAGAAGCGGTGACCGTGCTCGCGCAGGCCCTCGGTGCGCATCACGTAGAACGCGCCGGTCTCGCGGAAGTTCGGTTCGCGGTCCTGGCGGCGGGGACGGTGGGACGGGTCGTGGTTGACGCCCGCGCCGCTGGCGCTCCACAGGAACTCGTGCGTCTCCAGCCCGGAGAACACCACGTCGGCGCTGCCGTCCAGGACCTTGGCGATCGCGTTGTCCAGGTCGGCGGGGTCGATGAACGCGCTGGTGCACTGCACCAGGATGACCACGTCGGGGACCTCGGACAGGTGGTCCAGCGCGTGCAGCACGGCGGACTCGCTGGAGGCGGTCGCGCCGCTCAGTTCCTCCGGACGGTGGATCACGGTGGCACCCGCGGCGCGGGCGGCTTCGGCGATTCCCTCGTGGTCGGTGCTGACCACGACCTCGTCGACCAGCTCGGCGCGCACGCAGGCCCGTACCGCACGGGCGACCAGGGGACTGCCGCCCACCGCGGCCAGGTTCTTCAGGGGGACCCCCACCGAACCTCCACGGGCGGGGACAACGGCCAGGACTCGCAAGGTGGCTCCTCATGACATACGGCGAACGCCCCTGAGCTGGGGTGTCATAGGAACCTAGCCACGGGGGTGACCGGAAAGGGGTGTCTGAGCTGAACGCCCAGAGTCGCCCGTCTTAACTTTCCGCGCGACCGGGAGTACCAGCTCGCCGGTGCCCCGCGACCTCTTGATCACCGGCCCGCCGGTGACTCGAGGTCTCCTGAACGCCCGCCCGCCGGTGCTCCGCGGCCTCCCGGTCGCCGGCCCGCCGATGACCCGCGGATCCTCAGACGGACGCGCCGATGGAGCCCATGAGCATGGGGAGCGAGCGTTCGAGGCCGCGGCGCCAGTAGGGCCAGGAGTGGGTGCCAGGGCCGTAGAAGTCGACCGCCACGTCGGCGCCGTTCGCCTTGGCCCGCTCGACGAAGGTCACGGCCTGGAGGAGCAGGGAGGCCTCGCCCTCGTCCCGCGCCTCGGAGGCGTCGTCCAGCGGGCCGGGGGCGCCGTCGCCGCTGGAGACGAAGAGCCGCACCCCGCGCAGCGCGCCGGTGAGGTCGGCCGGATTGTGGGCGGCCCACTCCGGGTCCTGGGGAGAGCCCCAGAGCTTCACGGACTTCTCGCCGTACTGCTCGAGCAGCCAGTCGACGCCGCCGTTGCCGTCGCGGGTGTGCAGCACCCCGGAGTAGGAGGCCGCCGCCTGGAACATGCCGGGGTGGCGGGCCGCGTACGACATCGCCCCGAACCCGCCCATGGACAGCCCCGCCACCGCCCGCCGGTTCCCGGCGCCGTAGTCGCGCTCCAGGACGGTCCGCACCTCGGTGAGGTGGAAGGTCTCCCAGCCGGGCCCCTCGCGCCAGTCCGAGTAGAAACCGACGTCGCCGCTCTCGGGGATGACCACGAGCGCGGGGTAGCCAGAGGTGAGCTCCGCGGCGCCTCCCTTGGTCACCCAGGTGTCGTAATCGGACTGGCAGCAGCCGTTCAGCAGATACAGCACCGGCCACGGACCCGAGCCCGGCTCCCACCCCTCGGGCAGCAGGACCCTGACCCTGCCCTCGCGGCCGAGCGCGGCGGAGGTGACGGTGAGCTCGTGGTCGCGCTCGCCCAGCTTCTTCACCGCGACGGCGGAGGCTCGGGCGTCCTCCTTGCCGTACGTGCCGGTGGAGGACGGGGGCAGCAGGGCGAGGAGCACCGCCACGACCGCGACGGCGGCCAGCAGGAACACTCCCAGGCGTACAGCGGTGCGGTTCACGCCGCCAATCCTCCCGCGTCCCGCTGATCGCGTGAAGCCCACATGCCGTACCGGGCCCGCGGAGGAGGCGGCGAGGCGGCGTGTCCGGCGGAGGCGCGGGAGTTCGTGGCCGGTACGGCCCGCCGTTTGGGCCAGTCCATTCATGTTAATTCTGGTGACATATGGCGCTTTAGTAACCCGAAAGCTTGAAAATTACACAAGATCTATTCAGGATTCTCCACGTGGGTTGTAAAGATCGTGCGCACCCCGCGTCGCTCTGCCGGGCGGGAAACTCCCGCCCGGAGTGAGTGAAGGAGATCGTGTGTCAAACACCCCCCGACACCGGCGATCGGTCCTGGCCGGGATCGCCACCGCCCTGATGCTCGTCCTCCCCCAGGGGGTGGCCCAGGCCGCACCCGCCCCAGACAAGATCCACAAGGCCGTCCTGGCGGATCTGGCCACCGACGACAAGGCCACTTTCTGGGTACGCCTGAACGGCGACGCCGACCTCGGCGCGGCTCGCAGGGCGAAGACCAGGACCGAGAAGGCCGCGCAGGTCTTCCGGGCCAAGACCGAGCTCGCCGCCTCGTCGCAGGCGGGCCTGCGCAAGCTCCTGACCGCCGAGAACGCCGACTTCACCCCCTTCTGGATCGCCAACGCCATCCAGGTGACCGGCAACGCCAAGCTGGCCGAGGAGATCGCCGAGCGGCCCGAGGTGGACCGGATCGAGCCCGGCCGGGTCACCAAGATGCCCGAGCCGCTGCCCGGCAAGGAGGTGGCGAGGATCAACGCGATCGAGTGGAACATCGACCGCGTCAACGCCCCCCGCGTCTGGGACGAGCTCGGCGTCCGCGGCGAGGGCATCGTCGTGGCCAACATCGACACCGGCGTGCAGTTCGACCACCCCGCGCTCGCCGCCAAGTATCGCGGCAGGAGTGCCGACGGCGTCGTCGACCACGCCTACAACTGGTTCGACCCGGCCGGTATCTGCCCGGGCACCGCGCCGTGCGACAACAACGGCCACGGCACCCACACCATGGGCACGATGGTGGGCGACGACGGCGGCGCCAACACGATCGGCGTCGCCCCCGCCGCGAAGTGGATCGCCGTCAAGGGCTGCGAGTCCAGCACCTGCTCCGACGCCTCGCTGCTCGCCGCCGGCCAGTGGGTGCTCGCGCCCACCGACCTGGACGGCGGCAACCCGCGTCCCGACCTGGCGCCGCACGTCGTCAACAACTCCTGGGGCGGCGCCGGCTTCGACCCCTGGTACAAGGAGATCGTCGACGCGTGGGTCGCGGCGGGCATCTTCCCCGTCTTCTCCAACGGCAACCTCACGAACGCGGGTTGCAACTCCAGCGGCTCGCCCGGCCAGTACGTCGCCGGCTACAGCGCCGGCGCGTTCGACGTCAACAACGCGATCGCCACCTTCTCCACCCGGGGCACCGGCGAGAACGGCGAGATCAAGCCCAACCTCGCGGCACCCGGCGTGAACGTGCGCTCGTCCGTGACCAACGGCGGCTACGGGTCCAACTCCGGCACGTCGATGGCCGCGCCGCACCTGGCGGCCACCGTCGCGCTGATGTGGTCGGCCTCTCCCGCCCTGCTGGGCGAGATCGCCACCACCCGGGAGCTGCTCGACCGGACCGCGATCGACGTCGACGACACGCGCTGCGGCGGCACCGCCGCGGACAACAACATCTGGGGCGAGGGCAGGCTCGACGCGTTCGCGGCGGTCCAGGCCACCCCGGCCGGCGAGCTCGGCGGGCTGGGCGGCACCGTCACCTCCGGCGGCACGCCGCTCGCCGCGGCGGCCGTCACCGTCACCGGGCCGCTGAACCGCACGACCACCACGGCCCAGGACGGGACGTACGCGCTGCCCCGCCTGCTCGCGGGCGAATACCGGCTCACCGTGAGGAAGTTCGGGTACGACGAGGCCACCGCGACCGTCACCGTCGTGTCCGACCAGGAGGTCACCCAGGACGTGTCGCTGGCGCAGCTGTCCTCGGGCACGGTCTCCGGCACGGTCACCGCCGCGGGCGCCGCCGAGCCGGGTGCCACGCTGACCGCGGTGGGCACCCCGGTCAGCGCGGTCGCCGACGCGGCGGGCCGGTACCGGCTCACGCTGCCCGACGGCGACTATCAGCTGAAGGTCACCCCCGGCTCCCGGTGCGCGGGAGAGCTCACCGTGCCGATCACGGTGGACGGCGACCTGACCAGGGACGTCGACCTGCCGCGCCGTACCGACTCCTTCGGCTACACCTGTGACAGCGCCGCCGAGGCGTACGTCGCGGGCACCGCCAGGAGCACGCTCACCGGCGACGACGCGGTCCAGCAGATCGCGCTGCCGTTCACCTTCCCGTTCTACGGCACCGGCTACACCGGCGCCTGGGTGAGCAGCAACGGGTTCCTGGCCTTCAAGGACAGCACCGCCCTGGCGGGCAACGTGGCGCTGCCCGCCGCCGGCGCGCCCAACGCGGCGCTCTACGCCTTCTGGGACGACCTCGTGCTGGACGACCAGTCCGGGGTCTACACCGCCACCGTCGGGACCGCGCCGAACCGGACCTTCGTCGTCGAGTGGCGCAACGCCCGCTTCTACGCCGACGCCACCCAGCGCGTCTCGTTCTCGGCGCTGCTCGGCGAGAACGGGTCGGTCGGATACCGCTACGACGGCGTCGACAGCGAGCGCGACGCCGGGATCGGCGCCACGGTGGGCATCGAGAACGCCGACGGCACCGACGCGCTGCAGTACTCCTTCAACAGCGCCGCGATCGGCGACGGCCAGAGCCTGACCTTCACCGCGAGCCGGCACGGCCTGCTGACCGGCGTCGTCACCGACGCCAACGACGGTGAGCCGCTGGAGGGCGCGACGGTGAAGGTCGGTGACGTGGCGACCTTCACCACCGGGGCGGACGGCACCTTCCTCGGGCAGATCCTGCTGGGCGACTACCAGGTCGAGGTCTCCAAGGAGAACTACGGGACCTTCACCCAGGAGGTCACCGTCACCGCCGGGGCCGTGACCCGGGCCGACACCGCGCTGGCCACCGGCCGGGTGACGGCCTCGGTCGCCGAGCTGACCCTGGTGCAACCGGCGGAGACCACCAGGACGGGCACGGTCGAACTGTCCAACCTGGGCGTCACCACGGCCTACACCGTGGTGACCGACCCCGCCCAGGGCTGGTTGAGCGTGGCGCCCGCCACCGGCGAGCTCGCCAAGGGCGCGTCGGTGACGCTGAAGGTGGCCGCCTCCAGCGCGGGCGTCCCGCCGGGCACCGTACGCACCGGCAAGCTGCTGGTGCGCTCGGCAAGCGGCCGTGACCCGCAGATCGAGATCGTCGTGACGGTCGTGGTTCCCAAGCACCAGGTCGCCGTCGAGGTGGGCGGCACCAGGGACGTCGTCGACGCCGCGGGCGACCGCTGGACCGCGGACCGCAAGCACAGCGCAGGCGGTCACGGTTACGTCGGTACCGGCACCAAGACGAACACGACGAGCAGGACGATCACCGGCACCACCGAGCAGGCGCTGTTCAGGAGCGTCCGCGAGGGGATGCTGGAGTACCGGTTCGACCAGGTGCCCAACGGCACCTACACCGTCGAGCTGGGCTTCGCCGAGACCCGGGGCAAGCGTGAGGGCCAGCGCGTCTTCGACGTCATCGTCGAGGGCCAGCTGGCGATCCCCGCGCTGGACCTCGCCCTGGAGACCGGCGCGTACACCGCCACCACCCGGCAGTACACGGTGAAGGTCACCGACGGCCAGCTCAACGTGCGGTTCGCCAAGCGGACCGGCGACACCGTGCTCAACAGCGTCCGCGTCTCCGAGCGCCCCGACAAGGCCACCCCGTAGTGGTCTGATCCCCACCGGCCCGCCCCGTCTTCCCCGCGGGGCGGGTCGTGCTCGTCCCCCGGCGGTCCGCGGTACGACGGTGCGCGGACCGGGAGCCGCGGTGTGACGGTCCGCGGGCCGGTGGTTCGAGAGCCGGCCGGACGGGCAAAGTCCTGGCCAAACGACGTTACGGGTCGTGCGGGGCCGGGGATTGGCGGGGTGTGTCGCCTTCACCGGGGCGCGGGACCGGGACCGGGGGTGATGGGGATGGCACCTCTCGGTGAACTCGCCGGACAGGGCTGGGCGCAGGTGGGGGCACTGCTCCTGGCCTTCGCGCTCTCGGCCATGATCGGCCTTGAGCGGGAGGTCCGCCAGAAGAGCGCGGGCCTGCGCACCCACACCCTGGTCGGCTTCGCCGCCGCCCTGATCATGCTGGTGTCGAAATACGGCTTCGCCGATGTCCTGGGGGAGAACGTCAACCTCGATCCGTCCCGGGTGGCCTCCCAGATCGTGTCCGGCATCGGCTTCCTGGGCGCGGGACTGATATTCGTCCGCGGTGACGCGGTCCGCGGCCTCACCACCGCCGCGGCCGTCTGGCTCACCGCCGGGGTGGGCATGGCGGCGGGGGCCGGGCTGTGGTTGCTGGCGATCATCGTGACCGCCGGGTACTTCGCGACGGTGTTCGTCCTCACGCCGCTGGCCGACCGGCTTCCCCGGTCCAAGTACGCACCCTCGCGGCTCCACCTGACCTACCTCGGCGAGCAGGGCGTGCTGCGGCGGGCACTGGCCGAATGCACGCGGCGGGGGTTCGGCGTGGACGAGCTGTCCGTCGGCCAGCGCCCCGAGGGGCAGAGCCCGGCGACCGTCTCGCTCTGGCTCACCGTTCACGGCGCCGGCTCGATAACGGAGCTCACCACGGCGCTCTCCGAGATCGACGGGGTGCTCGCCGTGGTGAGCCGGGACGCCAACACGGCGATGCCCTGAACCGCGGTCGCGCCCTCGGTGATCGCTCCTCGGCGTCCTCGCTGCCGGGTGCGGGGGAAGCATGTCCATGACGTGGGGATTCGCGGGTTTTTGCCGGGCGGGGATCCGGTGGATGAGTAGGGGATACTCATGCTTTCCGGCGCGGCCCTGCCTAACGTTCGGAAAGACCCGTCCTGACCGATCCACGGGGGGTGGGTGGGAAAAGGGCTGGATCCGTCCTCGTCATCGTGTCGATGACGCCGGTGCCGCTCCTCGCGGGTGTCGCACCGGCTGCCGGGAAAGCCGCGAGCCTGGCGGGGGCCGGCTCGCGGACCCCGCCAGGCCGTCCCCGGGCAACGTCACCCCGGGCGCCGAGTTCAACCGGTGGTTCGACCCCGAGGCCGCCAAGATCGTCCTTCGCCCGCCCTTCAAGAAGCAGACCGTGGAAGGCCGCGATCGTCTTCGACATCGGCACCAAGCGCTGCTGGGACCTCTACGTGGACATCATGCGCAACCAGTGAGATTTGGGTACGGGGGTACTCAGGCGCCGGGCCGGCCCACGACGGACGATGCTCTTCTCGCAGCACTCCAGGGGAGAACATCATGGGCTTGAGAACGAAGGCTGGTCTGTCATTCGCGGCGATGCTGGCGCTGTTCCTGGCCTCCATACCGCTCATCGCCACTCCCGCGGCGGCGGCGCCCCCCGGCATCAAGATCATCTTCGAGATCGAGTACCTCTTCCAGGTCGAGGACCCGGACAGCGGGGGGGTGGGCGACGGCGACTACTTCCCCAGGGTGAAGATCGCCGATGGCCCGCTGGTGACGGGCCCCCGCATCGAGGACGACGAGTTCGAGCCCCGCGGCCTGCCCGAGGCGCCCGGCGGCTGGACCTTCACCTACGAGAACTGGCCCGGCGACAAACCCACCGTGGACATCACGGTCGCGATGTGGGACTACGACAGCGATTTCAACTCCAACTCCGACCGGATGGACATCAGCCCCAACGACGAGGACTGGGAGCTGAACCTCACCTACGACCTGCGCTCGGGCACGCTCTCGGGCGACCAGCTCGTCTTCGGCGCCCCGTGCGTCCGGTCCGACGGCCGGACGGCCAAGGGCCAGTCCTGCATCCAGGGCGACGGCGACCATGGCATCCCCCGCGACAACGACGGCCGGATCACCAGGATCGGTATCACCGCCGGCGCCGAGATGCCGGACACCGACCTCGACGGCATCCCGGACCTCATCGAGCTGTCCGGCATCAGGAACGCGGCCGGTGACGTGCTCGTCGATCTGCCCGCGCTCGGCGCCGACCCGTGCCGCAAGACGGTCATCCTGCAGCTCGACCACATGGAGGACGCCGCCCCCGCCACCAGGCACTCGCACGAGCCCAAGGCGGGCGCGATCACCCTGGTCAAGAAAGCCCTGGAGGACGCGCCCATCGCGGCCACGAGTCCCTGCCCCTACCCGGGGCCGCGTCAGGACGGCATCGACTTCATCTACCGGGAGGGCGCGCAACTGGCCGAACAGGCCCAGCTGGGTCTGAACACCAATGACTTCCGCAACGCGCGCACCGCCAACTTCCCGGCCGAGCTCGCCCCCTACGCGCACTACGGGATCTTCGCGCACCGCCTGCTGAACGCCGTCGGAACCTCCGGCCAGTGCTGCGAGCCCGTCCGTGACAACAACAAGGACTTCATCGTCACTCTCGGCGACTGGCGGACCATGTGCGTGGCCGACTTCACCGCCGACTACGGCGGCGACGGCATGCTGCAGACGACCGCGGCCGGAGACGACGTCACCACCGGAACCCAGATCCACGTCGGCAACAACCGCAGGTGCGACACCACCAGCGCCCACACGACGGACGTTCAGGTGCTCACCCCGGGCACGGGCGATGTCGACGCCAACGTCGGCACCGACCAGGACCAGGCCGGCACCATCCTGCACGAGCTCTTCCACGCCATGGCCCTGCGGCACGGCGGCGACGAGAACGTCAACAACAAGCCCAACTACCTCAGTGTCATGAACTACTTCTTCCAGACGGGCATCCCCAACAGCGCGCCGCCGCTGCTGGTCGACCAGTTCCGCGACTGGAGGGTGGGCGCGGTGCGGCTGGACCTGTCCGACGGCGGGCTGCCCCAGCTGGTCGAAGGCGGGCTGGACGAGACATCGGGCATCGGCGACGGCACGGACTGGACGTTCTGGTGGGCCCCCAACGTCGCCAACCCGGGCGGCGACCCCGTGATCCGAGCCGGCGCCGGCAACGGGCCGCTCAACTGGAACGACAACCGCACGGCCGGCACCAACGTCCCGATCATCGACACGACGAACCAGCCGGTGAACATCAACAACGCGGACGGCCTGACCACGCTCACGGACCACAACGACTGGCCCGCGATCAAGTTCAGGGCACAGTCCCCCGACCGCGTCGGCTGGGCCTGCAGCGCCTGGCCCGCGGGCGCGCCTGCCTGCGGAGGCGCCGGGGGCGACGTGGAGCCGGAACTGACCTTCGACACCGCGATCCGGCAGGAGATGTCCTTCTTCAACCTCTACAACCCCGACCTGGCCATCGAGAAGACCGTCGACAAGGCCGACGCCGAGCCCGGCGACACCCTCACCTATCAGGTCAAGCTGGACAACATCGGCACAGGCGCAGCGACCCAGACAAGCGTGAAGGACACCCCGCCGACCGGCGACGTCCAGACGCGTCAGGTCGGGCAGCTCGGCGCAGGCGGCACGAAGACCGAGGCATTCACCTATGAGATCCCCTGCGACACCGAGGACGCGAAGGTCCTGACCAACAAGGCCGAGGTGACCGCGAAGGACCTCGCCGGTGGAGCCGAGGCCAACACGGCGAACAACTCCGCGACCGCCTCGACCAAGGTCCACGCGCCCAAGCTCACCCTGGACAAGCGCGCGACCACCACGGTCAACGCGGGCGAGGCGATCACGGTCGACCTGAAGGTCGCCAACGTCGGCAGTGGCAAGGCCACCGGCGTCGTCCTGACCGACACGCTCCCCAAGGAGGTCTACTACAGCCAGGCCCTCGACCGGGGCACGGGCCCCAAGCCGACCGGGGTCACCCGCAACGCCGACGGGACGACGACGCTGACGTGGTCGCTGGGCGAGCTGGCCGCGAGCGGCGACCAGTCGGTGCGGTTCACGGCCAGGCCCAGCCTGCTGTTCGTCGCCGGGGACAAGCTGACCGACCACGCCTCCGTGGCGTACGGCAACGCCAACGGCTGCACCTACGAGCCGGTGGCCGCGTCGGCCACCACGACGATCACCGAGGTCACGCCGACCCGTGACCCGCGCTCGCACGGCTACTGGAAGACCCACCCCGAGGCCCGCACAGCCGAGTTGCTGGCCCGGGTCCAGGCCACCTACCAGCGGTTCGACAGCTCCGCGAACGGGGCGCTCGACAACGCCGAGGCCGACGCGGTGCTCTCGGCCGGCGGTCCACAGCCTGGTCCCGCCAGGTTCCAGCTGCTGGCGACTCTGTTCGACCTGGCCGCGCGGCAGATCAACGCCTCGACGAAGATCGACAGTAAGCTCACCCGCGCGCTCGGGACGACCACGGTCGGACAGGCCGTCCGGTACGGCTTCGCCACGCTGGACCTGCCGGTCAACAGCTCGACGGCCCAGCGCTACGCCGACACCACCGCCCTGCTCGACGAGATCGTCAACAACAGGAGCGAGGTCTACTAGTCCCAGCGGAAGAACACGGCCGCGACGACGCCGCCGGACACGACGCCGGCGGCCAGGCCGATCAGGTTGGAGGCCTCGACGGGAGCGCCGATCCAGGCGGCCGACAGGGCCTGGCTCCCGGCGCCGAACGGCAGCCACTGCCCGATCGTCGTGATCACCTCAGGGAGGCTGTCGCGCCCGCCGAACATGCCGCCGGTGGCGCCCAGGACGAAGAAGACGCTCAGGCCGATCGCCACGGAGGAGTTCGGGGTGGGCGACAGCGCGGCGACGACCAGGCCCACGGCGTACATGGCGGCCACCGTCAGCGCCAGCACACCGAGCGCCGCGCCGACGCGCACCGGGGGGTTGGCGTCGAACGCCAGCACGGCCAGGATCCAGGCGGCCGCGACGCCGACGGCGATCTGCAGCACGCCGGCGGCCGCCTGGGCGACGAGGATCAGCACGGGCGAGGCGGGCGTCACCCCGAGACGTCGCAGGATGCCGCTGTGACGGTAGTGGGCCAGGAAGCTCGGCATGTTGACGATGCCGGTCAAGGCCACGACCATCGTGAACACCAACGGCAGCACGTGGACGTCGAACGCCGTGCGACCGTGCGCGATCGTCTCCCGGCCGGCGGACGAGGCGTTCATCACCAGGATGAGCATGGGCAGGCCGATCGGCACGATCAGCCCGGCGGTGTCGCGGGCGACCATCTTGAGCTCGCAGATCAGCAGTCCGGCCCAGGCGCGCGGGCCGGGGCGGTGGACGGTGACGTCCGTCATCGGATCGTCTCCTCGGTGTCGAGCCGGTGCCCGGTCAGGGCGACGAAGGCGTCGTCCAGGCCGGCCTGTTCGCTGCGCGTCTCGGTCGCCACGACGCCGGCGCGCACGAGCGCTACGCTGACGGCCTGGAGCAGGTCACCGCGGCCTTCGACGAGGACGTGGTCGCCGTCGGCGCGTACCCGCTCGACCTCGCCGAGTCCTTCGAGCAGCCCGCTCGGCACGGGGGTGGCCGTGCGGAAGGTGACCCGCTGGGCGAACCCGGCCCTTCGCACGAGCCCGGAGGGCGAGTCGAGGGCGATGACCCGTCCCTCGTCGAGCAGCGCGACCCGGTCGCACAGTCGTTCGACCTCCTCCATGGCGTGGCTGACGAGCAGGACGGTCACGCCGGACTCGCGCAGCCGCTCAAGGGCCGACCACATCTGGCGGCGCGCCTCGGGATCGAGCCCGGTGGTGAGCTCGTCGAGGATCACCACCCGGGGCCGCCCGACGAGGGCGAGCGCGATCGACAGCCGTTGCTGCTGGCCGCCGGAGAGATTCTCGAAGCGGGTGCGGTGGGAGGCGGTCAGGCCGACCGACTCGATCAGGCCGGCGGCCGGCAGCGGGTCGCGGTAGAAGGTCCCGTACAGGCGGACCAGCTCGGTGACCGTGAGCGCGGGGTGCAGGGTGGCCTCCTGCAACTGGACTCCGAGGACCTGGCGCAGCCGGGCCCGGTCGCGCCGGGTGTCCAGGCCGAGCACGCGGACGGTACCGCGGTCGGGCCGCCTGAGCCCGGCGATCAGCTCGACGGTGGTCGTCTTGCCGGCTCCGTTGCGTCCCAGGATGCCGAAGATCTCGCCGGCGGCGACAGAAAGGCTGACCTCCTCGACGGCGACCTTGGAGCGGTAGCGCTTGTGCAGACGGTCCGCTTCGACGGCGGGAGATGACGTTGTCGCATGCATGCCGTCGACGTTAGGAAGGGCGAGCCCCTGGCGCCTGTGCCGATGGTCAGCATAGGCACCCATGACTTTCGGCACCTCGGCGCGGATGCGAGCGTCAGTAGAGTGATGGTATGCGGCGAATCGAGCCGGACGGGTGGGCTGGGCTGGCGGTGCTACTGGTATGCCTCGCGGTGGGCATCCCGATACTGCTCGGCGCGGCCCGGACATGGGTGCCCCTGCCGGTGTGGGGCGTGCTGTTCGTGGCGCTGCTGGTCACCTCGCTGACCGCCGCGCTCTGGGAGGATCGCCGGCCGAGGCGGGCGTGGGCCTGCTACGGCGCGGCCGTCGCGCTGGGATGGCTGACGGTCCTGACGGCGCCCGGCGCCGGGTGGCTGCCGATCCTGCTGGTCTTCACCGCGGCCTTGAGCGCGTACGTCGCGCCGCCGTGGGCGGGCCCGGTGGTGGTCGTGCTCAACACCGTCGTCATCGCCGCGAGCGTGGGCCTCACCGGCGCCACCCTCACCGAGATCGGCCTCAGCGCGCTGCTGTACCTGCTGATCCAGGTCGCGACGCTGCTGAGCTCGCTGGCGACCATCCGGGAGCAGCGGATACGCCGCGAGCTGAGTGAGGCGCATCTGGAGCTGCGGGCGGCGAGCGTCATCCTGGCCGACACCGCACGCGCCCACGAACGCCTGCGCATCGCCCGGGAACTGCACGACCTGATGGGGCACCAGCTCACGGCGCTCACCCTGGAGCTGGAGGTCGCCCGGCACCACGACGGCCCCGGCGCGCGCGTGCACGTCGAGCGCGCCGACCGGGTGGCGCGGGACCTGCTCCGCGACGTGCGCACGACCGTCGGGCAGCTGCGCGCCGACGCGCCCGATCTGCGCGAGTCCCTGGCCGCCGTGGTACGCGACATTCCCGGCCTCGACATCGGCGTGTGGATCGACGACGACGTACGTCCCACCGAGGAGGTGACCATGACGCTCATCCGCGTCGTCCAGGAGATCGTCACCAACACCATCCGGCACGCGGACGCGACCTCGCTGCGCATCCGGATCGAGAGCACCCCGGACCGGGTCGTGAAGCTCACCTCCGTCGACGACGGGCGCGGCAGCCCTCAACTGCGGCCGGGCAACGGGCTGCGCGGCCTGAGCGAGCGGATCGACGCGATCGGAGGCGACGTGCGGCTCGACGGCAGCGACGGTTTCCGCGTCACCGCCAGGGTGCCCGCGCGGTGATCCGGGTGATCGTGGTCGACGACCAGACCCTGGTCCGGCAGGGCATCCGCAGCCTGCTCGACCTGACCGACGACATCGAGGTGGTGGGGGAGTCCGACGACGGCATGTCCGCGCTGGCGGCGATCGAGGAGCACGCCCCCGACGTCGTCCTGCTCGACCTGCGCATGCCCCGCCACGACGGCATCTGGGTGCTCGAGGCGTTGCGGGAGCGCGCGGACGACTCGCCGCCGGTGCTCGTGCTGACCACGTTCGACAACGACACCCTGGTGCTGGACGCGATGCGGGCGGGGGCATGCGGCTACCTGCTGAAGGACGTGACGCTCGAACGGCTGACCCGGGCCATCCGCGTCCTGGCCGACGGAGGGACGCTGATCTCGCCGTCGATCACCGATCGGCTGCTGCGCGCGGTGCACCGCCGCCGGCCGGCGGACGACGACCTGCCCGCGATCCAGCGGCTCACCGAACGAGAGGTGGAGGTGCTGCGGCTCGTCGCGGAGGGTTACAGCAACCGCGAGATCGCCCAGGCCCTGTTCCTGGCCGAAGGCACGGTGAAGAACCACGTCTCGACCATGCTGCTCAAACTCGGGGCGCGCGACCGGACCAACGCGGTGCTGCGCGCCCTGCACGCCAACATCCTCGACTGACAGTCGGTAGGCATTTGGTCTAATTCGCTGATGCTGGCATGCTCCTTTCCGGGACTCGGCTGCCCGGAACCCGGCGTGTGCGGCAGGGCGCCGGCCGCCGGACCACTCGGGCGGGTTCGCGGCGGGGGAGGAGCACGATGGCCGGTACGGAGCTCAGATCCGGCGACCCCACCGCCTTCGGGCCGTACACGATCGAGGCCAGGCTGGGTGAGGGCGGGCAGGGCACGGTCTACCTCGGCCGTGACCCGGCCGGTGAGCGCGTCGCGGTCAAGGTGCTGCACCCGAGGTTCGCCGCCGACCAGGTCGCGAGGACGCGCTTCCAACGGGAGATCGCCGTCGCCCGGCAGATCGCCGAGTTCTGCACCGCCCGGGTGCTCGACGCGGGGGAGAGCGACGACCACCTCTACGTGGTGAGCGAGTTCATCGACGGGCCGTCGCTGCAGCAGGCCGTCGAGAGCGAGGGGCCGCGCGACGGCGCCGCCCTGCAGCGCGTCGCGATCAGCACGGCCACCGCGCTCGTCGCCATCCACCAGGCGGGGATCGCGCACCGCGACTTCAAACCGGCCAACGTGCTCCTCGGCTTCGACGGCCCGCGGGTCATCGACTTCGGCATCTCCAAGGCGCTCGACGCAGGGCCCGCCCAGACCAGCGGCGCCATCGGGACCCCGGCCTACATGTCACCCGAGCAGGTGCACGGTCAGCTCGTCGCCGCTCCCTCGGACGTGTTCAGCTGGGCCGTGACGATGGTGTTCGCGGCCACCGGCGGCCCCGCGTTCGGCCAGGACTCCATCCCGGCCGTGCTCCACCGCATCCTCAACGCCGAGCCCGACCTGTCCGGGGTGCCCGAGGGGCTGCGGCCGCTGCTGCGCGCCTGCCTGGCCAAGACCCCCGCCGACCGGCCGACCGCCCCCGACCTGCTGTTCCGGCTGATCCGCCAGCCGTCGGCGGGTGCCGTCGCGCCACCGTCACCGCCGCGGGCCGGGGACCCGGTACGGGACCGGCCGCCGTCGCCCCAGCCGTCCCCCGGTTGGGACGGCGAGTCCGGGCAGCCGTCTCCCGGGTGGAGTGCCGGCTCCCGGCAGCCGTCCCAGCTCCCGCCGTCCCAGCTCCCGCCGTCCCCGCCGTTGTCGCCACCCGGGCTGGGCACCGCGCCCGCGCAGCCGTCGTACGCCGGGCGGTCACCGATCGGCCCGGGCGCCATGCCGGGGCAGTGGCGCCCGGCGGATCCCGGGGGACAGGCCTTTCCCGGTGACACGCGGGAGGGATCCGCCGACGCGACCGCGCCCGGCGGGTCCGGACGATCGCGCCCGTGGCGGATCGGGGCCGCCGTCGCGGCCTCCGCCCTCGCGGTCTCCGCGGGAGTCTTCGTGCTCCCGCCGCTGCTGGCGGGTACGGGGGAGGAGCCCGCGGACCCCACCCCCGTCGCGCTGACCGGATCCCCGTCGGTCTCCGCCGGATCGCCCTCGCCCGGCGAATCAGCACCGCCCAGCACTTCGCCGTCTCCCAGCGGTTCCCCCTCTCCCGGTGGATCGGCGTCCCCCGCGGCCACCCCCACCTCGGTCACCGGGGACTGGAGGAGCGCGCCGGTCGGCGGCCCGCTGCGCGGCCATCGCGACGACCTCCAGACGGTGGCGATCGCCCAGATCGGCGGCAGGCCCGTGATCGTCTCCGGTGCCAACGACCGCACCGTCCGCCTGTGGGACCTCGCCACCCGCAGGCCGCTGGCCACGCTCACCGGGCACACCAACTGGGTGCGCTCCGTCGCGGTCACCGAGCTGGACGGCAGGACGATCGCGGTGTCGGGCGGCGACGACGGCACCGTACGCCGCTGGGACCTCACCACCCGCAAGCCGGTCGGCAGGCCCTTCGACGCCGCCGTGCCCGTCTTCTCCCTCGCCCTGGCCACCCTCGACGGCGAGCCCGTCGTGGTGACCGGCGGCCGCGACGGGAGCCTGCGCCTGTGGGACCTGAGGACGGGCGCCGCGATCGGCAAGGCCCGCCGCGCCTCCGCCGGCGCCGTGTTCGGCCTGGCCACCGCCGAGCTCGACGGCGAGCCCGTCGTGTTCACCGGTGGCGGCGACGGCACGGTGCGCCGCTGGCCGCTCCGCTCGGGGCCCGGCGAGACGATCCTCACCCAGCGGTCCCAGGTCACGGTCGTCACCACGGCCGAGCTGGACGGCAGGCTCGTGGTGCTGTCCGCCGGAGGCGCGCAGGACATCCACATCGACGACGCCGCGGGCGCCGGTGAGGTGCGCCCGCCCATCCGGAGTCACAGCGGCTGGGTCTACTCCCTGGCCGTCGGCCGGGTGGGGTCGCTCACCGTCGTCGTCTCCGGCAGCAACGACTCCACCGCGCGGGTCCACCACCTCGACACGGGAAAGCCGGCGGGGCGGCCGTTCAAGGCCCACGACCACAACGTGTTCGCCGCCGCGGTGACCGAACTCGGCGGGCGCCCCGTCGCGGTCACCGGAGGCGGCGACGACACCGTCCGCGTCTGGCGCCTGGGCTGACCGGTCCCCGGGGCCCCGGCCTCGACCTGCCGTGCGCGACCTCTTCCGGAGCGTGTCGCTTGTCCCGGAGCGCGCCGCGCCGGGTCAGCGACCGGCGGCGAGTTCCGAGAAGATCTCCACCAGTTCCGGCCGGTCGAACGGGCCGACGTGGGGGGCCGCGACGCTCCGCACGTCGGTCGGGTTGTCCGGAGTGAGGCGGTCGGCCTCCGCGACGAACCGGTCCTGCAACGCGGGCGGGATCAGCCGGTCGAGGGTGAAACGCACGTAGGTCCGGGGAATCCGGCCCCAGGTGTGCGCCTCGCCCCGGGCCTCGGCCAGGGGAATGCCGGCGCTCTCGTCCGGCTCCAGCGCGCCGAGCAGCCGCCGCACCCCCTCGTCGGTGAAGTCTCCGGCGAGGGCGTCCCTGACGGCGTGGAACACCGCCGGGTCGGCCGAGCGCCAGTTGAGCCGGGTCGCCCCCAGGACCGCCGGATCGGCGACCACGGTCGCGGCGATCCGGGGGAGCAGGCTGTCGCCGTTCTCCGGCGTCTCGAGGTAGGCGGCCATGTTCGGCAGGTCCACGCAGCAGTACGCCGCGACATAGACGACCCGGTCGAGCAGTTCGGGGACGGCGTTGCCGACCCTGCTCACGGTGACGCCGCCCTGGCTCATGCCGGCGAGGATCACCGGCCCGTGACGGCGGGCGCGGCGCACCACGTCCACGACGCGCTCGACATAGTCGTCGATGGTGATCTTGGCGAGCGGCGACGGTTCGATCGCCAGCTCCCCGAGGTCCTGCGGGGCCTGGTACGAACGGGGGTAGAACGCCTCGGCGCCGTGCCCCGGGAGGTCGACGGCCACGCACCGGTGCCCGCGCAGGGTGAGCTCGGTGGTGAGCCCCGAGGCCCAGGCCGACGAGGAGTGCGTGCCGTGGACGAGCACCAGGGTCGGCGGCCGCCGGTCGGCGTCGCGGTTCGTTGTCATCGACGTTCTCTCTTCCTGTTTGTTGGACGGGTGGTGTGAGCCGGTGGTCAGCGGCGCGGCGGGCGCCACATCGGCCACAGGGGCGGGCCGTCCGCCACCCGGACCGGCTCGCCGAGATCCTCGAATCCGTGCCGCAGGTAGAGGGCGTGGCTGCGGGGCGAGCTCGCTTCCAGATACGCGGCGAGCCCGTCGGCGTCCGCTCGCTCCAGCCGGTGCCGCAACATCGCCGAGCCGAGCCCGGTTCCCTGCCGCTCGCTGACCACTCCCATGCACGGGAGGTAGAGGTGCGGTTCGCGGTCGGGATGCCGCGAGGCCAGCGCCCGGCCCAGGGCCGTCAATCGCGCGCCGTCCTCACCGAAGGCCGTTTCCCGGCCCGCGCCGGACGCGTCCGGGTGCTCCTCGTGGGGCGTCCGGCCCGCGGCCAGGATCAGCCATATCGAGGCGCCCTCGCGGTGGCCGGCCAGATACGCCTCGGCGGCGGGACGGGCGAGCAGGGAGCGGTGATGGTGCGCCTGGAGACGGCCCCGCCGGCCCGCGTCGGGAAAGAGCCAGCGGACGAGGGGATCGTTCGTGAACGCCTCGGTCAGGACGTCCGAGACCGCCTGCCGGTCCGTGTCATCCGCCCGCCGCACGGATGCGTACGGTGTATCGACTGTCATGGGTACAGCGTATTGAGCCGGTCATATAAATGGTCATATTTCGAGGTTCCGGCACGCCAAAGTGAACTGGTACGGAGAGATTGAACTAGTACACTCGTCGCGTTCGGCAACCTCACCAGGAGATCGGGGGCTCTTCCATGCCGTCGTCTGCGCAGCGACCGGAACCGCCGTACCGGCAGATCGTCGCGGAGATCCGCGCCCGGATCCTGGCCGGTGACCTGAGGCCCGGGGATCGGGTGCCGTCCGTCCGGGAGATCGCCCGGAGATGGGGCGTCGCGGTCGCGACCGCGACCAGGGTGATGGCCACCCTCCGCGACGAGGGGCTGGTCGAGACGAGGGTCGGCGCCGGCACGGTGGTCGGCGCCCTCACCGGCCGGACGCGGCCGGTCGTCGTGCCCCCTCCTCCCGGACCACGGCGGGCCGGCGTTCCCAGGCAGGCGCTGAGCCGGAAGCGGACGCTCCGCGCCGCCATCGCGATCGCCGACACCGAGGGACTCGACGCCGTGTCCATGCGGCGGCTCGCGGCCGAGTTCGGCGTCGGCCCGATGTCGCTGTACCGGCACGTGTCGAGCAAGGAGGAGCTGGTGACGCAGATGACCGACGAGGTCTTCGGTGAACCCGAGCTACCCGTCCCGGGGCCGGACGGCTGGCGGGCCAGGCTCGAACTGATCTCCCGCCTGCAGTGGGAGCTGTGCCGGCGGCACCTCTGGCTGCCCAGGGCCGTCTCGCTCGTCCGCCCGTCGCTGGCGCCCAACGTGATGGAGCACACCGAATGGACCCTGCGCGCGCTCGACGGGCTCGGATTGCCCATGACGACCCGGATCCGCGAGGCGCTCACGCTGCCCGCGCTGGTCCTCAGCGTCGCGCTGTCCATGGCGGACGAGGCCGAGGCCGAGCAGGAGACCGGGGTGACGCTCGACCGGTGGTGGCTGGCGCAGCGGGAGCGGGCCGACGAGCTCCTCGACTCCGGACGGTTCCCGCTGCTGGCCACGCTCACCGGGGAGGAGGTGCCGGACGTGGACGGATTGTTCGAGTACAGCCTCGCGCGCCATCTCGACGGTTTCGCCGCCCTGGTGGAGCGGACGCGCCCATAGCTCCGTCTCGTCGGGCGGCTGTCGCGAACTACCCGGCTCCCAGCAGGGCGATGGCGGACAGGGTGCCCAGGGACAGGACACTGGAGACGAGGATGGCGTCGCGGGGCAGGTCGGTGGGGCGGCCGTACTCGGCGGCGTACACGAACGTGTTCTGCGCGGTGGGAAGCCCGGCGAACAG
Source organism: Streptosporangium sp. H16 (assembly GCF_051918855.1). NCBI lineage: Bacteria > Bacillati > Actinomycetota > Actinomycetes > Streptosporangiales > Streptosporangiaceae > Streptosporangium > Streptosporangium sp. H16. The sequence continues at coordinate 164,197 of NZ_JBPXMD010000016.1, forward strand.
GACGGCCGCGAAGAGCGCCGGGCCGTCGAGGTGGAGGAGGAAGCGCCCGGCCAGGAAGGCCACCAGCGGCTGGAGCAGCAGCTTGAGCGTCACCGCCGGCGCCGTCCCGCGCCAGGAGACGGCCGAGCCGTTCAGGGACATGCCCAGCGAGAAGAGCGCCAGGGGCACCGCGGCGCCGCCGAGGATCTCCAGGGGCCGCAGCGCGAGGTCGGGCAGTCGCAGGCCGAGGGCCGACACGCCCAGGCCGAGGAACGAGGCGATCACGATCGGCGTCCGCAGCGGGGCGAGGAAGGACGCGCGCCCGGCCCCGAGGCCGAGGAAGATCAGCGGGGAGACCAGCAGGACCTGGAAGATCAGGACCGACACCACGAACGTCGCGTCGTTCAGGACGTACAGGCCGACGGGGATGCCGAGGTTGCCGGCGTTGACGTAGGCCGACGACATCGCGCCGAGCACCCGTTCCGGCAGCCCGCCGCGGAACAGCGCGAGCGCGAGCAGGCCGACGGCGAAGGTGCTGACCGCGAAGGCGAGCAGCGGGCCGGGCTGGATCCGGTCGAGCGGGGTACGGCTGAGCGTCGTGAACAGCACCGCGGGCATCGCGACGGTGAACGCGAACCGCGTCAGCGCCTGCCGGGCCTGGTCGCTCGCCCACTCGAACCGGGCGGCCAGCCAGCCGAGGGCGCCGATACACCATATCGGGATGAATGCTGCGATAACCGACTGCACCCGGCATACCGTAGCCGGGCCCTCGCGCGGGGCCGGGAGACCGGCCCCGACCGGCACGGCTTTCCGGGCCGCGCCGGCCAGGGCCGGGCCGTGTCAGTCAGGGCAGGTCAGGTCAGGGCAGGTCAGGGCCGGGCGGGGGTCAGCGCCAGGAGTCGGTGCGCGTCGCGGTGCCGCCCGACGGGGTGGTGAAGGAGCGGTCGGGGTCGCTCTCCCAGGTCACCGAGCCGTCGGAGTTCTTCTTGACGTACTTGTACCGGACCGTCGTGCCGGCCGGCAGGTTCACCGTGGCCCTCCAGACCGGGTACGCGGCCGACGACAGGGCGACGGCGTTCGCCGGGTTCCAGGAGCCCAGCGCGGCGACGTCGCCGACGACGAAGACGTTCTGGCCCCAGCTCGTGGTCACGGTCGCGTTGAACGTGGTGGCGACCTGGCCGGGGTCGACCGTCGGCGTCGGGCTGGGGCCGGGGCCCGAGGCGCCGGTGTGGACGGCGACCGCGCCCCTGGCCGGGACGGTCACCGAGGCCGAGCCGTCCGCGCCGACGGTCACCGAGCCGCCGCCCGCGACGTTGGCGTAGGTCCCGGCGGGCAGGCCGGTGGAGAAGGTGCGGGTGACGGCGCCGCCCTCGTTGTTGATCGCGACCCAGCCCTTGGCGCCCCGGCTGAAGGCGATCACGTTGTCGCCGTTGTCGTACCAGTTGCCGACCGAGGTGCCCTGCACGGCGCGGTTGAAGCCGACCATGCCGTTCATCTGGCGGTGGAAGCAGGTCCACCGGCCGTTGCCGCAGTCGGCGTCGGTGGCGAAGCCGCCGCCGGCCGACGGCGGGCCGGCCTCGCCGTCGCTCCAGGTGAACCCGGAGTAGACCCTGGGCGTGCCGTACGGCCAGGCGAGCATGAAGACGTTGGCCAGCCGGTAGGCGTCGCCGTACTTGTAGTTCATGGTCGAGCCGTTGCGCTCGGTGTCGTGGTTGTCGACGAACACCACGGCCTTGTCGCTCGGCACCGACAGGCCCCAGCTCTGCCCGAAGGACCGCAGGTTCCTGATCTGGCCGCCGTTGAACTGCTCCTTGAGCTTGCGCCCGTACACGAACTCGTGCACGTCGCCGACGCCGGTGTACTGGCTCGGGCTGATCGCCTCGCCGTCGCCCTGGATGACCTCCTGGTGGATGTACGGCGAGCCGGTGAGCCTGCCCTTGATCGCGGCGAGGTCGCCGGGGTCGATGTGCTTGGCGGCGTCGATGCGGAAGCCGTCCACGCCCAGGGAGGTCAGCTTGTTGAGGTAGCCGGCGATCTGGTCGCGGACGTACTCGGAGCCGGTGTTGAGGTCGGCCAGGCCGACCAGCTCGCAGTTCTGCACCCGCCAGGCGTCGCCTGTGTAGTCGGAGCCGTTGATCGTGCAGGCGGGGGAGTGGAAGTCGGCGGCGGAGTAGAGCCCGGGGTAGTTGTACTTGCCGAAGCCGTAGCCGCCGTAGCTGGTGCTGCCCTGGCCGGTCATGTGGTTGACGACGGCGTCGGCGTGCACCTTGACGCCGGCCGCGTGGCAGGCGTTCACCATGTTCCTGAACGCGTTCTCGTCACCGAACTTGCCGGTGAGGGTGTAGCGGGCGGGCTGGTAGATGTCCCACCAGACCGAGCCGCCCCGCGACATCGAGTCGTTCGGCGGGGAGACCTGCACGGCGGCGTATCCGGCAGGGCCGAGGACGTCGGTGCACTCCCTGGCGACGGAGTTCCAGTTCCAGTTCCACAGCTTCACGATCGGGCCGGGGGTGGGCGGCGCCGCCTGGGCGGGGAGCGCGCCGGGCACCAGCACGGCGGCGCTCACCAGAGCGCTTAACGCCGTGGCAACGACGACTCTGTAGGGTTTCACGAGGGGGCCTCCAGGATCGATGGACGGGTTCCCTGGCCGGGCCGGGTGCTGCAACACCTGGCCCGGCCGCCTTTCCGGGGTGTGCGGGGGTCAGGGCTGGACGAAGACGGCGACCGTGCGGGCCGGCACCGTCAGCGTGCCCGTGGCGGGGTCGAACGTCGACCGCTTCACGACGGCGTCGTCGCCGGCCGTCTGGACGGGATGGAGCGTCGCCTGGGTGCCTTTCAGCGCGGCGACGGTCTGCGGCCGCGCCTCGGGGGTCGCGTTGAAGACGACGGTGATCGACTTCCAGCGCGGGTCGATCCCCGTGGCGTCCAGGTGCATGGTCACGACACCCGGGGTCTCCGAGGTGCCGCTCGTCGGGAAGGTGAGGCGCTTCTGCACCTCGGCCAGGGTGGCGAGGCCGAAGACCGGCGAGGAGGAGCGGATCCTCAGCAGCTCCCCGTACCGGGCGCGGGCCGCGCCGATCGCCGCGCAGTCCGGCTTCAGCGCCGGGTCGGCGAGCAGCGGTCTGGCGTACTGCCACTTCTCCTCGTTGTCGGGCCTCGGGGGGAGCCCGGCGCCGAAGCCGTTGCCCGCCGAGCAGTCCCACAGCAGCCGGTTGAACCAGTCGCCCGAGTCGTAGGAGTTGCGGTCGAGGGACTTGGAACGCAGCCGCTCGCTGCCCGCGTGCACGAACGAGGTGCCCTGTCCGAGGACGGCCGTGGCCAGCGAGAGCGACTGCATGCGCACCCGGTCGGCCATCGCGGTCGCCGGGGGCAGCTTGTACGCCAGCGCGTCGAACAGCGTCTCGTTGTCGTGGGCGTCGACGTAGGTGACGACCTCGCCCGGGGAGGCGGCGTAACCGGCGGGGGAGCCGTTGTAGCTCACCTGCGAGCCCTTGACCTGCTCGCCGCCGGAGGCGGTGAAGGTGTAGTCGCGGAGGTTGCCGGCGAGCCCGACCTTGATCAGGTCGTGGTAGTTCAGCAGCCGGGACCTCTGCTGCGCCTCGTCGCCGTTGGCCGGTGAGCCGTTGGGCGCTCCGGCGAGTCCCGAGCCGAAGCCCTGCACACGGGGGTCGGCGTCGAACGGGCCGCCGCCGCGCACCGCGTCGCGCAGCCGGTCGCTGAAGGTGCCGATCCCGGTGCCCGCCATGTTGGCCTGGGTGGCCTGCTCGAAGCGGGCGTCGTCGGCCACCTCGCCGAAGTTCCAGCCCTCCCCGTACAGGATGATCGACTTGCCGTCGACGCCGTCGCGGGCGACGGTCAGGGCGTCCAGGGCCTCGCGGACCGCGACCATGTTCGCCTTCGGGTGGTGGCCCATCAGGTCGAACCTGAAGCCGTCCACCTTGTACTCGCGGGCCCAGGTGACGATGGAGTCGACGACGAGTCTGCCCATCATGGCGTGCTCGGGCGCGGTGTTGGCGCAGCAGGTGGAGGTGGCCACCGTGCCGTCGTCGAGCAGGCGGTGGTAGTAGCCGGGCACGAGGCGGTCGAGCACCGAGGCGGGGTCCTGGCCCGCGGCGTGGGTGTGGTTGTAGACCACGTCCATCACCACCCGCAGCCCGGCCCTGTTCAGCCCGCCGACCATGCCGCGGAACTCCCTGATCCGCGACGACCCGTCGGGGTCGGCGGCGTAGGAGCCCTCGGGCACGGTGTAGTGCAGCGGGTCGTAGCCCCAGTTGAAGGAGTCCTTGGCCGCGGTCCTCGCGACGCAGGCCTGCTGCTCCTCGGAGTCGGGGGGCATCGAGGCGAGGTCGCAGTCGGGTTCGGTCCGGTCGGCCTTCCTCTCGGGGACGGTCGCCATGTCGAAGACGGGCAGCAGGTGCACATGGGTCAGCCCGTCCTTCGCCAGGCCGCGCAGCTCTCTCATCCCCGCCGAGTCGCCGGTGAACGCCGCGTACGTGCCGCGCTCGGCGGCCGGGACGGTCGTGTCGGAGGCGGAGAAGTCGCGCACGTGCAGCTCGTAGACGGACGCCTTCTGCTGGGGGACGGCCCTGGGCTTGGCCAGGGAGGACCAGCCGTCGGGCCGCAGCGCCCGGTCGGACAGGTCGGCGAGCTGGCTGCGGCCCGAGCCCGCCGACAGCGACAGGCTGTACGGGTCGGTCACCTCGTTGACGACGACCTTCCCTGCTGTGCCCTCGCTGGGTACGTAGACCGTCACCAGGAAGGTGTAGTAGCGGTCCTTCCAGTCGCGCTGTCCCCGCACCGACCAGACGCCGGTGTCGTCGTCGCGGCGCATGGGGTGAACGGTGCGCTTGCCGCCGGAGGAGTCGCGGTAGAGCGCCAGCTCGACCTTGCCCGCGGTCGGCGCCCAGACCGACAGCCTGGGCGTGCCGCCGCTCCAGGAGGGGCCGAGCTCGGCGGTCGCCGCCCTGGCGTACAGGTCGTCGAGCAGGCCGGGGATCTGCACGCCGGTGGCGGCGAGCAGCGCGCCGGTGGCGTCGCGCTCGACGGCCACGATCTGGCCACGGACGGCCTCGCGCACCAGGTCGGCGTCGCGCGGGTCGACGGTGAACGCGGCGTGCCCGGCCAGGTGCGGCCACTTCGCCTTCTGCGCCTCGGTCAGCGCACCGGGTACGAGCCGGATGATCCTGAGGTCGCCGGTCAGGTCGCCCCTGTCGTAGGTGATGCCGCCCTTGGCGGAGAAGGCCAGGGAGTAGCGGTTCGTGGTGGAGGGGGCGACCTTCCAGGCGACGGTGGCGCGGTCGATCCAGTGCGCCGACGACTTCGACAGGTCGGCGTCGGCCCCGCGCGCCGAGGGCTGGGGCAGCAGGTGGCCCTCGGTGGCCGCGACCCGCCACACCTCGTGGCCGGTCGCGGTCAGGTCCAGCGACTGGTCGTCCGGCAGGTCCTTGGTGTCGCCCTTGTGGATGATGTAGTTCACGGTCTTGGCCCCCTCGGTCAGGGGGACGCGGAAGTGAACGCCGAACCCGTCCTCGCCCGCGGGCGGCAGCGGCGCGGCCCACTCGGTGGGATTCGCCACGTCACCCCACAGATGAAGTCCCCAGCCGTCGTAATTCCCGTCCGGCCGGTGGTAATGCAGGATCGCGACGTTCTCGGCCGCCGCCCGGGTCGGGTGGGCCTTCGCCACGCCCGAGGCGACGTAGGCGTCGGGCTGCAGCGCCGGGGTGAACGACTGGTCGGGCCCGGGGTCCTTGGTGTCGCCCTTGTGGACGATGAAGTTCGCCGGAAGGGAGGCGTCCTTCAGCGGCACCCTCCAGAACGCGCCGAAGGAGTCGACGCCGTCCGGCGGGCGTGGCGCGGCCCAGTCGGTGGGCACCCCGTCGGCGAGCCCGTCGCCCCACAGGTGCAGTCCCCAGCCGTCGTAGTCCTTGCCGGGGCGGCCGTAGTGGACGGTCGCGTACCCCTGGGCCGCCGCGCGGGACAGGTGGGTCTCCGGTTTCCCCTTCGCCAGCCAGACCTCGCCGTTCCTGGCGGGGTTCACGATCCGGTCGCCGCCGTCCTTCTCCTCGCCCTTGTGGGCGATGATCCCGACGCTGGTGGCGCCCGGCTTGAGCTTGATCCAGGCGAAGCGGCCGTAGGAGTCCTCGCCGGTCAGCAGGAGCGGGGTCGCCCACTCGGTCGGGTTCTCCACGTCGCCCCAGACGTGCAGGCCCCAGCCGTCGTAGTCGGCGGCGTCCTCCCGCTGGTAGTGCACGACCAGCCAGTCGCGCCTGACCGCGCCGGGCTCCTCGGGGGCGGGCTCGGCGCCGACGGTCGCCTGCGCGACCGCCGAGGCGAACCGGCCCGCGGAGTCCTTCACCACGGCCTTGTAGGAGATCCTCGTGCCCGCCGCGATGCCGCGCAGGTCGTGGAAGACCCGGAAAGCCCTGGAGACGGGGCCGGAGGGGGTGGCGTTGGGGGCGTCGTCGGTGCCGATCGCCCGCCAGGGGCCGTCGCCGACCTTGGCGGCGAAGGTGACCTGGTCGAAGCCGGTGCCCGGTACGGTCGCGACGACCGGGATCCGGCCGTCCTCGGCGGTGCCCCTGACCTCGGTCCCCGGCAGGGCGATCGAGACGGCCGGGGCCGAGGCCGGTGCGGCGAGCCTGGCGGGCGCCTTGTAGACCACCGCCGACAGGGCGGGGACGGTGAGCGCCAGCTTGGCGTCCGCGCCGGTGGTGAGCGTGGCGGCGCCCTCGCCGTACACCTTCGTGAAGGCCGCGCCCGCCGAGAAGGTGGGCACGTTCGCGGTCGCGGGCTGTTCGGCGTTGTTGACCGCGACCAGGTACTCGACCTGCCGCGTGGCGTCGATCCTGGAGAAGGCGTAGACGCCGCCGGAGATCAGCCGCTCGATCTGGGCGCCGTCGGCCAGCGCCGGGTGGGCGTCGCGCAGCGCGGCCAGGGCGGAGATGCCCCGGTAGAGCGGGTGGGAGGGGACGAAGTTGTCCTGGGCGTGGGTGGAGCCGGTGCCGATCAGGTCGTCGCTCAGGTAGCTCTCGGTCTTGGAGGCGAACATGGACGCGCGGGCGTCCTGGTCGCCGCCCTTGCCGGTGAAGCCCTGCTCGTCGCCGTAGTAGACGACCGGCTGGCCCCGGGTGAGGTACATCAGCTCGTGGGCGAGCAGGTCCCTGCGCAGCAGCTCGGAGTCGGGGGCGCCGGGGTTGTCCTGGGCGACGAAGCGGCCGATGCGGCCCATGTCGTGGTTGCCGAGGAAGGTCGGCAGCGACGAGGCGTTGCCGTCGGCGTCGATGTGGTAGTCGTCGCCCGCGTACAGCCGGGCCAGCCGGGACGCGTCCGCCGTGCCGCCGGCGAAGGAGCGGGCGGCCTCCTGGAACGGGAAGTCCAGGGTGGCGTTCATGGCGCCCCGGGTGGAGTAGCGGCTGGTGAAGGCGGGCTCGCCGGAGTAGACCTCGCCGAACATGAAGAACCGCTTGTTGCCCTGCTGGGCCGCGTAGCCGCGCAGCGCCGGGGAGAACCTCTCCCAGAACTCCATGTTCACGTGCTTGGCGGTGTCGATGCGGAAGCCGTCGAGGCCGGTGTCGCGCACCCACGTCTTGTAGATGTCGGTCATCCCCTTGACGACCTCGGGACGCTCGGTCCACAGGTCGTCGAGGCCGAAGAAGTCGCCGTACTCGTCGTTCTCGCCGCCGCTGAAGGTGGAGTCGCCCCGGTTGTGGTACATCGTCGGGTCGTTCAGCCAGGACGGGGTCTTGGCGTTCCTCGGCGCGACCGGCGTGTACGGGAACGAGCCGGCGTCCACCTTCGGGAAGGTGTCCTTGCCCGCGTGGTCGCGGTCGTCGAACGGCACGCCGCCGGTGTCGACGTAGGGGTAGGCGCCCTTGGAGCGATAGGAGTAGGTCTTCTCCGCGTAGTCGACCACGTCGGCCGTGTGGTTGGTGATGATGTCGAAGAAGACCTTCATCCCGCGCCGGTGGGCCTCGCGCACCAGCTCCTTCATCTGGGCGTTGGTCCCCAGGTGCGGGTCGATCCTGGTGAAGTCCGTGATCCAGTAGCCGTGGTACCCGGCCGAGACGTTCGCGCCGGTGCCCTGCACGGGACGGTTCACGAAGGCCGGGGTGATCCAGATCGCGGTGCTGCCCAGGTTCTTGACGTAGTCGAGCTTGCCGAGCAGGCCCTTGAGGTCGCCGCCCTGGTAGAAGCCCTTGTGCGTGGGGTCGAAGCCGGTGGCGAGCCGGTCGCCGGACAGGCCGCCGGTGTCGTTGCCGGTGTCGCCGTTGGCGAACCGGTCGGTCATCGCGAAGTAGAAGCGCTCGCGGCTCAGGTCGGCGCGGAGCGCGTCGCGCGCGAGGTCCCGGTCGGAGGGCTCGGCGGTGCGGCTGAGCGCGGACACCACGGGACCGGACGACACCACGGGGCCGGCGCCGGACGCGGAGGGCGTCGTGGAGGCCGGTACCGGTGCTGAAAGGGGTGCGGGGGAGGGGGACGCGGCGGCGGGGAGCGGGGTGGCGGCGAGGGGGGTGGCGATCAGGGTCGCCGCGAGCGCGACCCCCGTCAGGAAGGTCGTTCTCGCGCGCCGTGGGGGGAGCGGCCAGACCACGGGGGGCCTCCACGGGAGTTGTTTCGAGGGTGTTGCCCGGAAGTTACTCATTGGGAATGGTCTGTGCAATCCCTTGCGGCAATTTTCTGAATCCCGGCAATTCGCGGTCGTCCGGAAGGGGACCCAATCGGTTGCCCAAAACGTACAAAAGGTGATTTTTATCACTAAGAGGGTGATATCGCTGCCCGCAGATCGAGGGGGAGGGTGGTGAGGCCCCTTGGCTTTTGGGGGTTTTGTAACGACTTTGCAGACTCTTGCAGAAACTTCTTCCAATGAGGTTCACGTCGGCGTAACGTCCGGCGTACTCCAGACCCGGCCGGACGGCTCTTCGGTCCCGGCCGCCCCTTGAACACGAGGAGAAGAACATGCGGCGAGCCTTCTCGGCCGCGACGATTGTCGCGGCCCTCGCCCTGGCGGTCTCCGCCTGTGGTGGCGGTGACGCCGGTACGGCGGCCCCCACCCAGCCCGCGGCGACGGACCCGTCGAAGATCACCGGTGAGATCACCTGGTGGGACACCGTCAGGCCCGACAGCGAGGGCCCGACCTTCCAGGCGCTCATCAAGGACTTCCAGGCGAAGTACCCGGGCATCAAGGTCAAGTACGTCAACGTCCCCTCTGACCAGGCGCAGAACCAGTTCCAGACCGCGGCGCAGGCGGGCGCGGGGGCGCCGGACGTGATCCGTTCCGAGGTCGCCTGGACCTCCCAGTTCGCCTCGCTCGGCTACCTCCAGCCACTGGAGGGCACGCGCGCCGTGGAGAACGAGTCGGACTTCCTGCCGGGGCCGCTGAGCAGCACCAAGTACAACGGCAAGACGTACGCCGTCCCGCAGGTCACCGACACCCTCGCGCTCATCTACAACAAGCGGCTCCTGGCGGAAGCCGGGCACGAGAAGGCCCCCACCACGGTCGAGGAGCTCAAGCAGACCGCGCTCGACGTCAAGGAGAAGACCGGCGCCAGCGGCCTCGCGCTCAACGTCGACTCCTACTTCCTGCTGCCCTTCATGTACGGCGAGGGCGGCGACCTCCTCGACGTGCAGAACAAGAAGATCACCGTCAACTCCCCGGCGAACGTGAAGGCCATGGCCACCGTCGCCGACCTGATCACCTCCGGCGCCGCGCCCAAGCCCGCCATCCAGGACAGCTACGCCAACGCGATGACCGCCCTCAAGGACGGCAAGGCCGCGATGATCTACAACGGCCCGTGGGCGCTGTCGGAGATCTACCAGGGCAAGGAGTTCAAGGACAAGGAGAACCTGGGCATCGCGCCCGTCCCGGCGGGCTCGGTCAAGGCCGGCGCCCCCACCGGCGGCTGGAACCTGGCCATCTACGCCGGTTCCAAGAACCTGGACGCCTCCTACGAGTTCGTCCGCTTCATGAGCACCCCCGAGTCCCAGGCCAAGGTCGCCAAGGAGATCAGCCTCCTGCCGACCCGCGTCTCCGCGTACGACAACCCCGACGTGCAGGCCAACAAGGACGTCTCCGTCTTCAAGCCCATCATGGAGACCGCGACCGCGCGGCCGTGGATTCCCGAGGGCGGCCAGCTCTTCCAGCCGCTCCTGGAGGGCTACCAGTCGCTCGTCGGCGGCACGGCGACCCCCGAGGACATGCTCAAGAAGGTCGACGACCAGTACCGGGGCATCTTCAAGGACTGGAGCTGACCCGTGGCGCTCTCGACTGGGCGTGTGAACAGCACGGCCAGGGACCGGGCCGCGGGTGCCGACGGCGCCCGCGGCCGGGGCCGCCCGCCGGGCGGCCCGTTCCGGCGGGCGCTGGGCAGGCACTGGTACGCCTGGGCCATGGTCGCCCCGGTGATCCTGGTCACCGGCCTGCTGGTCGGCTGGCCGCTGGCCAGGGGCGTCTACCTGTCGCTGACCGACGCCACCGAGGCCAACATCGGCCGGACGATCGGCGTCAACGTCATCCCCTCGACGTATGAGTTCACCTGGTTCGACAACTACGTCGCGATCCTGACCAGCGGACTGTTCTGGGAGAAGCTGACCTGGACGGTCGTGTGGACCGTCGCCTGCGTGGCGTTCCACTACGGCCTGGGCCTCGGCCTGGCCATGCTGCTCAACCGCAAGGTCAGGTTCCGCTCCGCCTACCGGCTGCTGCTCATCCTGCCGTGGGCGATCCCGGGCTTCGTCTCGGCGTTCATCTGGCGCTACCTCTACAACAGCGACTTCGGCGTGATCAACGCGATGCTGCGGGCCGCCGGCCTGGGCGCGGTCGGCTGGCTCGACGACCCGACCACGGCGAAGATCGCGGTCATCGCGGTCAACGTCTGGATGGGCGTGCCGTTCATGATGGTCGCCGTGCTGGGCGGGCTCCAGTCGATCCCCGGTGAGCTGTACGAGGCGGCCGAGGTCGACGGCGCCACGCCGTGGCAGCGCTTCCGCTTCATTACAATTCCCGGCTTGCGTACCGTGTCGAGCACGGTTGTCCTGCTGGGCACGATCTGGACGTTCAACATGTTCCCGGTGATCTACCTGATCAGCGGGGGAGGACCGGGTAGCTCCACCGAGATCCTGGTCACCTACGCCTTCCGCGAGGCCTTCACCGGCGTCCGCAACTACTCCAACTCCGCGGCATGGGGAGTGATCATTCTCCTGCTCCTCGTCGTGCTGGCCGTGGTCTACCGGCGCTCGCTGCGCAAGCAAGGGGAGGTCTGGTGAGCACAGCCACCACCGCCACCACCGGGCGTGTCCGGGGGCGCGGGGAACGCACTGTCGGCAAGTCGATCCTGCTGCACGCGACCCTGCTCGCCGCGGTCGTCACCTCGCTGTTCCCGATCGTCTGGCTGGTCCTGACCTCGCTCAAGCCGCGCGACGGCTGGCTCTCCAGCGAGCTGGAGATCTTCAACCAGCCCTCGCTGGACAACTACGTCCGGGTGCTGACCGAGACGCGGTTCCCGACCTGGCTGCTCAACTCGGTGATCGTCGCCGGGCTGACCACGGTCATCGGCGTCTTCCTCGCCTCCACGACCGGGTACGCCATCAGCCGCTTCCGCTTCCCCGGCTACCGGGGGGTGATGTGGATGCTGCTCGTCACCCAGATGTTCCCGGTGGCGATCCTGATCGTCCCCCTCTACAACCTGATGGCGGGCCTCGGGCTGCTCAACCAGATCCCCGGGCTGGTCATCGCCTACATGACGGTGGCGGTGCCGTTCTGCGCGTGGATGATGAAGAGCTACTTCGACTCCATCCCGCGCGAGATCGACCAGGCCGGGCTGGTCGACGGCCTGACGCCGTTCGGCGCGTTCTGGCGGGTCATCCTGCCGCTGGCCAGGCCGAGCCTGGCGGTCACCGCGTTCTACTCGTTCATGACCGCCTGGGGCGAGGTGGCCTACGCCACCGTGTTCATGTCGCAGGAGGAGAAGCGCACGCTCGGCATCGGGCTCCAGCAGTTCGTCGGCCAGCACTGGTCGGACTGGGGCCTGCTCACCGCCGCGGCGGTGCTGATCGCGGTTCCGGCGGCGGTCGTCTTCCTGCTCGTCCAGCGGCATCTGGTCACCGGGCTCACCGCCGGTGCCACGAAGTCGTAACACCACCGTGCTAATACATCCTGACATGTCATCTGATCGGGGGATTTAATATGACCGAGCTTGTCCGGGCGGACCGGGGTGCCGGGACCGCCACCCGATGGTGGCGCGACGCGGTGATCTACCAGGTCTACGTGCGCAGCTTCGCCGACGGCAACGGCGACGGCGTGGGCGACCTGCTCGGCGTGCGCGGCAGGCTGCCGTACCTCGCGGACCTCGGGGTCGACGCGGTCTGGCTCACCCCGTTCTTCACCTCGCCGATGGCCGACTTCGGCTACGACGTGGCCGACTACCGTGACGTGGACCCGATCTTCGGGTCGCTGGCAGACGCCGGGGCGCTGATCGAGGAGGCGCACCGGCACGGCCTGCGGGTCATCGTGGACGTGGTGCCCAACCACACCTCCGACCGGCACGCCTGGTTCCTGGAGGCCCTGGCTGCGCCCTCCGGAGCCCCCGCGCGGGAGCGCTACATCTTCCGCCGGGGCCGCGGAGCCGAGGGGGAGCTGCCGCCCAACGACTGGGAGTCGGTCTTCGGCGGGCCCGCGTGGACCCGGCTGCCCGACGGCGAGTGGTACCTGCACCTGTTCGCCCCCCAGCAGCCCGACCTGAACTGGGAGAACCCCGAGGTCCACGCGGAGTTCGAGTCGATCCTGCGGTTCTGGCTCGACATGGGGGTGGACGGCTTCCGCGTCGACGTCGCCCACGGCATGGTCAAGGCGGACGGCCTGCCCGACGTCGGCCACGCCGACCAGGTCGGGATGATCGGCACCGAGGTGGTGCCGTTCTTCGACCAGGACGGCGTGCACGAGATCCACCGCGCCTGGCGCAAGCTGCTCGACTCCTACCCCGGGGAGCGGATCGGCGTCGCCGAGGCGTGGGCGCCCTCCCCGCAGCGGCTGGCCAACTACGTCCGCCCCGACGAGATGCACCAGGCGTTCAACTTCCACTTCCTCGTCGCCCCCTGGGAGGCCGCCACGTTCCGCGCGGTCATCCAGGAGTCGCTGACGACGGCCGGGACGGTCGGCGCGCCCTCCACCTGGGTGCTTTCCAACCACGACGTCAAGCGCCACCTCACCCGGTACGGCGGCGGCGAGGTCGGCCTGCGCCGCTCCCGCGCCGCCGCCCTGCTGACGCTCTCCCTGCCCGGCTCGGCCTACATCTACCAGGGGGAGGAGCTCGGGCTGCCCGAGGTCCTCGACCTGCCGGAGGAGTTCCAGCGCGACCCGCAGCGCCTGCGCAACCCCGACCACGGCCGCGACGGCTGCCGGGTGCCGCTCCCGTGGGCCGACGGCGAGCCGCACTTCGGCTTCAGCCTGCCCGGCGCCGAGGAGACCTGGCTGCCCATGCCGCCCTCCTGGGGGCCGCTCAGCGTCGCGTCCCAGCTCGGCGACCCGCTCTCCACGCTGAACCTCTACCGGGAGGCGCTGCGGATCAGGCGCGAGCGCCGCTCCTTCGACGACGCCCCGCTGACCTGGCTCGACTCCCCGCAGGGCACCCTGGCCTTCGCCAGGGGCGACGGGTTCGCCTGCACGGTGAACCTCACCGGCGAGCCCGTGGAGCTGCCCGCCCCCGGGCGGATCCTGCTGGCCAGCGCGGAGACGGCCGTCGCGGGCGGCACGGTGCGGCTCGCCCCCGACTCCGCCGTCTGGTGGGAACCCGATGCCGCATAGCACCGGGCAGCTCGGTGCCGGTGCCGGCGGCACCGGCACCGGCACCGCCAGGCTGACCGACATCGCCGCCCAGGCCGGGGTGAGCGAGGCCACGGTCAGCCGGGTGCTCAACGGCAAGCCGGGCGTGTCCGCGGTGACCCGGCAGGCGGTGCTGACGGCGCTGGACCTGATGGGCTACGAGCGCCCGCAACGGCTGCGCCAGCGCAGCAACGGGCTGGTCGGCCTGGTCACCCCGGAGCTGGACAACCCGATCTTCCCGGCCTTCGCCCAGGCCTTCGAGAAGACGCTGACCCAGCACGGCTACACCCCGGTGCTCTGCACCCAGCTGCCCGGCGGGGCGGTCGAGGACGAGTTCACCGAGGTCCTCGTGGAGCGCGGGGTGAGCGGCATCATCTTCGTCTCCGGGCTGCACGCGGACATCACCGCGCGCTCGGACCGCTACACCCAGCTGATCGGGCAGGGCGTGCCGATCGTCCTGCTCAACGGGCACGCCGCCGACGTGCCCGCCCCGTTCATCTCCCCGGACGACCGGGCCGCGGCCCGGCTGGCCGTGCAGCACCTGGCCGACCTGGGACACGAGCGCATCGGCCTGGCCGTCGGCCCCGGCCGGTTCGTGCCGGTGATCAGGAAGATCGAGGGCTACCGGCAGGCCATGTCCCAGCTGCTCGGCGTCACGGACGTCGACGGGCTGATCTCGCACTCGCTGTTCTCGGTGGAGGGCGGCCAGGTCGCGACGGCGCAGCTGCTGGAGCGCGGCTGCACGGGGATCGTGTGCGCCTCGGACCTGATGGCGCTGGGCGCGATCCGGGCCTGCCGAGACCGGGGACTGTCGGTGCCGGGAGACGTGTCGGTGGTGGGGTTCGACGACTCGCCGCTGATCGCGTTCACCGACCCGCCGCTGACCACCGTGCGCCAGCCCGTGCAGCCGATGGTCACCGCCGCCGTGCACACCCTCCTGGAGGCCGTCGCCGGGGCGCCCGGCCAGCACTCCGAGCTCATCTTTCAGCCGGAACTCATCGTGCGGGGCTCGACGGGCTCAGGGCCCAAGATCGTTCGCTGAACGTCCCCGCCCATGTAAGTTTCACGGCGATCCATTTCCGCCGCCGTCGCGGGCTTCCCCGGTGTGCCCGCCGATCTCTATACTCCGAGATCTTCACACCGAGAGGACCGCCGCAGCCGCCGGTCCTCCGGAACACCGCGAAGACCGTAGCCGCCGGTCCTCCCGGGCAGTGCGAAGGCCGCCAGAGCCGCCGGCCCCCTCGAACATCGCGAAGGCCGCCAGAGCCGCCGGTTCTTCCGCTCGGCACGTTTTGATCCGGGCCGCCCGCGGTCCGGGACCTCACCCTCTTTCGACCCGTCGATCTCGCGCGCCCGCCCCAGGAGGCCGGTTTTGAGTGTGCACGACCTCGCCCAGATCGCTCAGCTCGCCATGATCGCCGATCCTTCCCGGCTCACCGTTCCGATTCACGACCGCGCGGGCACGCCCTCGTGCCGCGCCATGGGACCGGAGGAGACGCCGTGACGGACGCATCCCACTTACCCGGTACGCCTGGCACACCTGACCTGTCAGGCTTACCCGGCGGCACCCGCCGCCACGAGGCCCACCCCGCCGCCGTCCACCCCGCCGCCGTCCACCCCGCCTCAGAGGACAGGGCCGCGGTCGTCGGGGCGGGCCCGGCGGGATCGCTGCTCGCCGTCCTCCTCGCCCGCCGCGGCCACCCGGTCGACGTCTACGACATGCGCCCCGACCCGCGCGACGGCAAGGGCGACGGCGAGGGACGCTCGATCAACCTGGGCCTGTCGGCCCGCGGCATCCGCGCCCTGCGGCACGTCGGCCTGTGGAACGCTCTCGGGGACAGGCTCGTGCCCATGCGGGGACGGATGATCCACCGTCCGGGCAGGCCCGCGGCCTTCCAGGCGTACGGCACCGACCCGGGGGAGATCCTCTACTCGGTCCGCAGGGATGAGCTGACCACCCTCCTCGTCGAGAGCGCCGCCGCGCACGAGGGGGTGAGGCACCTCTTCGGCGTCCGCTGCGCGGGAGTCGACCGCGAGAGCGGGGAGCTGACCCTGGCTGACGCGATCACCGGGGAGACGCGCGAGGCCCGCGCGGACTTCGTGGTCGGCGCGGATGGAGCGTTCTCCGCCGTACGCGCCGCCATGCAGCGAGGGCTCGCCGCCGACTATCGTCAGGAGTTCCTCGAATGGGGGTACAAGGAACTCACGATCCCCGCCGCCCCCGGCGGCGCCTCCCGCGTCCCGCTGGAGGCGCTGCACGTCTGGCCCGGTGAGAACGCCCTGATCGTCGCCCACCCCAACGTGGACGGCTCGCTCACCGCGACGCTCTTCCTGCCGCACTCCGGTGCCCCCGGCTTCGCCGAGCTCTCCGGGGAGCGGGACGTCACCCGCTTCTTCCTGCGGACGTTCCCCGGCGTGGTGGACCTCGTGCCCGACCTGGCCGCGCAGTACGCCGCCAACCCGGTCGGGAACCTGGTGACCATCCGCACCTCGCGCTGGCACCACGCGGACCGGGTGGTCCTGGCGGGCGACGCCGCCCACGCGGTCTACCCGTTCTACGGCCAGGGCATGAATTCGGCCCTGGAGGACTGCCTGGTGCTCGACGGCTGCCTCGTCCGGCACCCCGGCGACCGCGCGGCCGCGTTCGAGGAGTACCAGCGACTGCGCAAACCGCACACCGACATCCTGGCCGACCTGTCGGAGCGGAACTTCGCCGACCTGCGCGACGGCACCCGCTCACCGCTGCGGCTGGCCCGCAGGCAGGCCGACCTCGCGCTGAACCGCGCCTTCCCCACCCTGTGGCGGCCGCTCTACACCATGGTCTCGCACACCGACATGCCCTACGGCGAGGCGTTGCGCCGGGCCCACCGGCAGGACCGTGTGCTGCGCTGGTCGGGCGCCGGGCTGGCCGCAGGGCTGGCCGCGGGAGCCGCCCTCGCGGCCGTACGGATCGGCTCCTCGCCGCGGAGGACGGCCCCGTGATCACGCACCCCGACGACCCGTCGCTCCGCCTGATCGAGGTCGCCGACCTCGACGCCCCGTCCCCGCCGCCGGAGGTCCTCGCCCACCGGGACGCGCTGCGGGCCGTCGTCGACTGGGCCGGGACCTACCTGTGCCGCCCGCACCCCGACCTGGGCCGCAACGGCCCGGTCTGCCCGTACGCCCAGGGCTCGCTGAGCCGCAACAGGTTCTACCTCGCGGTGCCCGAGGCGGGAGCCCGCGCCGTCGGGACCGTCGAGACCGTCGAGGACATCGTCGCCGCGGTGGAGCCCTACCGGGCCTGGTTCGTCCGGCTCGCGCCGCTGGACGGGCCCGAAGCCGTGTTCACCACGATCCTGCTGCTCCTTCCCCGCCTCGGCGACCGCCTGGAGTTCGTCGACGGCGCGCAGAACGCGCTGAAGGACGCCTTCGTCGAGGAGGGCCTGATGATCGGGGAGTTCCACGACGGGCCGCCCGACAAACCCGGGCTGTGGAACCCGTCGCTGCGCCCCCTGGCCGGTCCCGTGCCGCTGCTCGCGATCCGCCACATGGTCGCCACGGACCTCCCCTTCCTGTGGGGGGACCCGGCCCACCGGCGCGCGTACCTGACCCGGTTCGACGGCAGGGTGCCCGCCCATCTGCGAGAGATCGTCATGGAGGCCGTCATGGAGGGGACCGAGTGATACCGCCCGCGCGCCGCGACCCCGCCGCGCCCGTCCCGCTCACCCCCGCCCAGGCACGCCTGTGGTTCCTCGACCGGGCCGGGGCCGGGGCCGGTGGCGGGGCGTCCTACGTCTGCTGGACCTTCCAGCGACTCGTCGGGCCGCTCGACACGGAGGCGCTGCGCGCGGCCTTCACCGCCGTCGTGGGCCGGCACGAGGCGCTGCGCCTGGTCATCGTCGAGGGAGCCGAGGGACCCGCCCAGGTGGTACGGGAGAGCGGGCCGGAACTGCGGGTGGTGGACGCGCCCGACGAGGAGTGGGCGCACGACATCCTCAGGAACGTGCTCTCGCGCAGGTTCACCCTCGACGGAGCCCCGCTGCACCGGGCCGTACTGATCAGGCTCGCGGCCGGGGAGCACATCCTGGGCTGGTGCCTGCACCACATCATGTGCGACGCGCCCTCGCTCGGGATCCTGGAGGAGGACCTCTGGGCCTGCTACCGGGTCCTGGTCGACGGCGAGGAACCGCCGGGGCCGGTCTCCGCCCAGTTCCCCGACTACGCCGCCTGGCTCGCCGGGCAGGGGGCGGCGGGGCACGAGGCGGGGCTGGCCCACTGGCGCGAGCACCTGTCCGGCGCGCCCGCCGTCACCACCCTCCCACAGGACAGGGCCCGGCCTCGCGAACCCGTACGGGGCGGAGCCCGCCGCTCCCTGCGCCTGCCCGACACCCTGGTGGCGGACCTGTACGCCCTCGTCAAGGCGCGGCGCGTCACCCTGTTCGTCATCGCGATGTCGGCGATGACCGCCACCCTGGCCAGGCACTCCGACGAGGAGGACGTGGTCGTCGGGACCGCCCTGGTCAACCGGCACCTGATCGAGCTGGAAGGCTCGGTCGGCTGCTACATCAACCTCATCCCGGTGCGGACGGACCTGCGGGCCGACCCCACCCTGGCCGAGCTCCTGCGCGCCGTGCGCGGCTCGGTCATCAGGGGGCTCGGCCACCAGGCGACGCCGTTCGAGGAGATCGCCGACCTGGCCGGAGCCCCCCGGGACCTGCGCAGGAACCCCGTCTTCCAGACACTGCTCGTCATGGGGGAGGGAGGCCGGTCCACCGAGCGGGCGGCGAACCTCACCACGGAGACCTGGGAACTCGACGAGTCCTCGCCCGGCGCCCGCTTCGACCTCACCCTCGTCGTGAGCGTGAGCGAGAGAGGGATCGAGCTGCACGCCGACTACTCCGCCGACCTCTACGACGAGGTCACCGTCGACCGGTTCCTGCGCCACGTCGTCGTCTTCCTGTCCGCCTTCACCGCCACGCCGGACCTGCGGGTCTGGCAGATCCCGCTCCACGACGAGGTCCACGCCGGTACGCCGGACGCCTCGCACGGCGGTTTCCCAGGGGGTGAGCGGTCCCTGGGCGGGGGCACGCCCGACGGCGGTCCTGAGCCCCGCGACCCCCGGCCCGCCGGGGACCTCACGGCGGTCCATGGTCTCCGGCCCGCCGGGGGCCTCACGGCGGCTTCCGGTTCCCGGCCCGTCGAGGAGTTCACGGCGGTCCACGAGCTCATCGCCCGGCGGGCCGCCGAGACCCCCGCCGCTCCCGCGCTGGTCTCGGAGGCGGGGACGATCGGCTACGGCGAACTGGAACGCCGCTCGGCGCGGCTGGCGGCGCGGCTGAGGGAGGCGGGGGCCCGGCGCGAGTCCGTCGTCGCCGTCGTCCTGCCGAACGGCGAGGACGCCGTCGTCGCCCTGCTCGCCGCGCTGAGGGCCGGAGCCGCCTACCTGCCGCTCAACCCGGCCGACCCGCCGGGCCGGATCGCCGGGATACTCCTGGAGGCCGGGGCGGTCGCCGCCGTCACCTCCGACGAGCACCGGGACGCGCTCGCGGGCTACCCCGGCGCGGTTCTCACCGCCGGGGCCGCGGAGGAGGCCGGGGACCCCGGGGACCTCGGTGAGGTGCCGCCCGCGGGACCGGAGGACCTCGCGTACGTGATCTACACGTCGGGGTCCACCGGGCGGCCCAAGGGGGTGATGGTGACCCACGGGACCCTCGCCCGGCTGACCGGGTCGTTCCGCGACATCCATGGGTTCGGGCCCGGCGGGCGGGTGCTGATGCTGCCGCCGCTGACCTTCGACGCCTCGGTGGGGGACGTGTTCCCCGCCCTGTGCTCGGGGGCCGCCGTCGTGCTGCACCCCGACCCCGCCCTGCTCGACGGGCCGGAACTGGTGCGCTTCTGCGCGCGGCACGGCGTGACCGCGGTCGACACCGCGGCCTCCCTGTGGCGCGGGTGGGCGGCCGGACTGGCGCCCGGAGCGGTGCCCGACGGCTGGCCGGTCACCACGATGATGGTCGGGGGAGAGCGGGTGCCGCTCTGGGCGGTCCGCGCCTGGGCCGCCGCCACCGGCGGCCGGGTCGAGCTGTTCAACCACTACGGCCCGACCGAGGCGACCGTGTGCGCCACGGTGCACCGCACCCGCGACGGCGCCGAGGCGGCCGGGCGGGAACACCTGCCGATCGGGCGCCCCCTGCCGCACGTCCGCGCGTACGTCCTCGACCGCAGGGGCGGCCTGGCGCCCACCGGCACGCCGGGCGAGCTCCACCTGGGAGGTGACTGCCTGGCCCGGGGCTACGTCGCCAGGCCGGAGGAGACCGAGGCGCGGTTCGTCCACGACCCCCACGCCGGCCGCGAGGGGGCCCGCATGTACCGGACCGGGGACCTGGCCAGATACCTGCCCGACGGGACGCTGGAGTTCCTCGGGCGGGTTGACCGGCAGCTGAAGGTCAACGGCTACCGGATCGAGCCCGCCGAGATCGAGTCCGCCGTCGTGGCGCACCCGGGGGTGCGGGACGCGGCCGTCGTGGCCTCCCCCGAGGGGGACCGGCTCGTCGGCTACGTGGCGCCGCGCACCACCGACACCGAGGAGCTTCGGGGCTTCCTGCGCGAGCGGCTGCCCCGGCACATGGTGCCCGCCGTGCTCGTACCGCTCGACGAGATCCCGCGCACACCGCACGGGAAGATCGACACCGGGCGGCTCCCGGACGCCTCGCGGGACGCGCCCGGGTACGTCCCGCCGCGCGGCCCGCTGGAGACGGCGCTGGCCGGGGTGTGGGCCCGGGTGCTGGGCCTTCCCCGGGTGGGACGCCACGACAACTTCTTCGCCCTCGGCGGATCCTCGCTGCTGGCCGCCAGGGTGCTCGGCGAGGTCCGCGGGGAGACCGGGGTCGAGCTCTCCCTCGGCGGTCTCTTCGAGACGGCCGACCTGGCGGAGTTCGCGGCCTCCGCGGCCACGCCGGAGCCGGCCCTCGGGGACGACGACCTGAGGGCGCTGGCCGTGCTGCCCGGCGATGTGCGCGACGCCCTCGCCCCGGCGCGCGGCGTGCCGGGAAACGGGGGCGAGACGTCCGCTTCCGTGTCCGGCGTGCCGGGGGACGGGGGCGAGGCGCCCGGTTCCGTGTCCGGCGCACCGGTGAACGGGGGCGGCGTCCTCCGCCCGGCTGGCTCCGCGCCGGGCGGGGCGGCGGCGGGGTGGCCCGGGCGGGTGCTGCTGACGGGGGCGACGGGCCTCCTCGGGGCGCACCTGCTGGCCGAGTTGCTCGACCGGGGCGTTCCCGAGGTGGTGTGCCTGGTCAGGGCGGGGGACGAGCACGCCGCCGCCGGCCGGGTCCGTGACGTCCTGACCCGGCACGGCCTCTGGAGGCCCGGTTACCGGGAGAGGGTCACCGGTCTGGCCGGGAACCTGGCGGCGCCCCGGCTGGGGCTGGAGCCCGGCGTCCACGACGCCGTGGCGGAGGGGATCGACCTGATCTGCCACACCGGGCGG
The DNA here is from genome assembly GCF_051918855.1 of Streptosporangium sp. H16. Classification (NCBI taxonomy): domain Bacteria; kingdom Bacillati; phylum Actinomycetota; class Actinomycetes; order Streptosporangiales; family Streptosporangiaceae; genus Streptosporangium; species Streptosporangium sp. H16. Next base: position 185,454 of record NZ_JBPXMD010000016.1, read on the forward strand.
ATCGTCAACTTCGTCCAGCCGTACCGGATGCTCGGCCCCGTGAACGTCGGCGGGACCGTGGAGATGGTCCGGCTGGCCGCGCACCTGCGGCCGACCCCGCTGCACACCGTCTCCACCCTCGGCGTGTACCTGGGCCGGGCGGGCCGGGACCGCCCGATCACCGAGGACGAGGCCCCGGACGACCCCGCCGGGCTGGACTCCCCGTACTACCAGACCAGGTGGGTCGCCGACGCGGTGGCGCGGCGGGCCCGCGAGCACGGCCTGCCCGTGACGGTCCACCGGCCCGCGCGGGTCGGCGGCCACAGCCTCACCGGCAGGGGCGACCCCGCGGACTACCTCAACCGGCTGCTCGCCACGTTCGTCCAGCTCCGCATGGTGCCCGACATCCCGGTCACCGAGGACGTCATCCCCGTCGACCACCTCGCCGCCGCCATCGCCGCGAGGCTGCTGGACCCGGCGTCGGCGGGGCGCGACTTCCACTACTTCGACGCCGAGGGGATCACCTACCGGCAGATGGCGGCGGCCCTGCTCGATCACGGGTACGACGTCGAGCTCGTCCCCTGGGAGCGCTGGCGGGCGGAGATCCTGCGGCGCTCCGCCACGGGCGAGCCGGTCGCCATGGGGCCGTTCGCCGCCGATCTGGGTGAGGAGCCGCCGGGACCGCGCGGGCCGAGGTTCGACACCTCGTTCGCCTGCCCGCCGCCCGGCGCCGCCCTGATCGGCCGCTATCTCGCGTTCCTCGAAACGTGTCCCGGACCCCTTTCCTGGACGTCTCCCCGGACGCCCTCCGAGGCCTCCACCGAGGCCTCCAACGAGAGACCCGCCCGGAAGGCCACCGGGAAACCCGCCGGGGCGTCCATCGGGACGTCCGCCGAGACCGGGACGTCCACCGGGACGTCCGCGGAAGGAGGGCTCCGTTGAGAGCCGACGCGCTCAGGTTCGCCGGCATCTGGTCCGCCGAGCTGGTGTCGGTGATCGGTTCCAGCCTCACCGGCTTCGTGCTCAGCGTCTGGGTCTACCAGGAGTCCGGATCCGAGACCCAGTTCGCCCTCACCATGCTCTGCGCCACGCTGCCCGGCATCCTCATCACCCCCTTCTCCGGGGTGATCGTCGACCGCTTCGACAGGAAGTGGGTGCTCGTGCTGAGCGACTGCGGGGCGGCGCTGTCGACGGCCGCGCTGCTGGTGATCGTCCAGGCGCAGAGCCTGGCCGTGTGGCACGTCTACGTCGCCACCGCGATCGGCGCGATCTGCGGGACCTTCCACCTCACCGTCTACCAGGCGATGACGCCGCTGCTGGTCCCCGAACGCCACCTGGGCCGGGCCAACGGGCTGATGCAGGCCACCTGGGGGCTGCAGATCGCGGCCCCGGTGGCGGCGGGGACGCTGCTGGAGGTGGTGGGAGTGCGCGGGGTGCTCCTGCTGGACCTCTTGTCGTTCGCCGTCGCGACGGTCGTGGTCCTGGCGACCAGGCTGCCCAGGTCGGTCACCCGGCCTGAGAGTGTCGCGAGCCCGCCGTCGCTGGGCACCGACCTGCTCTTCGGGCTGCGGCACCTGCGTTCCCACGGGCTGTTCCCCCTGGTGGCGGTCTTCGCCGCGTTCAACCTCGTGTTCGCCGTCGCGGGGGTGCTGATCCGCCCGCTCATCCTGTCGTTCACCGGGCCCGCCACGCTCGGGGTGCTGGTGTTCGCCGGCGGGGCGGGACTGTTCGCGGGAAGCCTGGTCATGGGCCTGTGGGGAGGGCCGCGCCGCAGGATCACCGGGATGAGCCTCTTCATGGCGGCGGGCGGGCTCGCCCTGGCCGCGCACGGGCTGTCGCCCTCGGTGGTGCTCATCGCGGTGGTCGCCCCCGCCTTCCTGTTCGTCCTGCCGGTGGTCAACGGCTGCGTGATGACGGTCCTGCAGCTCAAGACGGAGGCGGGGGCGCTCGGCCGGGTGCTCGCCACGGCGCGCACCCTGTCCCAGTGCGCGATGCCCATCGCCTACCTGAGCGCCGCGCCCGCCGCCGAGCATCTGACCGGTCCCCTGCTGATGCCGGGCGGCGCGCTCGCCGGGAGCGTCGGGGAGCTGATCGGGACGGGCCCCGGCAGGGGCACCGCCCTGATCTTCCTGGTCGACGGGCTGCTGCTCGTCGTCCTCGCGGTCACGACCTTCGTCCTTCCCCGGCTCCGCCGCCTGGAGCGCGAGATCCCCGACGCGCACAGAACGGACACCGCACCCGCCCCGGTCTCCTGACCCCCGCCCCGGAACCGCACCCCCGCGAGAAATCTTCGGAACCGCGACCCTCACGCACCCCGCCCATACGAACCGCGACCCTGACGAACGAGGTCCGATGCCGCTGCACCTGACACCCGAGGAAGCCCGCCGCTACCTGGAGAGCGGAGAGGCGCCCGGTCCGCATCTCGACGTGATCGGCGCCATGTCGGCGCACGCCGCCGCGGCAGGGCTCCGGCTCGGCCTGTTCGAGGCCCTGGCGGACGGGCCCAGAGACCTGCCCGACCTGGCCGCCGGGCTCGGCGCAGACCGGGAGGGCCTGCGCGTCCTGCTCGGCGCGCTCGCCGCGACCGGGTACGTGACCTGCGAGCCCGGCGGGTACGCGCTCACCGCCGTGTCCCGCCCGCTGCTCGGCGGGTACGGCAACATGCTGCTGTTCTGGCAGGAGGTCCTGGCCGGGCTCTGGGGCGGGCTGGAGGAGTCGGTGCGCTCCGGCAGGCGCGGCGCCGACTTCTACGCCTGGCTGGCTGGGCGCCCCGAGGTGCTGGCCCGCTTCCAGCGGTTGCTCCAGGACCAAGCGGGGTGGCTGGCGGAGGAGATCGCCGCCGTCGCCCCCCTGCCGGGCGGCGCCTCCCGGCTGCTCGACCTGGGCGGCGGGCACGCCCGCTACAGCATCGCCTACTGCCGCGACCGGCCGGACCTGCGCGCCACCGTCGTCGACCTGCCCTCGGGGATCGAGGCGGGCCGCCCGGCGGTGGCCTCGGCGGGGATGGCCGACCGCGTCACCCTCCTCGCCGGGGACATCCTGGACGATCTTCCGTACCGGGACCAGGACGCCGTGCTGCTGTTCAACCTGCTGCACGGCTTCGGCGAGGAGCAGGCCTCGGCCCTGCTGCGGGCCGCGGCGCGCACGCTGCGCCCCGGCGGGGTCGTGCTGGTCCTCGACCGGGATCCCGGCCATCCGGGCGACACGGCGGCGCGGGCCTTCACCCCGCTCTTCGAGCTCAACCTGCACCACACCCAGGGCGGGCGGCTGTACTCCCCGGAGACGATCATCCGGTGGCTCGCCGAGGCCGGTTGTCACGGACCGCAGGAGTATGTCCTGACGCGCTCCCCGGCCCACCTTCTGATCATCGCCACCAGGGCGTGAGCCGCACGGACGGCGACCGGGCCCGCCCGGCCCGCCGGGGTGGAGCGGCCGCCCCCGGCCCGCCGGGTGAAGCGGAGGTAACGACCGGCTGTGCGTCCTTCGCGCGGATCGCTGAGTGAACCCCGGGTGTGCGAAGATCGGCGCTGACGTACTGGCGGTGACGGCGATGGAGCGTACCAGAATGAAATCGACGAGGCTGTGGGCCGCTCCCGTGGCGGGGGTTCTCGTGGCGGGAAACATGCTCGTCGCCGTGCCCGGAGCCGCCGCGGCCGCGGCGGGCACCGTTTACTACGTCGACTCCAGGTCAGGAAACGACTCCGCCGCCGGGACCTCGGCCGCGACGGCCTGGCGCAGCCTGGACAACGTCAACGCCGCCACCCTGGGCCCCGGCGACATCGTGCGCCTCAAGCGCGGCGGCAGCTGGCCGGGCGCGCTGACGCTGTCCGGCCGGGGCACCGCCGCCAGCCCCATCTCGGTCGAGCCGTACGGCGAGGGCGCGGCCCCGAGGATCAGCGGCAGGGACGCGGCCTGCGTGGTGATCTCGGGTTCCTACGTGCGGGTCGTGGGGGTGCGGGCGAGCAACTGCCAGTGGGCCGGCTTCGAGGTCGGCGGCAGCCGCAACGAGCTCGACCGGGTCATCGCCGACCGCAACATCGCCGGGGTCCACTTCATGGGCGCGCGCAACGTCGTCAAGAACAGCGTCCTGAGCGACAACAACCGCATGAGCGTCAACGACGAGGGCGGCGACGACGACTCCGGCGCGTTCGGCGTGCTGCTCAACGGCGACGACAACCTCGTCACCGGAAACGTGATCACCGGCAGCTACGCGAGCAGCAAGGACTACGGAACCGACGGCGCCGCCGTGGAGGTGTTCAACGGTGACCGCAACCGGATCACCCACAACGTCGCCAGGAACAACGAGACCTTCGTCGAGCTCGGCGCGCAGAAGGGCAAGACCGCCGGGGGCAACATCTTCGCCCATAACGTGGTCACCTCCTCGCGCAGGGGCTCCTTTCTCGTCACCCGGGGCGCCGGTCACGTGGTCGGGCCGGTGAAGGGCACCGTCGCGGTGCACAACTCGGTCTACCTGCCCGCCCGTAAGACCCTCGGCTGGGCCTGCCACGACGGCTGCTCCCCGGCGATCCTGAAGCTGCGCAACAACATCATCGTGGTCGGCGGCGAGGTGGGCTTCGAGGACGGCAAGGGGGCCGACGAGGACGCCGGCGTCTACAAGGGCCGCTCCCGCAAGTTCAAGCTCGGCCCCCGGTCGATCATGGCCGACCCCCGCTTCAGGAGCCGGACGGACCTGCGCCTGCGCCCCGGCTCCCCGGCGCTCGGCCGCGGCGTCAAACTCGGCCCCACCTGGTACGGCGGGGCGGGCCTGGCCCGTGACCTCTCCGGTGCCACGCTGTCCGCGACCCCCGCCGCCGGGGCCTATCAGTCCTGACTTTTACCCGTTTTGGGTCTTATTCTGGACATCTCCCCGGAACCTTCGTGAAACCTGGCTAGGACAGTCTGGTGCGCAGAGCGAGGTGATCGGCATGATGTTGCGGCTACGTGTTTCCTTCCCGGACAGGCCGGGCGCACTGGGCCAGGCGGCCCGGGTGCTCGGCACGCTGGGTGCGGACATCCTCCAGGTGACGGTCCTGGAACGCGAGCTCGGCCGGGCGGTGGACGACTTCACCGTCTCCTGGCCCGGCACCGTGGACGCGGAGACGGTCAAGGACCGCCTCTCCAGTGTTCCCGGGATGCGCGTCGAGGGCGTCTGGCCCACCCGCGAGACACCCGGCACCGCGCCCGACTACGACCTGCTGAAGCACGTCGCAGCCGATCCCGGCAGGGCCTTCGCCACCCTCGTGGACGCCATGCCCGACCTGGTGAGCGCCGAGTGGGCGGTGATCCTGTCGCCGGAGAGCGGAGATCTCCTCCATCGCAGCTGGCAGGCTCCGATGGCCCTCGACGAGACGGGTGGCCTCGTCGGGGTCAAGGCGGCAGACCTCGCCACGCTGCGCCCCGCCGTCCTCGGTTCCGGGCGGCACCAGCTGATGAGCCTCCCGGTGCCGGACACGAGCCGGCACCTGGTCCTGGTCAGGGCCGACGGCCCGCCCTTCCACCGCGCGGAGCTGGACCGTGCCATTCGCGTCCTGGAGATCGTCTCCATCATGAGCCGATCCTCCTAAGTGCCCGCGTTTCCGATATGTCGGTTATGGGGTAGGAAGGCTAGGAGTGGCTCGGTGCCACCTTCGGTGACCGCGCCTTTTGTCCGTTGTGCCCGCTCCCGCCCACCGCGGGCGGCCGGGTCCGCCCGGCGGGACGGTGGCCGTCGCGCACACCCGCATCAGATCTCCCCCCGATAGACGCCGCTGGTCGTATCGGTACCGGGCCCCCGCGGGTCCGCGAGGAGGGCAGCCTGATGCCTAAGCGCCACCACGTGACGATGATCCTGCTGGGGCTGTGTCTGGGAGCCGGTACAGCCTGCGGGGGGAGCCAGGCCGTCACGGACGCCGCTTCGGCGGCCCCGGTGCGAGGCTCCGACCTCGAGCGAAGTCCCGGCCCCCGACAGAGCGCCACCCCCACCGCCGGCTCCCCGGGGAGCGCCGCACCCGTGCCGGAGGGGTTCAAGCAGATCGGGGGACCCGCCAACGGTGTCACCGTCGCGGTCCCGAAGGAATGGGTGGCGCTCGACCTGACCAAGGACGATCTCGACAAGGGGCTGAAGAGCAGCGGCCTGTCGGGTCCCACGCTGGAACAGGCGAAGAGGAGCCTGCAGACCCTGGTCGACAACAACGGCATCTGGGCGTCGGACGCCGACTCGGCGAAGACCTCCAGGAACGGCTTCCCCACCAACCTCAACGCCTTCTGCCAGGCCGGCCGGCAGATCTCGACGGAACAGCTGCTCAGGGAGACCAGATCCCAGCTGGAACAGCTCAACGCCAAGGTCATCGAGACGGGGAAGGTGCGGATCGGCTCCAGGGAGGTGGCGCGGCTCGTCTACTCGTTCGAGACCAACGGCGTCAACGTCCGGGGCACCCAGTACTACGTGCCGGTCGAGGACAGGACCTGCATCGTCACGCTCAGCACCGACACCGGGGGCAAGCAGGAGCTGTTCGACCGGATCGGCGAGACGATCAGACCGGTCTGACCGCCTCGCCTCCCGCGGCAGGCGCCCCGGCCCCGTACGGCCGGCGCCGTACCGCCCCGATGCCGCGGGTGGCTCCGGGGCGGCGCCGCGTCAGCGCTGCGGCGGGTCGATGCGGGCGCCGTCCATGGTGAAGAGCATCAGGCGGGTGACGTCGACACCGACCCTGGCGGGCTCTCCGGACCGCCAGACCGGGCGGGAGCCCAGGCGGACGATGAGGTCGGCCCGGCGGTGGTGGCCGCTGACGTGCTCCTGCTGCTGCTGCGGCTCGGCGTCCTCGTCGAACACGCCGCCGGGCATCAGCCGCCGCAGGACCGAGCGGATCCGCCCGCCGACGAGGGGGACGCCCAGGCCGTTGGCCTTGTGCCGGGGGTCGGGAGGCTCGGGCACGGCCACAGAGGTCAGCCCGCTCTCGACGTAGGCGAGCCACTCGTGGCCGTGGTACTCCAGGGCGCGGACGCGGCCGAGGAAGGTCGGGCCCTCGAAGCTGTCGGGGACCGGGGCCAGGCAGTCCGGGCGCAGGCCGACGATGATCTGGTGGCCCACGTGCTGGGAGATGACGTACGCCCTGGGATCGGTCCAGGGGATCATGATCTGGTGCGGGCCGAAGTCCAGCAGGATGAACTGGTTCTGCGGGGTCCGTACGGTGGCCGCGAGCAGGTTGATCTGCTGGGAGCTGAGGAAGGCCGCGGTGAAGGCGGTCGCGGGGTCGTTGTAGACCTGGCCGGGAGTGCCGACGTCCTGCAGGACGCCGCGGTTCATGATGGCGATCCGGTCGGCCAGCGTGAGGGCCTCGACCTGGTCGTGCGTCACGTAGATCGTGGTCACCCCGAGGGAGCGGACCAGCGACGAGATCTCCATCCGCAACTCGGTGCGCATGCCCGCGTCCAGGTTGGAGAGCGGCTCGTCCATCAGGAAAAGCGAGGGCTGGCGGACGATCGCGCGGCCCATCGCCACGCGCTGGCGCTGGCCGCCGGAGAGCGTTCCAGGGCGCCGTTCCAGGGTCTCGTCGATGTGCAACGCCTTGGACAGCTCCGTCACGCGCTCCCTGACCATCGCGGGGTCGGCCTTCGCGATCTCCAGGGGGAAGGCGATGTTGCCGCGTACCGTCCGGTGCGGGTAGAGCGCCCCGTTCTGGAACACCATGGCCACGTCGCGGTCGCGGGGAGCGAGCTCGTTGGCGAGCGTGCCGCCCAGCCACAGGTCCCCTTCGGTGACCTCCTCCAGCCCCGCGATCATCCGGAGCAGGGTGGATTTGCCGCAGCCGGAAGGGCCTAACAGGACGAGGAACTCCCCGTTTTCCGCGCGCAGACTCATGCGGTCGACCGCGAGGTATCCACCCGGGTATACCTTGCTCACGTTGTCGAGGACGACGGTACTCATGCGCGCTCGTTCCTCCCGGACGCCCCCGCCCGGATCCCAGCCATGTGATTGATGAGGTAGTACATCGCGACACTTGCCCGTGTGTCCATAGATGTCGTTAGAAATCGCTCATCTAATGGTTACTTCTCCGTTCCCGGGCGTGACGGTCGGTCGTGACATCAAGCCTTTACCGGAGCACCAGCACGAAGGTTGAAATGTTACAATTTGCGAAAAGTTGCAGAAACGAATTTCATAGAGGGCGCCGGATGCCGATCGGTTCGCGCCCGGTTCAGCCGCATGGTGGGGTGACTGCTTGATGGACGGTGAGCTCGCGCAGCCCTCACGCTTCCGCTCCGACGGGACGACGATCCGGCTGGCCGACATCGCCGCCCAGGCCGGGGTGAGCGAGGCCACGGTCAGCCGGGTGCTCAACGGCAAGCCCAGCGTGTCGCAGTCGACCCGGCAGGCGGTGCTGACGGCGCTGGACCTGATGGGCTACGAGCGCCCGCAGCGGCTGCGCCAGCGCAGCAACGGGCTGGTCGGCCTGGTCACCCCGGAGCTGGACAACCCGATCTTCCCGGCCTTCGCCCAGGCCATCGAGAAGGCGCTCACCCAGCACGGCTACACCCCGGTGCTCTGCACCCAGCTGCCCGGGGGCGCCCCGGAGGACGAGTTCACCGAACTCCTGATGGACCGCGGGGTGAGCGGCATCGTCTTCGTCTCCGGGCTGCACGCCGACACCACGGCCAAGATGGACCGTTACACGCGCCTGATCGAGCGCGGGCTGCCGATCGTCCTGCTCGACGGCTACAGCGAGCGCGTCGAGGCGCCCTTCATCTCCCCGGACGACCGGGCCGCGGCGCGGCTGGCCGTGCAGCACCTGGCCGACCTCGGGCACGAGCGCATCGGCCTGGCGGTGGGGCCGCGCCGGTTCGTGCCGGTGATCAGGAAGATCGAGGGTTACCGGCAGGCTATGTCCCAGCTGCTCGGCGTCACGGACGTCGACGGGCTGATCTCGCACTCGCTGTTCTCGGTGGAGGGCGGCCAGGCCGCCGCGGCGCAGCTGCTGGAGCGCGGCTGCACGGGGATCGTGTGCGCCTCGGACCTGATGGCGCTGGGCGCGATCCGGGCCTGCCGAGACCGCGGGCTCTCCGTACCGGGGCAGGTGTCGGTGGTGGGGTTCGACGACTCGCCGCTGATCGCGTTCACCGACCCGCCGCTGACCACCGTGCGCAAGCCCATCGGCGCGATGGCCTCGGCGGCGGTGGCGACCCTCCTGGAGGAGATCAACGGGGTCCGCGCCAAACATGTCGAGCTGATGTTCCAGCCCGAGCTCGTCGTCCGCCGCTCGACCGGCTCCGGTCCCCTGGTCAGCCGCTAGGGGCACGCGTCCGGCCGGGTGGGAACCGGTGGGAACCGGTGGGAACCGGTGGGAACCGGTGGGAACCGGTGGGAACCGGTGGGAACATGGCCCGATGAACACTGGTCACGACGTCGTCGTCATCGGCGGCACCGGCGTCGACACCACCGTCTATGTGCCCGCGCTTCCCCTGCCGTACGCCGACACCTACGCGGTCCCGCCGGTGATCGACCGGATCGGCAACACCGGCAGCGGTGTCGCCCTCGGCTGCCACGCGCTCGGGCTGAGGGTCAAGCTGGTCGACCTGATCGGCGACGACCCGCAGGGCCGGTTCATCCGGGCGCACTTCGCGGAGAAGGGGGTGGACACCGGCTGGGCGCTCGCACCGCAGGGGACCCGGCGCAGCATCCTGCTCGTCGGCCCGGACGGGCGGCGCACCTCGCTGTTCGACCCGCGCGCCGCGACGGGTGAGCGGCTGCCCAGGGAGCTCTATCTGGACGCGGTCCGCGCGGCCCGGCACGTCCACGTGTCGATCACCGACTTCTCCCGGTACGTCTACCCCGACCTGCGTACCGGGTCCGGCCCGCGCACCGGACCCGAGCAGGACACGGGGCCCGAACCGGCCGCCGGGCCCGCATCGGCCGCGGGGACCGTCCTGGGCGGCGGGTCCGTCTCCACCGACCTGCACGACTGGGACGGCGAGAACGACCACCACCGGGACTTCGCCTACTCCTCCGACCTGGTCTTCCTGTCGGCCACCGCGCTCGGCCCGCGCCGCGACGAGGTCATGCGCGACATCCTGGCGCGCGGCCGGGCGAGGGCCGTGGTCTGCACGGAGGGCGCCGAGGGCTGCCGCGTCCAGGACGCGGACGGCTTCCGCCGCTTCCCCGCCGCCCCCCTGCCGGGACCGGTGATCGACAGCAACGGCGCGGGGGACGCGTTCGTCTCGGGGGTCCTGTACGGGCTGCTCTCCGGGCGTTCCCTCGACGACTCCATCCCCCTCGGCGCCGTCGCCGGAGCCCACGCCTGCACGTCGGCGGGCACCCACGAGAACCCCATCGGCGAGCCGGACCTCCTCGGCCGCGCGAGGGAGCTCGGCCGTGCGTGGGAACCCGCCCGCCTCCCGGGTACGTGACGGCGTCCACCTCCGAGGGACGCCGAAAACCGTTTGCCCGGCGGGGGGAACGGCCGACACACTCTCGGGATGGCCGAGATCCCGTACGGCGACGGGCGCGCCGGCATCGACGCGGCGCTGGTGAGGCGACTGGTCGCGACCCAGTTCCCGCGATGGAGCGCCCTTCCCGTGACCCCGGTCGAGGTCGACGGGTGGGACAACCGCACCTACCGTCTCGGTGACGAGATGACGGCGCGTCTTCCCACCGCCGCCGGCTACGTCCCGGCGGTCGACAAGGAGCATCGATGGCTGCCGATCCTCGCCTCGTCGCTGCCTGTCGCCGTTCCCACCCCGCTGGCGAAGGGGGCTCCGGGCGAGGGATACCCGTTCAGCTGGTCGATCCGCGGCTGGCTGGACGGCGAGACCGCGAGTCTCGACCGCATCGACGACCTGCCCGGGTTCGCGGTCTCGGTCGCCGGTTTCCTTCTCGCCCTGCAGGGCGTGGACGCGACCGGCGGGCCGCCGGCGGGCGCGCACAGCTTTCACCGGGGCGCGTCACCGGCTCACTACGACGACGAGACACGCCGCTCCCTCGCCGTGCTGGACGGCCGCGTCGACACCACCCGGGCGTCGGCCGTGTGGGACGCCGCCCTCGAGGCGACCTGGTCCGGGCCGCCGGTGTGGTTCCACGGCGACATCGCGAGCGGCAACCTGCTGGTCAGGGACGGCAAGCTGGCCGCCGTCATCGACTTCGGGACCTCGGGCGTCGGTGACCCCGCCTGCGACCTGGTAATCGCGTGGACGATGTTCTCCGGCGAGAGCCGGGAGGCCTTCCGCGGCGCCGCCGGCCAGGAGCCCGCCACGTGGGCGCGGGCTCGCGGCTGGGCGCTGTGGAAGGCCCTGATCAGCCTGGTGCAGGACATCGACGGGGACGAGCGGCGAGCCGCGGGTCACCGCCGCGTCATCGACGAGGTCCTGGCCGACCACGATTGTGCCGGCTGACCCCGCCGGCTGACCCCGCCGGCACCGGCGACCGGGCCTCCGCCGGGGTCGCCGGTGGACGCTCCGGAGCTCCGCGCGTTCGCCCTGGCCCGGCTCCGGGCGCCGCCGTACGCCGCTCCCGTGCCCTTGGCGGGGCCTCGCCGTTCCGGCACCGGGGGCGCGGACCCTACTCGCCGGTCAGCTCGTCGAGGACTGCCCTGGCGGAGGCGCGGTAGGCGGCCACGTTGCGCAGCTTCACGTGCTCGTAGCCGCGGACCACCTCGGGCAGCTCGGCCAGCTCGCGGACCCGCTCCCCGGTCTCCGGGCGCAGGTGGTCCAGCGCGCGGTGCACGTCGCGGGTGTACTCGGCGGCGAGTTCCCGCTCGGTCCCGCGCACCCCGCCCAGGCCGAACGGGTCCAGCCGGGTGCCGCGCAGCGCGCGCATGCCGTACAGCAGGCGGAAGGCCGGGTCGAACCAGGCGCCGAGGCGGAGCTTGCGCCTCATGCCCAGGGCGCGCAGGAACGGCGGGTGCAGGTTGTAGGAGACCCGCGCGCCGGGGCCGAACTCGGCGGCGATCCGCGCCCGCTCGGCCGGGTCGAGGTGCAGGCGCGCCACCTCGTACTCGTCCTTGTAGGCCATCAGCCGGTGCAGCTGCCGAGCGTAGGCCTCGGTGACGGCGGTGCTCCCGGGGGAGACCTCCCGCTCCCTGGCGAGGACCGCGCGGACCGCGTCGGCGTACCGGGCGGCGTAGCGCGCGTTCTGGTACGCGACGAGGTCGGGCACCCGGACCGCGAGGATCCGGTGCAGCTCGGTGCCGGGCTCGGCGACCGCGTCGACCAGCCGTACCGTCTCCTGGCCGGGCGGCGACGCGACCGGGGCGGCGGGGCGGGTCGCCGCCGCCACGGCCTCGGGGGCGGCGACCACCGCGCGGCCCCAGTGGAAGGCGGCGACGGTCCGTTCGGCGGCCCGGCCGCCGCCCGCGCGGATGGCCCGCTCGATCGACTCCAGGCCGAGCGGGATGAGCCCGCGCTGCCAGGCGGCCCCCACGATGATCGTGTTGGCCGGCATGTGGTCGCCGAACAGCGCCTGGGCCATCCCCTCGGCGTCGAGGTAGACGTTCAGCTCGCGCCGGGTCCGCGACTCCAGCGCGCCGATCGGCGAGGCCGTGTCGGTCAGGTGGGTGGACGGGTCGAGCACCATCGAACCGGTCGGCACCAGGCTGGTGGAGACCACCGCCACGGTACGGTCGCGGTCGGCGGCGGCCAGGTGGGCGGGGTCGGTGGCGCCGATCAGGTCCAGCGCCAGGTAGGCGTCCACGCTGGCCGCGCCGCCCCGCGCCGAGCGGTCGCCGTCACCGTCGAAGATGAGGATGTCGGAGACGACCGTGCCGCCCTTCTGCGCCAGGCCGGTCTGGTCGAGCCCCCGCGACCGCCTGCCGTCGAGCATCGCGGCGGTGCCGAGGATCTGCGCGACCGACACCACGCCGGTGCCGCCGATGCCGACCAGCCTGATCGAGGTCTCCCCGGTGCGCGCCTCGGGGAGGGGCATCTCCGGCGGCGCGGGCACCGCGGCGCGCTTCTTCGCGGCGGCCTTCCCCTTCGCGGGCAGGACGGTCAGGAAGGACGGGCAGTCGCCCTCCACGCACGAGTAGTCCTTGTTGCAGGACGACTGGTGGATCTCGGTCTTGCGGCCGAACTCGGTCTCCACCGGCAGCACGGACAGGCATTCGGACTTCTGGCCGCAGTCGCCGCAGCCCTCGCAGACCCGCTGGTTGATCGCCACCCGCCTGGCGGGGTCGGGCAGGTCGCCCTTCTTGCGCAGCCGCCGCTTCTCGGCCGCGCACTGCTGGTCGTGGATGAGCACCGTCACGCCGGGGACCGCGGCCAGCTCGCGCTGGGCGTCCTCCAGCGCCGTCCGGTCGCGCACCTCGGCGATGCCCGCCAGCCTGACACCCCGGTAGCGCTCGGGCTCGTCGGTGGTGACGACGATCCTGCGCACCCCCTCGGTCTCCAGCCAGCGGGTCAGGTCGGGCACCGACAGGGCCGGGGTGATCGTCTGCCCGCCCGTCATCGCGACCGCGCTGTTGTAGAGCAGCTTGTAGGTGATGTTGACGCCCGCGCCGACCGCGGCCCTGACCGCGAGCGAGCCGCTGTGGTGGAAGGTGCCGTCGCCCAGGTTCTGGAAGATGTGCGGGGTGTCGGTGAACGGCGCCTGGCCGATCCACTGCGCGCCCTCGCCGCCCATCTGGGTCAGGCCGGTGAGCGTGCCCTTGCCCTCGCGGTTGAGCACCACCATGGTGTGGCAGCCGATCCCGGCGCCGACGGGCGCGCCGTCGGGGACGGCGGTGGAACGGTTGTGCGGGCAGCCCGAGCAGAAGAAGGGGCTGCGTTTGGGGGTGAGCAGCGTCAGCGGCGCCGGGCGCGAGATGACGGAGAGCCCCTTCTCCACCCGCTCGCCGAGGTCGGTCAGGCCCCGGCGGCGCAGCCGGAAGGCGATGGCCTTGGCGGCCAGGTCGGCGTCGACGGCGCCGTGCCGGGGGATGAGCCGCGCGCCGTTCTCGTCGAGCTTGCCCAGCACGCGGGGGGCGTCGGCGGTCCCGTACAGGATGTCCTTGACCGAGGTCTCCAGCAGCGGGGCCTTCTCTTCCACGACGAGGATCTCCGACAGCCCGCGGGCGAAGGTCCGGACGATCTCCGGGTCCAGCGGCCAGAGCATGCCGATCTTCAGGAGGCGGACACCGGCCTGCTCCGGCGTGACGCCGAGCTTGCGGAAGCCCTCGCGGACGTCGTAGTAGGCGGTCCCTGAGGCGACGACGCCCAGCCAGGCGTCGCGGGGGTCGGCGGTGACGCGGTTGAGCCCGTTCTCGCGGGCGTAGGCGCGGGCCAGGTCGAGGCGCGGGCCGACGAGCGTGCGCTCCATCTCCAGCGACCACGGGGTGAGCAGGGTGGCGTCGGGCACGTGCCGGTACGGCCTGCCCTGGTACTCGACGACGGGCATGACCGGGACGACCCGGTCATGCCCGACGTCCACGGTGCCGGTGCCGTCCACGACGTTGGAGACGGCCTTCACCGCGACCCACAGGCCGCTGGCCCGGGACGCCGCGATCGCGTGGCGTCCCAGGTCGAGCAGCTCCTGGACGCTGCCGGGGTGGACGACCGGCATGCCCAGCGTGGCGAGCGTGCCCTCGGTCGCCGAGGGGAGGGTGGAGGACTTGCAGGTCGGGTCGTCGCCGCAGAGCGCGATCAGGCCGCCCTCGGGGTGGGCGCCGACGAAGTTGCCGTGCCGGAACGCGTCGGCCGCGCGGTCGACGCCGGGTGCCTTGCCGTACCAGACGCCCAGCACGCCGGAGGTGCGCGGGCGGGGGAGCGCGGGCACGAGCTGGCTGCCCCAGACCGCGGTGGCGCCGAGCTCCTCGTTCTGCCCGGGGCGGTGCACCACGCCGAGCGGCTCGGTGTGGCGGCGGGAGCGGGCCAGCTCCTGGTCGAAGCCGCCGAGCGGGGAGCCGGGGTAGCCGGACACCATCGTGCCGGTGCGGAGACCCGCCGCTCCGTCGGCGCGCATCTGGTCGATGATCACCCTGACCAGGGCCTGGGTTCCGGTCATGAAGACCTGGCCCTCGTCGAGCAGGTAGCGGTCATCGGGGGAGATCTCCCGGGCGTCTGCGAAGATCGTCATGTTTTGTCCCGTCGTCGGCGCTCCTGCGTTGCCGCAAGGTTATGCCAGGTAGAACAAAACTCGATGTCAAACTTTCCAAGGTTGGTCCCTCTCGTTAGCATCCGATGTCATGGATGTGACGGATCGCGCAATTCTCGGTCTCCTGCAGGTGGAGGGGCGGCTGAGCAACCTGGAGCTGGCCGAGCGGGTGCGGCTGACCCCCTCGCCGTGCCTGCGCCGGGTCCGCAACCTGGAGGAGACCGGAGTGATCACCGGCTACCGCGCCGTGATCGACCCGACGGCCGTGGGGCGGGGCTTCCAGGTCGTCGCCTACGTCGAGTTGGAGGGCCAGGACGCCGAGACGGTCACCGCCTTCGAGGCCGCCGTCATGGAGATCGACGACGTGGTGGAGTGCCTGCGCATGTTCGGCCGCCCCGACTACGTGCTGCGGGTGGCGGTGCCCGACATGGACGCCTACAGCCAGCTCTGCCTGGAGAGGCTCGGCCGCCTGCCCGGTCTCGACAAGCTCACCTCGCAGATCGCCATGAAGGCCCTCAAGCCCGGCGGCGTCCTGCCCCTGTGAACCGCGCCTCCCGGAGAGGCGTCTCTTGCAGCGCTCAACGGAATGATCTCTGTTGAGGTGTGATCTCTCGCCGTAACGGCAGCAGGGGGTGAGCCCCTTGGCGCGGCTGAAGCCTGAGAGGTCGGCGACGAGTTGTAGGCGGTCGTCGATCCGTCGCCGCCCAGACATCGGCACCGCCCCTGCCTGCCGTTCCTGTGCGGCAGCTCCGTCAGATGTCGTCGGGCAGGAGTCGGAAGCACTCGTGGCCGGTGAGCGGGCGGATCGTACGGAAGTGTTCACGATCCAGTGTGAAGACGGCGTCGGTCCGAAACTCGGCCGCCAGAGCCGCGTTCATCGCGTCGGTCAGGCCGATGTTCATCGTCCGGTAGCGGTTCATGAGCGCGCCGGCGGTGCGCAGGTGCGGTGACACCTCGGGTACCTCATACCGTTTCACATCGATTCTGCCCATGATGTGGTCGAGGATCGCAAAGGCGGCGTGCTGGCCGATTCTGCTGTTGATCAGGTAGTCGAGCTCGGCCAGGACAAGCGGAGAGATGACCAGGTGGCCCACCTGGGCGCGGGCTTTGACGCATGCGTCATGTTCCGCGTCCTGACGGTTGAAGGTCGCCAGCAGAGCGGAGGTGTCAGCGATGGCCACGGGCACGCTCACCGGCCGAAGCCCTCGGCCAGAAGCGTGTCGGTCCGTGCTGACAGATCGGCGGGTCCGTCGAACAGGGGGAGATCGTCGTCGCCCATGGGGTCGGTGGGGAACGGGAGCGGCGGCTCGGCCTGGTGGGCGGGCACCAGGGTGGCGATGTGGCGACCGTTCTTGGTGACCGCGACCGTCTCTCCGTGCTCGGCGGCGGCGAGGATACGGGCGGACTGCTGGTTGAACTCGCGGGCTGTGGCTTCCATGCGCTCCATGGTACTACTTATGTACTACATTGAGGCGAGTTCGCGGATGTATTGGTTTCCGCTGTTGGGAAGCCGTACGCGTGCCCGATCGCTGAAAACGATCGAGGGGTGCGATTCCCGACCAAGAGCGGAGTTCTGGTCAGGTGCTCCGGACCGAGCTGTCGAGGGCGGTCTTACCGGTCAGCCGAAGTGGCCCGATTTCACTGCGGTGAGGAAAGCGCTCCACTCGCCTGGGTGAAGGCGAGCGCCGGGCCCGCGGGGTTCTCGCTGTCGCGGACGGCGACGGCTCCGGGGAGGTTTCCGGCGACCTCGATGCGGTTTCCTCCTGGCCATGCTCGTCGTCGCGGTGCGCTCGGCGTCGCTCGGCTCGGCGATCCTGGCGATCGGGCTGGGCATGTCCGCGATCGTGGCGAGGCTGACCCGGGTGCTTGTCAAGCGCGTGCTGGCCCACGACTTCGTCACGGCCTTGCGCACCTCCGGAACCTCCTGGCCGTGCGTGGTGACCGAGCACGTCCTGCCGAACATCTGGCCGACGCTGCTGGTCAACCTCGCGCTCCAGCTCGGGCTCGCCGTGCTGGCCGAGGCGTCCCTGTCCTACCTGGGGCTCGACCCGCCCCCGCCCAACGCCTCCTGGGGGCGCATGCTGCAGGAGGCCCAGGCGACCGTGCTCACCGCGCCGCTCGGCGCCGTCGCCCCCGGCGTGCTGCTGGTCGTGCTCGTCATCGGGGTGAACCTGATCGCCGACGGCCTCAGGGACGTGGCCGACCCGACCCGGCGGAGGACGCGATGACCCTGCTCGACGTCACGGGACTGCGCGTGCGCTCCGCCGACGGGCGCGACCTCGTCAAAGGCCTGTCCTTCACGATCGGCCCCGGCGAGCGGCCCCGCACGAGTTCTCCGGCGGGCAGCGCCAGCGGGTCGCCATCGCGCGCGCGATCGTGTGCGAGCCCCGGGTCCTGCTCGCCGACGAGCCCGTCAGCGCGCTGGACGTCTCCACGCGCGTACGCGTCATCGACCTGCTGGCCGAGCTGCGCGAGAGCCACGGGCTGACCGTCGTGATGGTCTCCCACGACCTCGCCGTGTGGTCGCGATGCTCTGCGACCACACGGCGGTCCTCGAACGCGGCCGGATCGTGGAGCAGGGCGACACCGCCACCGTGCTCGGCTCTCCGAGCCACCCCTACACCCGCCGCCTGATCGACAGCGTGCCGAGGCTTCCCGTCACCTGACCGCCTCCCCGCCGTGTCAGCGCAGCAGCGGGAGCTTGCCCGTGAGGCGCTCCACGGCCTGGCGCGGACCCAGCAGGCTCACCGCGTAGTACGAGAGATCCTCGCCGCCGGCGCGGGCCAGCCCGGCCAGATACTCGTCGTAGACGTTGGTCCGCTGCGCGATGGCCGCCATGTCGGCGACGACCAGCTCCGCCTCCTCCGCCGCCTCGTTCCTGATCCGGCGGACGACGTCGGCGGGCGCGGCCAGCACCGTGCACCCGGTCCAGGGCAGCCCGGCGTGGGTGTGGCCCGAGGCGTCGGTGCCCGCCGATCCCAGGATCGCGGGCACCGCGTTGCCCACGGACGCGGCCAGGCAGGCGGCGGCGTTGGCCTGCAGGCCACGGGGCAGATCATGGTCGATCACGATCACCCATTTCACCGGAAGCCGCCGGGTGGGCAGGTCGGTCCGGCGGTCCAGGGTGCCGATCCAGTCGGCCGATATGGTCATCCGTCTCCCTCTCTCCGAATTTCTGAGAGGACGTTCGCATCTGAAATGCAGGAATCACAACTCAATCTCATGGCTTCCGAAGAAAATTCGGAAATCTCTGGGAAGATGTGTGCGTGGACGAACTTGACACGGCCATCCTCGCCGAGCTCCAGCGCGACGGCCGCCAGACCAACCGCGAGCTGGCCGAGCGGCTCGGCATCGCGCCCTCGACCTGCCTGGAACGGGTGCGGTCCCTGCGGAGCAGGGAGGTGATCGAGGGCTTCCACGCCGAGGTCAACCTCGCCGCCATCGGCCGCCCGGTCCAGGCGCTCATCAACGTCCGGCTGCACCCGAAGATCAGGGAGGCGGTCGAGGGCTTCCGCGACCATGTCGCCGCGCTTCCCGAGACCCTCGCGGTCTTCGTGGTGTCCGGCGGCGACGACTTCATCATCCAGGTGGCCGTACGCGACACCGGCCACCTGCGCGACTTCGTCCTCGACCACGTCTCCCGGCACCGCAACATCGCCGACGTACGCACCTCGCTGGTCTACGACCACATCCGCAAGACCTCCGTCGAGGTCCTGCCCCCCGAGCGGCCGAGCCCGCCACGGACCCGCCGCCGCTGAGAGCGGGCCCGCCGATGACGAGAGCGGGCCCGCCGCTGCCGAAGCGGGTCCGCGCGTCCATCGCCGTGCCGGCCGCGAGGCCGGATTCCTCTCATCCGAATCACCGGCTTCGGCCGGCACACGTGGTGATCCTAAGATCGCTGGGAGGCCACCCCCCCCACGATTGATGACCTGGTATCCGGAGGATCCGCCATGCGACTCCCTCGTTCCCTCTCCGGCTGGACGATGGCCGTCTTCGGCCTTCTCGCCGTGGCACTCGGCGTCGTCGGCCTGGTGTCGCCGGACACCATGCTCGCCCTCCTCGGCTTCGAGGTGCCGCAGACGCGTGACCCCGGCGACTACACGAAGGTGTACCTCGCCGCCTCCTCGATGGCCGCGGTGAACATGGGCGTCTACTACCTCCTGGCCGCCGCGGCCGACTACCGGCCCTTCTTCCTGTGGACGGTGCCGTTCCGCCTGCTGACGTTCACGGTCTTCACCCTCCTGGTGGTGACCGGCGCCGCCCCCGCCCGGTTCATCGGCGTCGGCGTCTGGGAGGGGGTCGGCGCGGTGGTCACCGGGGCCGCGCTCTGGTGGGAGCGCAGGCGCCCGGACGCCACCTGACGGCCCGGGCACGGCGTTCGCGCGCGCCCGCACGCCGGGGTGCCCGGTCCTGGCGTCGTTCGCACGCCGGGATGCCCGGTCCCGGTGTCAGAGGACGTCAGGAGCCGCGCGGGACCACCAGGCCGGATTCGTAGGCGAGGACCACGAGCTGGGCGCGGTCGCGGGCGTGGAGCTTGGCCATGGCCCGGTTGATGTGGGTTTTCGCGGTCAGCGGGCTGATCACCATGCGGTCCGCGATCTGGTCGTTGGACAGGCCCTGCGCGACCAGGGCGACGGCCTCGCGCTCGCGGTTGGTCAGTTCTTTCAGCCCCGTACCGGTGCCGCTGTCGAGCGGCTGGGCGACGTACCTGTTGATGAGCCTGCGGGTGATCGACGGGGCGAGCAGGGCGTCGCCGCGCGCGGCGACGCGTACGGCGTGCAGGAAGTCCTCGGGCACGATGTCCTTGACGAGGAATCCGGCCGCGCCGGCGCGCAGCGCGTCGAAGATGTGTTCGTCGAGGCCGTAGTTGGTCAGGATGACGACGTGCACCCCGGCCAGGGCCGGGTCGGCGGCGATGCGCCGGGTCGCCTCGATGCCGTCGACGACCGGCATCTGGATGTCGATGAGAGCGATGTCGGGCAGGTGTTCTCTGGCCAGGGCCAGGCCCTCCAGCCCGTCGCCGGCCTCGGCCACCACCTCGATGTCGTCCTCGAGGTCGAGGAGCGCGCGGAATCCGCTGCGGATGAGCGGCTGGTCGTCGACCAGCAGGACGCGGATCATGACGTTCGCTCCACGGGAAGTTCGGCCTGGACGGTGAAGCCGCCCTCGCCGCGCGGTGCCGCCCGCAGGTAGCCGCCGAGGGCGGTGACGCGCTCGCGCATCCCGAGCAGCCCGACACCGGGCACCGGGGCGGTATCCGGCGTGGCCCTGCCGTCGTCGTCGACGCGGATCGCGAGGGTGTCGGGACGGTAGTCGATCCGGACCGACGCGGTGGCGGCGGCGGCATGCCGGGAGACGTTGGTGAGCGACTCCTGGACGATCCGGTAGACGGTCCGGCTCACCGCGGCCGGCACGTCGTGCCGTTGCCCTTCGATGGTCAGCGTCGCGTCCAGGCCGATGGTGCGGGCCCTTTCCAGCAGCTCCGGGATGTGGTCGAGCCCGCGCGGCGGGGTCGTGTCGTCGTCGCGCAGCGCCTGCAGGGTCGCGCGCAGCTCCCGGGTCGCCTCACGTCCGGCCTCCTGGATCGCGAGCAGGGCCTCCGGCACCTGCTCGCCACGCCTGCGGGCCACGTGGACGGCGACCTCGGCCTGCACCTTGATGATCGAGATCTGGTGGGTGAGCGAATCGTGCAGCTCCCGCGCGATGTGCAGCCGCTCCTCGTCGGCGCGGTGCCGCGCGGTCTCCTCCCGGGTGCGCTCGGCCTCGTCCGCCCGCCGCTCGGCCTGCCGCAGCGCCTCACCCGCGGCGCCGGCCGCGACCAGCCAGGCCAGCTCGAGGGCGCCTCGGGCCTGCGCGAGCGCCTCGCCCAGGTCGTGCGGGCCCGAGACCAGGGCCGCGAAGGGGAGCGCGGCCAGCACGATCACGCTCGCCACCACCGTGACGGTGCGGTGTCCCGCCCGTACGGCGGCGTATACCGCGAACAGGTACGCGACGGCGGGCACGTCGAAACCGGCGGCCTGGTAACCCACCGCGCACAGCCCGGTGACGGCCAGGACGGGAATCGGGGCCCGGCGGCGCGCGGCCAGCACCAGGCCCCCGGCCGCCAGCAGCGCGTAGCCGAGCAGGGCGAGGTCCGTGGCGGAGTGCCGCCCGGACAGCCCGGTGACCAGCAGCGTCGCCGCCACGCCGACGGCGATCGCCCAGTCCTGGACATCGGCCCGGACACCGGACCGTCCTGTACTCATGCGCGAACCTTAACCGGATGCCCGCGCGGGCGACTCCCGCCCACGGATGACCGGCAGGCTACCGCGCCCGCGGTAGCCTCGCGGCTCCTGCGGCGTCCGCGGCAGCCGGCTGCGGCACCGGCGGCAGCGCGAAGTGTCCGCGTCCGCCGGACGACCGGCGGCGGGTCCGGCGGACATGATCAGGCGGTATCGAGTCGTAGCAGCCAGTCGTAGGAGAAAAGGAGCACCTCATGTCAGTCCGACGTGTGCTTGCCGTGGCCGGAGCCGCCCTGATCGGAGGTTTCCAGCTCGCCGTACCGGCGGTCGCGCACGCCTCGGTCCAGCTGGAGCCCGTCGGTGCCTACACCATGACCGCCGGGCGGCTCTGGTCCCTGGTGGGCGCGGGGGTGGGGCTGGTCGGCGTGGTCGTCGGCGGGCTGGCGCTGGCCCGCTCCACCGGCCGGATCGGCTCCGGCTCCGGGAGAAGGAGGGCCTTCGTGGCCCTGGCGGCGGGGCTGATCAGCGCGGTCGTCGGCGGGATGGTCGTGGCCGCCGCCGAGGGTGGCCCCGGCACCGGTTACGGGATAGTCGGAGGGGTCGTGGCCGTGGTGGTGGGGTTGATCGGCATGGCCCTCGGCGGGCTGGTGCTGGCCCGCTCCCGCCGCACCGGATGACTCGCGGGGACGGCCCACCGGCATCGCCGGCGCCGGAGGCGAGCGGTCGCGCCGCCGGCGCCACGACCGAGGCTGTCCGCTTGGTCCGGGTGAAGGACGCCATCGATCGCGGAGGCTGTCCGCCCGGTCCGGGTGAAGGACGTCACCGATCGCGATGGCGAACGCGAGGGGAGGCAGGGCCCAACCAGCGGTCCCGTTTCGTCCGGACGCCTCGCGGCCTCGATGAGACGGGTGAAGAATCGGCGGGCTCGGGCTCCGGCCTGTCGGGCATACTGCGGGACAGGGCTCCGCCACCGGCGGGCCCCGTCCGTCCTCACACGCCATCTGCCCGCTGGAGTGGACCACCCATGTCTCCGCTCGACCGCGCCGCCGTCGACGCCCTGTTCCCCGCCGACCTGCCCGAGGTCGGCCACTGGCAGCGGCGCTACCCGCCCCGGCCGCTGCCCGAGGGAGCCCAGGTCACCCGGGTCAGCCCCAGCCCCACCGGCCACGCCCACATCGGCAGCGTGTACGTGGCCATGATCGACGCCGACATCGCCCGTCGCAGCGGCGGCACCTATTTCGTGCGGGTGGAGGACACCGACCGGCTGCGCGAGGTCGAAGGCGCCGCCGCCCAGTTCGACCGCGTCTTCTCCGCCTTCGGCGTCTCCCCCGACGAGACGGACCCCGCCGGTGCCTACGGCCCCTACACCCAGTCGGCGCGTTCGCCCGTCTACCTCAGCCACGTGCGGGAACTCCTGCGCCGGAACAAGGCGTATCCGTGCTTCGCCACCCGCGACGAGCTCGCGGCCAACGTCGCCGCGCAGCGGGCCGCGAAGGTCCCCACCGGCTACTACGGCCGGTGGGCGATCTGGCGCGACGCCCCGGCCGAGCGGGTCGGCGAGCACCTGGCCGCCGGCCGGCCGTACGTGGTGCGGTTCCGCTCTCCCGCCTCCCCCGGCGATCGGATCGGCTACCGCGACCTGATCCGGGGCGAGCTGGAAGCCGACGCCAACCTCAACGACGCCGTCATCCTCAAAAGCAGCGACCAGCACCCGCGCCTGCCCACCTACCACCTCGCCCACGCCGTCGACGACCACCTCATGGGCGTCACCATCGTCATCCGCGGCGACGAGTGGATCTCCTCGGTTCCGCTGCACCTGCAGCTGTTCGACGCGCTCGGCTTTCCCCGCGTCGACTACGCCCACATCGCGCCGCTGATGAAGGTGGAGGGCGGCAGCCGCCGCAAGCTGTCCAAGCGCAAGGATCCCGAGGCGTCTGTCGACCACTACCTCCAGGCGGGCTACCCGGTCGAGGCGGTCCTGTACTACCTGCGCGGCCTGGCCAACGGGCGCCTGGCCGAGCTGCCCCTGGCCGAAGCGCTGGCCGCGCCCATCCTGCTGGAGGAGTGCGGCGTGGCCGGCCCTCTGGTGGACATGGCCAAGCTGGACGACATCAGCGCCGACTTCGTCGCCACCCTGCCCGGCGAGGAGATCCTGCGCCGCCTGAGGGACTGGGCCGCCGACCACGACCCGGACCTGGTCGCCGTGCTCGACGGCGACCGGGACCTGGCACTGCGCGCGCTGGCCGTCGAGCGCGACGGGGTACCGAACCCGCGCAAGGACCTGCGCAAATGGTCGGACTTCCGGGCCGCCTACGGCTTCTTCTTCTCCTCGCTGTTCGAACGCGTCGACGACGACGGCGACCCCCGCTTCGGTGGCCTGGACCCGCGGCTGGTCCACGCCATGCTCGACGACCTCGCCGAGCACTACCGGCCGCACACCGACCCCGGCCGCTGGTTCGAGCAGGTGCGCGACCTCGCCGCCCGGCACGGTTTCGCCCCCACCCCCAAGGCGCACAAGGCCAATCCCGGCGTTCACCCCGGATCGATCCGCGAAGCCTCCCAGGCCGTCCGCGTCGCGCTGACCGGGGCCATCCGCAGTCCCGACCTCGCCGCCGTCGCCCACGCCCTGGGGGCCGAGGAGGTCGTACGACGCCTGCGACGGTGATCGCGTCGTCGCGGGCGTTGCGGTGGGTGGTCAGACCTGTGGCGCGTTCTGTGTTCTGTGTTCGGGGTTCGGGGTGGGGGTGGTGGGGGTGGTGGGGGGTGGGCTGGTTTCGGGGTGCGGGGGTGGGTCGCTGAGCTGGTCGCGTAGGTAGTTCCAGATGACGGCGATCAGGGCGGCGACGGGTACGGCGAGCAGGCTGCCCACGATGCCGGCGAGGTTGCCGCCGAGGGTGACGGC
>NZ_JBPXMD010000017.1:0-206312 GCF_051918855.1 Streptosporangium sp. H16
TAGGACTGCTCAGCCGCACGCTGGGACAAGGCGGCCTTGACGCGGGCCAGGCCCCAGTTGAAGGCGAACCGGGCCGCACCGCAGTGGGAGGCGAGCAGGCGCGCCTGCTCGGGGGTGGGGTCCAGGGCATAGCGGTAGGCCTGGTGGACCCGCATCAACCCTCCCCCTCACGCTACGCAGTTGACCGTTAACGTAGCGTAGGAGTCATGGTCAACGACTCCCCGACCGGCGAACAGACCGACGCCCGCCTCGGGAGCGCAGGAAGCCGCAGACGGAGCCGGTGGTCTTGCCGGCGGTGCCGGTAGCGGTGTCGGTGGAGGCGGGCACGCCGAGGAAGACGCCTGCGCCGAAGACACGCGGGCGTACCCCACGGTGGTTGCGCCGTGCGAGGCGAGGGGATCGACGTCTGCGACCAGGATCAGCCGTCCGACCTTACGAGCGGGCACAGGCAAAATGCCTTCCCGATACCACCGGTAAGCGGTGATCGGGTGGACACCCCTGCGCCTTAACCCACTCTTTCACGATCACTCACACATCCTGATACATGCTCCACCACCAACTGCTTCCAACCCCCGGGGCAGCCGCCGCTCGAAGAAGCCGATCACCGCCTCCCCCTGGGCGGAGATCTCCGGCAACTACGCCAGGTCGGTCAGCGAGCCGCTGTCGCGGCTGATGTCCGTCACCCCCTCCGAGGCGCACGGCCGGCTGATCCTGCTGCACGGCCCGCCGGGCACCGGCAAGACGACGCTGCTGCGCACGCTCGCCCACGAGTGGCGGTCGTGGTGCCAGGTCGACTGCGTGCTGGATCCGGAGCTGCTGTTCCAGTCCCCCGGCTACCTCATGGAGGTCGCGGTCGGCTCCGACGAGCACGACCACGATCACGACGGCGACGGAGGCGGCGACCGGTGGCGGCTCCTGGTGCTGGAGGACTGTGACGAGCTGATCAGGGCCGGCGCCAAGGAGGCCACCGGGCAGGGCCTCTCGCGGCTGCTCAACCTGACCGACGGGCTCCTCGGTCAGGGCCGTGACGTCCTGGTCGCCATCACCACCAACGAGGACCTGGCCCACCTCCACCCCGCCGTCACCCGCCCCGGCCGCTGCCTCGCCCAGATCGAGGTCGGCGCCTTCCCCTACGACGAGGCCGCCCGCTGGCTCGGCACCACCGAGGGGCTCTCCCCCTCGGGCGCGACCCTCGCCGAGCTCTTCGCCCGCCGCGAAGGCGTCCTCGACCGCACCTCGGCCGCCCCGGAGAACACCGGTCTCTACCTCTGATCTCCATCTCTGCGCGACCCTCGATCGACCCATGGGCGACCCCCGATCACCGCGGACAGGGCGGCGACCGCGGCCGCATGGTCGGGGAGCCACCGGGTAACAGCAGCGCATGCTCGATCTCCTACCGGAGGAGACCCTCCGGCAGCTCGTCAACCTGCTGGTCCGCCTCGTCGAGGCGGCCGGGGCTGCCGTCATCTTCGTCGGTGCCGCGATCGCGTTCGTGCGGTTCGTGCTGGCGGCCGTACGGCGGCACGACGACGGGTTCATCACCGTGCGGCTGTTCCTGGGACGGTTCCTCGCCCTCGGCCTGGAGTTCCAGCTGGCCAGCGACGTGCTGCGTACGGCCATCGCACCGAGTTTCACGCAGATCGGGCAGCTCGCGGCGATCGCGGCCATCCGCACCGCGCTGAACTTCTTCCTGAACAGGGAGATCGAGCGGGAGGGGCGCACGGTGAACGACGCGCGCGGGCGCGGCTCACTGGACGCCCCCGGCGGGCACGGCTCGCCGGACGACCCCGGCGAGCGCGTCCCGCCCGGTGCCGGGAATGGCTGACCTCGTCCGGATGCTCGTCCCCCTGATCGTCGTCATGGGGCTGGCCGCCGCGCTCGCCGTGCTGCTCTCCGGCGGCGGTCCCGGCGTCGCGCTCGCGGTGCTGCTCGACTTCCTCCTCGCGGCCGGGCTCCTGCGCCTCTCCCAGGCCCAGACCTGGGCGGCGATCATCACGGCGGCGCTCACGGCGCTGGTCCGCAAGCTCGCCGTCGCCGGGTTCTCCGCGTACCCGGCGGGACGGCGTCCGCCCGGACGCCGTCCCGCCGCCCCCGCCCCCGGCCCGAGCGGGCAGGATCAGGGCCGTACGAGATAGTCGTGCAGGCGGCGGCACTGGCGGCCGAACCCCGACGAGGAGCGGCGCGGCGGCGTGGCGAGCCAGCCCAGCACGAGCGGGTCGTGCTCGGGCGGGGTCACGCCGGTACCGCGGAGCAGGGCCAATACCAGCAGCAGTCTCGGTGAGGTCGGGGTGCGGACCCGCAGGACGAGCCGGGAGACCAGATCGGCCCGCCACCCGGGCTCCCGCGCGGAGATCACCCTGATGAGGGCGGCGGTGTCGCCCGGCCTCTCCCACTCGAAGATCGTGAACTCGCGGCGGTTCAGCCAGGTGGCCACGGCCGCCGCGCCGCCGAGCGAGCCCGCCCCCGCCACCCGCAGGTGCTCGCCCCGTCCGCCCCGCCTTCTCCACGGCTCGAAGGACCCCGCCTCGCGACGCGCCGGCCTGAGATACCCGGGCAGTTCCCTGGCGACCTCCCTGCGCTCCGCGTCGTCGAGCTCCACCATCCGGGCCGCGAGCTCGTCGAGGCCGGCGTTCTCGATGAGCTCGCGGACCTCGTCCCAGACCGTCATCGGGCGTCCTCCCGGGTGAGGGTGGCCGGTGCCGCCGGGGAGGTGGTGGGGGCGTCGGCGGTGCCGGCGGCCATCCGGGCGGCGAGCACGTGCTTACAGGGACCGCGCGAGCCCCGGTGGTCGTACCACCACGGGCAGGTGCACGACCCCTCCGCCGTCCGCACCAGGCGGACGCCGCCGCCGGTGGTCACCTCGGCCGAATCGGGGCCGGTCAGCCGGACGGCGCCGGAGGCGACCAGGGCGCGGGCGGAGCCGAGCCTGGGGTTCAGCGCCGCGACGTGGTCGCGGTCGTAGGGCAGCTCGCGGTGGAAGTGCGCGGCCTCGAAGAGGTCGTAGCCGACCCGGCCCGCCGTGCCGAGCTGGGTGAGCGAGGCCCGGACCCGCTCCGGCGCGAGCCCGGAGCGCTCGGCGAGCAGGCCGAGCTCCAGGGTGGGCTCGAAGTCGAGCAGGATGCCGACCAGGTCGGCGTCGCCGGCCACCACGTCCGAGGAGAGGTCGTCCAGGACGGCCCCCTCCCCGGAGAAACCGCGCCAGGCCTGCGGGGACAGGACCAGCGTGTAGCGCATGCCCGGCAGTTCCAGCTCCCAGGCGCTCGACCCCGAGCCGTCCGCCGGCCCGTACACGCGCAGCGCCTTGGCGAAGCGCAGCGACGGCATCATCGTCGCCAGCCTGCCGACCCCGGCCAGATGGACCCCGCCCGGTACGGCCCGCTCGGAGAGCCGCAGCTCCCTGCCCGCGGGAACCGCCCACACCTCGGCCGCCGCCCGCTTCGGCAGGCCGCGCAGGAACCTGACGGCCTGCGGCCCGGCGAGCTCGGCGCGCAGGTCGAACCCGGAGGCGATCACCTGGACCTCCGCGAAACCGCGCAGCCACCGGTCGGGCAGCGGCACCTTCTTCTCCACGACCGCGCCGTCCAGGGTGGTCACGGTGAGCTCGTCGGGACCGACCCCGACGTGCAGCGGGTCACGGCCGCCGACCCTGGCCAGCGCCTCGCGCAGCGGGTTGTTGACGTCCACGTTGGTGGTGCCCCGATCGAAGACCTCACCGTCGAGGGCGGGACCCAGCACGTCCAGCCGGGCGTAGACGCCGCCGCAGGCGGAGAACGACTCGAACCTGAGGCGGTCGCCGCCGCAGGTCACGACCGGATCGCGGGTGAATCCGGGCTGCGGCCGGTGGTAGCGGGCCAGCGCCACGTCGGCGACCGCGAGCAGGCCGGTCGCGGCGGGTGCGGCCTGGGTGAGCAACCCGCTGAAGAACCGGGGATGGTCGAGGAAGCCCGTCGTGGTCCGGCCTCCGGACGTCGACAGTCCCAGATGTCCGTCGGAGAGCGTGGAGGGGCCGGCGTAGGAGTAGGCCTGCACTGCACTTGTCATGGGCCGGACGGTAGAGATCACGACTGACAAATCCGGCCACGACCGCGCGGCCGGCGTACGGACCACCGGTTTCGAAGGCTTCGGGGGCCGGGGGTCGGGGCGCGGAGGCGCCGGATCCGGTCAATGCCCCTATCCGATCCCCCGCCGGCTCGCGAACAATTCGGGGAACGCCGGTTGATTGATCCGGACGGACGATGGAACGGGCCAATGACCGCCAGGGACCAAACGACGCCCGCCGTCCCCCTCCCCCACAATGCGAGACGCCCGGAATCATACGGTCCACAAGGCGAGTCTTGCCTTACCTTAGAGTGTCGGGACCGCACCTCAATGTGATCGGCCGCGTGCCGCCGGGCGCCTTCGAAGGCGCCCGGCGCCGGACGCCGGCAAACCCGTGGACCGGCGGCACGCATTCCGGACGCGGGGAAGTCATTTGTCCTCCAGAATCCCGGAACGCGTTCGGTTACGGACATCCGGCGTGCGTGAATTGTCCGCCGAGCGCCCGGGACGGCGCGCGGGGCTTCTCCTCCCCGCCTCTCCGCACCCCCGGCCCGTCCCCCGTTCCCCTCCCGCGATCTCGACTCGACAGATACCGTGAGCAGCGAAAACGGGACGGAGGACACGCCCGGCGGCCGAGAGGGGCGACGGCGGGAGGCCGCGGCGCCCGGCGCGACGGCGTCCGGGAAACGAACGGCAGTGGAACGACGGACCAGAGTCGCCCCAAGTGGCGGAAGTCGATTTTTTTCCGGGCGGCGAGGCCGGAAACCACTCGGAGGTCATGAAACTCCAAAGCGCCCAGATGCCCCCTTCCGGAAAACCCGCCGAGGGTATCCGACAGATCTCGGCATACAAGGCGCCTAGGGGCCCCGGCGCCGCCGTCGTTTTTAATCCCTCGTGAGCGGGAAGCATTTCCCAATGACGTGGAGACGTCGGAGTTCGGCCTTGAGTAATTAACCTGAAGGATTGATCTCCGATGGGCAGAGGTTTCCTGAGCGCAGCGGTGAAAGGAGGGACTAGAGTTTTGCGCACGGGGAAGAGACGCGGGAACCATCGTCGGTCGGGTTCACGACCGCACGCTCCGGCGCCAAGATTAAGGAGTCGCACAATGGCACGTCAGCAAGTCGTCACGTTCACCGACGACATCACCGGCAAGAAGGCGGACGAGACCGTCTCGTTCGGCTTGGACGGCACCGCCTACGAGATCGATCTGAGCTCGAAGAACGCCACGAAACTTCGTGAGGCCCTCAAGCCGTTCCAGTCCGCCGCCCGCAAGGCGAGCACCTCTCTGAGCCGCAAGGGCAGGGCGAAGGGCTCCGGCGGCAACCGCGAGCGGAGCGCCGAGATCCGGGCGTGGGCGAAGTCCCACGGGATCGAGGTGAGCGAGCGCGGGCGCATCGGGGGGAAGGTCGCCGAGGCGTTCGCCGCCGGCGACCCCAGCGTGGCCAAGGGATCGACCAAGAAGACTCCGCAGGCCGCGCTCAGCGAGTGAGACAAGCTCCCGGGCCCTGGAGGGGTAGCGGCGTCGCAGCCGGCCGGGAGTGCTCGACACGACGACCCGAGGTGCTATTTCCAACCCGGAGGGGTATGCACCTTTGATCCAGATTGTGGGTTCTTGTCTCCGGGGGCGTTTCGTCGATGAGCAGCGAGGTCACGCAGATCTGCTCGGACCTGATCAGGTTCGACACCACCAACCCCGGCCCCGGCGAGCGTCCGGCGGCCGAGCACGTCGCCGCCCTGCTGTCCGACGCCGGGATCGAGCCGGTGGTGTTCGAGTCGGCCAGCCGCAGGACCAGCGTGGTCGCCAGGATCCCCGGCGACTCGCCCGAGGCCCTGCTGATCCACGGCCACCTCGACGTGGTCCCCGCCCGGCCCTCCGACTGGCGGATCCACCCGTTCTCCGGCGAGGTCTCCGGCGGATGCGTCTGGGGCCGGGGCGCGGTCGACATGAAGGGCTCCCTCGCCATGACGCTCACCCTGGTCCGCGACTGGGCCCGGCGCGGGGTGCGGCCGGACCGTGACGTCGTGCTGGCCTTCCTCGCCGACGAGGAGGCCACCGGCGAGTACGGCGCGCGCTACGCGGTGCGCCACCATCGCGAGCTGTTCGACGGCTGCACCGACGCGATCAGCGAGTCCGGCGGCTACAGCGTCGAGGCTCCGGGCGCGCGGATCTACCCGGTCGCGGTGGGCGAGCGCGGCACCGCCTGGATGCGGCTCACCGCGACCGGTGTCGCGGGCCACGGCTCCCGCCCGCCGGTGGACAACGCGGTGGCCGAGCTCTGCCACGCCATGTCCAGGATCGCCTCCCACCCCTGGCCGGTGCGGCTGACGCCCGGGGTGGCGGCGCTGATCGAGGACCTGTCGGACATCCTCGGCGAGCGCGTCGACCTCGACCGGCTGGAGGAGGAGGCGAGGCGGCTCGGCCGGATCGGCGACCTGTTCGGCGCGCAGATCCGCAACTCGGCGAACCCGACGATGCTCCAGGCGGGCTACAAGGTCAACGTGGTCCCCGGCACCGCCGAGGGCCACGTGGACGGGCGGTTCCTGCCGGGACACCGGGAGGAGTTCCTGGAGACGATCGACCGCCTGCTCGGCCCCCGGGTGACCCGGGAGTTCGTCAACATCGAGGACGCCCCCTCGGCCCCGATGGACTCGCCGTTCTTCGACCGGCTCGGTGCCGCCCTGGTGGCCGAGGATCCGGCGGCGCGGCCGGTGCCGTACGTGATGTCGGGCGGCACGGACGCCAAGTCCTTCGCGGGGCTCGGCATCAGGGGGTACGGTTTCGCCCCGCTGATGCTCACCTCCGACCTCGACTACTTCGGCATGTTCCACGGCGTGAACGAGCGCGTCCCCGTCGAGGGCCTGGAGTTCGGCGTCCGCGTCCTGAACCGTCTCCTCACCTCCCGAGGTTCCCAGGCCCCCGCGGCACCGGCACCGGCCCCCTGAGGACCCGAAAGTCCCGAAGCCCCTGCTCCTGAGGCCCCCGAGTGACGCGCGGGGCCGCCCCCCTCGCCCCGGACCGCCCGGCTCCCGCGAACCCGCTCCGCGCACCGCGGGCGAACCCGCTCCGCATACCGCGAGTCGCTCGCGGTGACCCCGGTGACCCCGGTGACCTCGGCCACTCTCCCTCCACCTCCCTCCACCCCTCAACCCCGGGAAAGCAGGGCAGTCTCCATCACGATCAGGCCGTGCGGGGGACTTCCGGATACATGCCGGACACGGCTCGCTTGAAACTGGGGCATCATGACTCACGTGCCGATTCTCATGTACCCCTCGGTGACCGGCAGGTCTCGTGACGAGACGCGTACGCCGGCGACGTACCCTTCGGGGCCCGCCGGCGAGGCCACCGATCCACCCCGCCCGAGCGATCCGCGGCACTCCCGCACCGCCTCGGGGAACGGCGCGGACCGGGAGTACCGGGGTGAGTGAGCACGGCACCGGACGAGGCAGGCACGCCAGGCTCAGGGGCGGCGTTCCCGCGCCGGGCACCCGGCCGGAGGGTCCAGAGCCCCCGGTGAACGCGGCCACCGGCCTCCGTACAGCGGGTGGCAAGGTCGGTGCAAGCGGCCCGGCCGATGATGGCGGCGTGACGCGCGACGGGAGCGACCAGGCGGCGGGCCGGACGGCGACCGAGGAGCGCGGGGCCGGCCTGATGGACCGCCTGCGCAAGGATCTGAGGAACCCCCTGTTCCTGCAGGGCTACGCGCTGATGATCAATACGGGGATCACCGCCGTGCTGGGCCTCGGCTACTGGTTCCTCGCGACGCACCTGTACACCGCCGCCGCCTTCGGCGAGGGCCAGGCCCAGATCAGCGCGATGCGGCTGTTCTCCTCCCTGACCGGGCTCGCCTTCGCGGGCGCCCTGGCCAGGTTCATCCCGGTGGCCGGGCGCCGCACCGCCGAGTTCGTCCTGCGCGGCTACGCGGTCGCCGGGGCCGCCGGCCTGGTGGCGGCGCTGGGGTTCCTGCTGACGTTGCCGATCTGGGGCTCGGTCTACGCCGACCTCGGCGGGCTCGGCCCGGGACTGTTCTTCCTCGCCTCGGTGCTCGTGTGGACCATCTTCACCCTCCAGGACGTGACGCTGGCCGGGCTGCGCAACGCCGTCTGGGTGCCGGTCAACAGCCTGGCGTTCGGCCTGGTCAAGATGGGCCTGCTCGTCGCGCTGGCGTACGCGCTGCCGCAGGGCGGCGTCTTCGGCGGGATCTTCGTCTCGTGGATCGTGCCGACGGCCATAGCGCTGATCCCGATCAGCTGGCTCATCTTCGGCGTGATCATCCCCAAGCATGTCAAGAACACCGAGGTGAGCGCCGCGAATCCGCCGCGCCTGCGCGAGGTGGGCCGCTTCCTCGCCGGGGACTTCCCCGGCGCGTTCTCCATCCTGCTGATCCTCTATCTCGTCCCGGTCATCGTCGCGGGCTGGCTCGACGACGCGCCGACGTTCGGCTACTTCTCGATAGCCCACACGCTGGGCTCCATGGTCGGGCTGCTCGCGGCCAACATGGCGGTCTCGCTGACCGTCGAGGGGTCCTTCAACGCCGCCCAGCTGGCGCAGAGCGTGCGCAACGCGCTGCGGCGCACCTTCCTGATCGTCGGCCCGGTCGTCGCCGTGGTCGTGATCGGCGCGCCGCTGATCCTGAGCGTGTTCGGCCCGGGTTTCGCCGAGGCGGGCTCGCCGCTGCTGCGCCTGATGGCGATCGCCGTGCTCCCCCAGACGGTGATCGAGATCTGCCTCAGCATGCTGCGCGCCCAGAGCGAGGCGCGCAAGCTCGCCCTCGTCCAGATCGGGATGGCCGTCCTGGTCCTCACCTCAATAGCGGTGCTCTTCCCCCACTTCGGGATCGCCGCGGTGGGCTACGCCATGCTCGGCAGCCAGCTCCTGGTGGCGCTGCTGGTCTTCCCGAACATGCGCAGGGTGATGAACCATGGCAAAACCTCCCAGGTGAGCGCCGGTTAGGACGACACGCGGCCGCCGGTTTGCGGTCCCGATGCCGTACGTGATAGACGGTCTCCAGTGACTCCTGAGCACATCGTGGCGAAGCGGACACATCGCCTCTGCCTCCCGCTGCCTTCCAACCGCCTGGGCCTGTATCTGGCCCTGCGGCACTGGTGTCATCCCGGCCAGCGGCTGCTGATGTCACCGCTGTCGGCGGACGAGATCCTCTTCCTCGTGCTCGCGGCCGGGCTGCGCCCGGTCATCGCCCCGCTCTCCCTCGACGACGGCAACATCGACGTCGACGCCGTCGACCTCGACGCGGTCGACGCGGTGCTCACCACCAACCTGTACGGCCTGCCGGACCGGGTGGCCGCGTTCGGCGGCAAGATCCTGATCGAGGACGTCGCGCACGCGATCGAGACGAGCGTGAACGGCAGGCCGATCGGCACCTTCGGGGTGGCCGGCGTGTTCAGCCTGTCCAAGCACGCGGGGGCGGGCTCCGGCGGGGTGATCGCGGTCGAGCACCTCTCGGACCTTCGCGCCCTGGAGCGCGAGCGCGACCGGCTGCTGCAGCCGGGGGTCTTCAGGAAGGAGATCCACAGCGTGCTGACCTCCGCGGGCCGGCACGCCGCGCTGCGCCTGAACATGGTCCGCCCGGCACTGAGGGCCATGCGCGCGCTCGGCATGGAGGAGGAGCGCGAGGGATACCGCATCGCCCCGCGTCCGGCGGAGCTGCTCAGGGCGCTGGAGTACGCACCGCAGCAGCTGCCGGCGTTCGACTCCTGGGTCCAGGCCGACCTGCACGACTACCGGGCCAGGCGGGGCCACCTTTCGCGCTGGTACCAGTCGCGGCGCCTGCACGCGCTGCCCCGGCAGCGGTCACGGCGGATCGCCGGCGTCTCGGTGCTGGCCGCGCTGCCCACCGTGGCGCCGGCCGTCCGCCGCCACCTGGACCAGCCGCTGTTCCGGGTCCCGCTGCTGGTCTACGGCCGCGACGGGGCCATCGCCGAGCTGGAGCGGCACGGGGTCGCCACCGGCTACCTCTACGACCCGCCGTACGACGGCTACCTGCCGGAGTTCACCGACCCCTCTCCCCAGCCCGAGGTGGCGCGCTGGTGGGCCCGGCACGTGCTGCCGATCGACCCGCTGTACGCCCACCGCGCCCTGCCGGTCATCGAGCGGCTCATCCCCGCGGTCCCCCCGCTGCCACCCAGGGTGCCCCCGGGACCGGCCTCCTTCGACGTCGCTTAGCGAATCTGGCCGGCGACTCAGCGAATAGGGCGATATCCCCGATAGATTTGACCCATCGATTACCGGCTGGCGGTTCGGGGGATCGCTTCCTGGTTCCGGGATGGTTTCCGCGTGCCGTGACGCACACCCCTCGTGCCCGCGCCGACTGGATCTCGTCCTTCGCCCCGACGACGTCCAGTGCCTGGGACCAGGCTTCGAGAAAGGACCACCGCCCCGTGAACGGTAGGTTTGCGCGCACCGCTGGTCGTCCTCGCCCGGCGGGGGGCGGCGCATGAGGATCAGCGTCATCCGGCCCGCGGAGCTGGGCCCGGCCGAGATCGCGGCATGGCGGGGAATGCAACGTTCCAGCCCGCATCTCGACAACCCCTTCCTCGGCCCGGACTTCACGGTCGCGATGGGCGAGGTCAGCGCGGCGGCGCGGGTGGCGGTGATCACCGAGTCGGACGGGCCCGTGGGGTTCTTCCCCTTCGAGCGGCACGGTGGCGGGGTGGGCGCCGCGCTGGGCGGGTGGGTCTCGCTCTCCCAGGGGGTCGTCCACCGGCCGGGGGCCGAGCTCGACTCCGGCGCCCTGCTCAAGGCGTGCGGGCTGAGCGTGTGGGAGTTCGGCTGCCTGGTCGACCGCCAGCCGTGGTTCCAGCCGTTCGAGACGCTCAGGCAGGAGGCCGTGGTCCTCGACTTCGGCGGCGGCTATTCGGCCTTCCTCGAAGAGCTGCGCGAGCGCTCCCCGAAATTCCTCAAGACCACCCTGTACAAGGAGCGGAAGCTGGGCCGCGACGCGGGCGAGGTCACCTCCGAGTTCGCGGTGCGCGACCCGGAGCGGTTCCGGCTGCTGCGCGAGTGGAAGTCCGCCCAGTACCAGCGGATGGGCCGTCCCGACCGCTTCGGCAGGGCGTGGGTCGTGGAGCTGGCCGAGCGCCTGCACGCCGTCGACACCGACGACTTCGCCGGGCCGCTGTCGATGCTGTACGCCGGCGGCAGGCCCGTCGCGGGCCACTTCGGGCTGCGCACCGGCACGACGATGATCGGATGGTTTCCCGCCTACGACCCGGAGTACGCCAGATACTCCCCCGGCCTGATCCAGCACCTGCACATGGTCGAGGCCGCCGCGAAACTCGGGATCACCTCGCTCGACCTGGGCATCAGCAACGGCTCGGAGTACAAGGACGCGCTGTGCAGCCGGACCGTTCCCGTCACCGAGGGCATCGTGCGCCGCCGGTCGGCGGGCGCGGCGGCGCACTGGCTGCGCACCGAGCCGGTCCGCCGGGTGCGGCGGTTCATCCTCGACAGCCCGGCCCTGTACGGCGCCGCCGACAGGGCCATGAAGCGGTACGGTCGGCTGCGCACCCGTGGGAAGACCACGTGAGCCGACCGAAGGAGGGCCCGATGAGCGGTCACCCCGCCACGTCCGGCCGCGGGAACGGGCGCGGGAACGGCCGCGAGGACGGCCGCCGCGCGCTCGAGGCGGCCATGCGCGACCGGATCGGCCAGGAGTGCCTCCACGTGCCGTCCGCCAGGTTCGGCCTGCTGCTGGCGCTGCGCCACTGGTTCAAGCGCGGCGACAGGGTGCTGATCTCGCCGACGAACTGCGAGACGGTGCTGTTCGTCGTGCTGGCCGCCGGGCTGGAGCCGGTGATGGCGCCGGTCTCCTGGCGCGACGGCAACATCGACGTCCCCGCCGTCGACTGGACCGGTCTCGCCGGTGTCGTCACCACGCACCTGTACGGCCAGCCCGACCGGGTGGCCGAGCTGCGGGCCGAGTGCGACCGGCGCGGCGTGCTCCTTCTCGACGACGCGGCGCACGCCATGCAGACGGTCGTGGACGGCCGCCCGGCGGGCACCTTCGGCACCGCCGGGGTGTTCAGCCTCGCCAAGCACGGGCGGGCGATGTCCGGCGGGTTCCTCACCGCGGAGGACCCGGCCGCGCTGCCCGAGCTGGCGCGGACCAGGGACGAGCTGCTGCTCCCCGGAGGGGCGCGCGCCCAGCTGCTCGGCACGCTGCGGCCCGTGCTGCGCGAGACGATCTACCGCACCGGGCTGGTCAGGCCGATGTGGCACGCCCTCAAGGCGCTCGGGCTCGTGCGGTGGACCGGCCACCGCTGCCCGCCCCGCGAGGACGAGCTGCGCGCGGTCGTCGCCGCCGATCCGGTCGACCCGCGCGCCATGGACCACTGGCTGCGGATCGACCTCGACGACTGGCGGATGCGTCAGGGGCCGCTGCTGCGCGGCTACCACCGCTCCCGGTTCCGGGTGATCGACCGCGAGCGGGAGCGCCGGGTGGCCGGGGTCGAGCTGCTGCGCACCCTGCCCTGGGCGGCCGAGGGCGTCCGCGACGCGGCGCCGCAGCCACTGCTGCGGGTGCCCCTGCTGGTCGAGGACCGCGACGAGGTCGTCGTCCGGCTGGAGAGCCGGGGCGTGGTGCCCGGTTTCATCTACGATCCGCCGCTGGACGACTACCTGGACCTGGTTCCCGCGGGGCCGACCCCGGAGATCGCCCGCTGGTGGACCGGCCACGTCCTGCCCGTCGACCCGCTCCGCGCCGCCCGCATGGCCGGCCTGCTGGCCGAGCTGGGCGTCCGCCCGGCCGCGCGGCCCTTCACGGCGTCGCGGCAACCCGGCTGAGCGGGCAGGCGCGCCCGCCGCACCGAAGGCACCCGCCGACCGTCAACGCGGCCGGCCCGCGGGGATGCGTTCGAGCAGGCCGCCCGCGAAGACGCGGTAGAGATCGAGCGGTTCGAGATGCACGTATCCTATGTGGCAGTCGCACACGGGAAGCGGGCACGGGCGTGGGGCGAGCGCGCGCAGCGCCGACCCGTCGTAGAGGTTGCCGATCGGCTGCGCGACGAAGTGACACCGCCGCACCGTGCCCTCGCCGTCGACCGACACCACGCTCCGGCCGGTGCGGCAGGGCAGTCCGAGGCTGCGGTGCGGCCTCCTGCTGTAGCCGAACAACGGGTCGATCCCGGTCCAGACGGCCGCCTCCCGCTCGGTGTAGGCACGCCCCTCGGCGGCGTTGATCCACAGATACACGTCGTCGGGAAGCTCCGCCCGCAGCCGCCTGGCCGGCTCGGCGTGGTCGGGGACGCCGACCACGCCGACGCTGAAGCGCACCCCGTGGGCGAGCAGCTCCCGGCATCGGGCCAGGAACCGGTCGTGCGTCACCTGGCCCGGGTGGTAGGTGGCCCAGAGGGCGAGCGTGTCCAGGTCGGCTTCGGCGAGCCACCTCAGCCGGGTGCTCAGGTTGGTCTGGATGGCCACCCTGCGTACGTGGGCCAGGTGGCTCAGCTCCACCATCGCGGTGCGATACCACGATCTGACGAGCCCCTCGCCCCACGGCGTGAACAGCACCGAGACGGGAAAGTCGCGCGCCGCGACCCAGGCGGTGAAGCGGGCCAGCGCCTCCCGATCGGCGCGCAGCCGGTCCGGGCCGTCGCGCCGCTTCGCGAAGGGGCAGTAGGCGCAGTCGTAGTCGCAACTGGCCAGTGGGCCCCGGTAGAGGAGGGTCAGCTCCTCGGGCTTCGGGATGTCGCCCGCCGGGGACGCGTCCACGTGCCGCGGTGTGATGTCCCATATCGACAGTGGCGCCCGCCGGGAGCCGGTCACCGGCCCTGTCGGAGGGTCAGCGGAGATCATAGGACTCCATGAGGTCGCGGGCCCTGTCGGAGAACAGGGCCGGCCCGATGGCGTCGGAACGGGCCAGTCCTTCGGGCGTCAGCCGTACGCGGGCGGAGTCGTCCACCACCCAGCCGCGCTCGGCGAACCTACCGAGGGAGAAGTCGTCGAGGACGTCGCCGCCGAAACGCGCCCTGTAGGCGGCTCGGTCGAGCCCTTCGGCCTGCAGCAGGGACTGGATGAGATGGCGCCGGCGCTGTTCGAGATCGTCGAGCGCGAAGCCGACGTTGGCGACGCCGAACGCGGCACGCGGCAGCCGGACGAAATCGTCGATGATCGCGCGCACGTGTCGCACACCCACGGCGTACTCGAAGGAGTAATGCAGCCGCGACGTGTAGGAACGGGCGCCGCAGCCGAGACCGACCATGCCGTCGCTCTGGCAGCAGTACTCGCTGCCCGACTCCGTGCCGGGCAGCCGGAACATCCGCATGGACACCTGCTCGTACCCGGCGGCCAGGAGATGGTCGCGGCCCTGGCGGTAGAGGCCGAGCCGCTGGTCGTCCCAGTCGCGGCCGAGGGCGCCCAGCCCGGTGAGAGGCCGGACGTACAGCGGGTAGAGATAGATCTCCTCCGGGCGCCAGGCGAGGGTGGCGTCGAGAGAACGGCGCCAGGTGTCCGGCGTCTGGCCGTCGATGCCGTAGATCAGATCGATGTTGAGCGTGCGGAACCCGGTCTCGCGGATGGCGGTCAGCGCGGTCTCGACCTCGGTGCGGCGCTGCGGTCGCAGGGCGGCTCTGGCCTCGGCGTCGATGAAACTCTGCACCCCGATCGAGATCCGGGTGGTGCCGCGCTCGGCGAGCACGGCCAGACGATCAGGCGTGGCGGTGGCCGGAGAGGTCTCGATCCCGAGCGGGGTGGTGGAGAAGTCGGTCCCCATGGTCTGCTCGGCCAGGTCGAGCAGCCTGGCCAGCTCGGCCGCCTCCAGATAGGTGGGTGTGCCGCCGCCGATCGCCGTGGTGACGAAACGCGCGTCGTCCGGCAGCGCCTGCCGCACGGCTTCCGCCTGGCGCCGGAGCGCGTCGAGGTAGGAGGCCACCAGCTCCGCGGGGGCGCCGGTCCTGGTGAACAGGTTGCAGAAGCCGCACCGCATCTCGCAGAAGGGCACGTGCAGGTAGAGGAAGAGCGCGTCGGTGCGCTCCTGTTCCCAGACCTCGCGCAGCGGGGGCCGCGGGTCGAGCGGACGATAGGCCGTCTTGTGCGGGTAGGCGTAGACGTACCCTTCGTAGGGCCTCATGTCGTGCGTGCCGGCGATCGCGCTCATGTCTCTCATGCCGCGCTCCGGAGCGTGAGGAGGCGGGCCACCTGCGCGGCGTGGCAGTCAAGGCCGGCGGCCCCGCTCTCGGGCAGACCGGTGAGCCCGGACAGCAGGTCGCCGAAGGCGTTCGTCTCCGGACCGTGGAACGCGGTGAGATGCTCATGGATCACGGGGACTCCTCGGTACGGGCAGGGGTCAAGTTCTAGCAGCCGGCGCCGACAGATGTGGACCTGGCGGCCCTGCCTCCGATGCCTCCGATGCCTCCGATGCCTCCGATCAGGTGACGCGAGCACGGCCGGGAACCCTTCACCACATACGGCCGTCGCGTTCTCCTCCCGTCAACTCCCCGTTGCGCCGATTCCACAACGATCAAAAGGACATTTCTCTACATATCTCACGTGCAAGGAGATCCATGCGTTCACGGACTCGCCTCTGCCTGGCGGCGCTGGCGCTCTGCCTGGCCGGATCCGCGCTCGCGCCCGCCGCGCTGGCCGACGGGATCCCCACGGTCAAGCCCCGGGTCGAGACCCCCGCCCTGTTCGACGACGACGCCGGCGGCAACGCCAACGGCGACGACCCCGCGATCTGGGTGCATCCCACCCGCTCGGGAAGAAGCGTGGTGATGGCCACCGCCAAGGAGGGCGGCCTGTACGCCTACGACCTGGACGGCAGGCGACTCCAGCACGTACCCGCCCCCGCGGCCCCCGGCGAGGACGACGAGCCCGGCCGGTTCAACAACGTCGACCTGGTGTACGGCCTGCGCCTGTCCAACGGCGTCAGGACCGATCTGGCCGTCGTCTCCGACCGGGGCCGGGACCAGATCCGCTTCTATGCCGTCGACAAGGACGGGGCGGCACGCGGGCGGGCACCGCTCACCGACCTGACCGACCCCGCGGTGCCGTTCGTGTTCAGCACCGGCCAGGAGCAGGTCAACGACGCGCGGACCGCGTACGGCCTGGCCACCTGGCAGGACGGGACCGGCGCCTACGTCCTGGTCAGCCAGCGGCACAGGACGCGCGTCGCGCTGCTGAGGCTGACCGCCACCGCGCACGGGAAGGTCGGCTACCGGCTCGTCCGCACCCTGGACCTGCCCGCCTCGTTCCGGCTGCCGAACCGTACGACCTGGACACCGTGCCTGGAGCCCGGCGAGCTGCCCCAGGTCGAGGGCATGGTCGTCGACGGGGAGCGGGACGTGCTCTACGCCGCCCAGGAGGACGTGGGCATCTGGCGGATGCGGGCCGACCTCACCGGCACCCCGAAGCTGGTCGACAGGGTTCGCGAGTACGGCAGACCGGGCGTCTACGACCCCGAGACCGAGGAGTGCGCGCCGGGCGCCGACCCCGGCTACGGCGGCAGGCACCTGTCGGCCGACGCCGAGGGGCTGACGATCTACCACGGTGACGGCGGCGACGGTTACCTGCTCGCCTCCGGCCAGGGTGACAACACCTTCACCGTCTACGACCGGAAGGGCGACGACTACGTCGGACAGTTCCGGATCGGCGCGGGCCACGGCCTGGACGGCGTCGAGCACAGCGACGGCTCGATGGTGGTCAACGTCCCGCTGGGCCGGTTCGACAAGGGCCTGCTCGTGGCACACGACGGCGAGAACACCCCGGGGGCGGTCGACGAGGACGGCGAGGCCAGGGAGAACACGAACTTCAAGTTCGTCGGGTGGGGCGACGTCGCCGGCGCACTCGACCTCGACGTGGACACCGACGGCTGGAACCCGCGGGACTGACGGTCCTCCGTCGCGGACCGGCTCGGCCGGTCCGCCACCACGGGCCCCGGCGCGGCCCATCCGTCGCGGCCCGCGCGACCCCGGCGCGGGCCGATCCGTCGCAGCCCGCACGAACCCGGTGGGGTCGTCCCCCGCCACGAGCCCGCACGAGCCAGGTGCGGCCATCCCCGCCACGAGCCCGGTGCGGCCATCCCCGCACCGGGCTCGCCTGCGTCACGCGCCGGCGCCGTGGGACCGGGACGAGCTCCCGCTGAGCGTTTTCTTAACAAGTTCCATACATGTAGTAATCTAAAGTCCTAGGACAGTAGATAAATGGAGGAACTGGTGATCGAGTTCCATCTGGACGCGAAGTCCGGCGTCTCGCCGTACATGCAGCTGGTGCAGCAGGTACGGCATGCGCTGCGACTCGGCCTGCTGCGCGAGGGCGACCAGCTGCCGACCGTCAAGGAGGCCGTGGCGCAACTGGCGATCAACCCCAACACCGTCCTCAAGGCCTACCGGGAACTCGAGCACGAGGGCCTGGTCGCCGCCAGGCCAGGGGTGGGGACGTTCGTGACGGCGACCCTCACCGACACCTCGCTGGCCGCGCACGGACCGCTGCGGCTGGAGCTGCAGCGCTGGCTGGCCAAGGCCCGCCGGGCCGGCCTCGACGACGAGAGCATCGAGGCCCTCTTCATGACCACCTTTCGGACCACCGCTCAGGAGGACATAGCGTGACCGCTGTCTTAGAGGCCCAAGGACTGGGCAGGCGGTACGGCAGGCGCTGGGCACTGCGCGAGTGCACCATCGACATCCCGGCGGGCCACGTCGTCGGGCTGGTGGGCCCCAACGGAGCCGGCAAGACCACGCTGCTGAAGCTGGCCAGCGGCCAGCTCGAACCGACGGCGGGCGGCATCACCGTGCTCGGCGGCCGTCCCGCCGGCGGTCGCGAGCAGCTGGCCAAGGTCGGGTTCGTCGCCCAGGACACCCCCGTCTACGCGGGGCTGACCGTCGCCGAACACCTGCGGCTGGGCGCCCGGCTCAACCCCCGCTGGGACGCCGCGATGGCACGGGAGCGCATCGCGCGGCTTGGTCTCGTCCCCACCCAGCGGGCGGGCAGGCTGTCCGGCGGCGAGCGCGCCCAGCTCGCCCTCACCCTGGGCCTGGCCAAGCGGCCCGAGCTGCTGATCCTGGACGAGCCCGTGGCCTCGCTGGACCCGCTGGCCCGCCGCGAGTTCATGCAGGGGCTGATGGAGGCCACCGTCGAGCACGAGTTCAGCGTCGTGCTCTCCTCTCACCTGGTCTCCGACCTGGAACGGGTCTGCGACTTCCTGGTCGTGCTGGTCGACTCCCGCGTCCAGGTCGCCGGGGAGACCGAGAAGCTGCTGGCCGCCCATCACCGGCTCACCGGCCCGCGCCGCGACCCCGACCGCCTCCCCGCCGACCAGCACGTGGTCTCCGCGCGCCACACCGACCGGCAGAGCACGTACGTGGTCCGTACCGACGCCCCCATCCACGACCCCTCCTGGACGGTCAGCCGGCTTGGCCTGGAGGACCTCGTCCTGGCCTACATGGAAAAGCGCACCGCCGAGAACCGGCGGGCCGCCCTGGAGGTGCAGCGATGATCTGGCTGACCTGGCGCCAGTTCCGCGGCTCGGCCACGATGATGGCCGCCGCACTCCTGGTTCTCGTCGCCACTCTGGCCCTCACCGGGCCGGACCTGGCCTCCGGCTACTCCACCGGAATCACCGCCTGCACGCAGGACGACTCCTGCGACCGCTTCTACGACCGCTTCTTCGGCGAGTACGACCTCCCCTTCATGGCCGTCAGCCTCGTCGTGCTGCTCCTGCCCGCCCTCGTCGGGCTCTTCTGGGGAGCACCGCTGATCACCCGCGAGCTGGAGACGGGCACGCACCTGCTGGTGTGGAACCAGAGCATCACCCGCGGCCGCTGGCTGGCGGTCAAGCTCGGCCTCACCGGCCTGACCGCCATGGCCGCGGCCGGCGTGTGCGGTCTCGCGGTGACCTGGTGGTCCGCTCCCCTGGACAAGTCGGCCGCTCCGGACCTGGCCCTGATGGCTCCCCTGGTGTTCGGCGCGCGCGGCATCGCGCCGATGGGGTACGCGGCCTTCGCCTTCGTCCTGGGCGTGGCCGTGGGCATGCTGGTGCGCCGCACCCTGGCCGCCATGGCCCTCACCCTGGCCGTCTTCGTCGCGATCCAGCTCGCCATGCCACTGCTGGTCCGTCCCCACCTGATGCCCCCGGTCACCGGGACCTTCGAACTCAGCAAGACGAACGTGGATGGCATCGGCATAAACCGGGACGAAACCCAGTTCGTGCACATCCTGCTGGATTCGGTCGTTCCCGGCCACGCCGGTGCCTGGGTCCTGTCCAGCGAGCTGGTCGATCCGTCCGGGCGTGCGAGCGGCGTGGAAGCCGCCGTCAAGACCTCCACCACGTCGGGACCCTGCGCACCGCCGGGATCGGGACCGGGACAGGGCATGGACTCGTGCCTGGCCGAGATCAACCGGCTCGGCTACCGGCAGCAGGCGACCTACCAGCCCCTGGAGCGCTTCTGGCCCTTCCAGTGGATCGAGACCGGCATCTACGCCCTGCTCACCGTCGGCCTGACATGGTTCTGCTTCTGGTGGGTCCGAAGGCGCCTGTCATGACCGCCGTAAGAACGGCCGCCGCCGGGCTCGCGCTCCTGCTGGCGGCGGCCTGTACCGCGCCCGCGCCGCCGCGCGCCCAGGCGGGCACCGCGGGCCCGACGGTCTGCGCCCGCCCCCAAGGCCCCCCGGGGGTGGAGACGGCCACCACCGTCGACGTCATCGAGCAGGCCTACTTCTGCATCCTGGGCAACTACTACAGCGGCGCCACGCTGGACGCCCGCGCGCTGCTGACGGCCGGATTCGTCGCCCTGACCCAGGAGCTCAACCGCAACGGGCGCGAGGTGCCCGAGGCGACCATGCCGGCGCTGACCGGCGACCGCAAAGCCGACTGGAACGCCTTCGAGACCACGTACCGCAAGATCACCGACCAGGTTCCCGACCTG
Organism: Streptosporangium sp. H16; assembly: GCF_051918855.1. Classification (NCBI taxonomy): domain Bacteria; kingdom Bacillati; phylum Actinomycetota; class Actinomycetes; order Streptosporangiales; family Streptosporangiaceae; genus Streptosporangium; species Streptosporangium sp. H16. The sequence goes on from NZ_JBPXMD010000017.1 coordinate 19,915, forward strand.
CGCGACGCACTGGCCGCCGTCACCCTTGAAGCCATCGTGGCCGCCCTCGACGACAACCACGCCCGCTGGACGCACGGCGTCGAGCGCCACCCCGATCACTACGACGGCGACGGCTACGGCCTGGGCTTCGAGGCGAACATCGACGGCGCGCAAGCCGACGCCAACCCCGGTACCGCCGTCGGCCCGCTGTTCGTCACCACCGTGCAAGGCGGCGCCGCGCGGGCCGCCGGCCTGCGCCCCGGCGACATCATCGAGTCGATCAACGGCTCGGCGCCCTTCATCGACGCCAGGGCCACCCCCGCCATCGCCGCCCTCTACCCGCGCTACCCCCAAGCCCGGCCGGTCCAGCTGCGGCTGCTGCGGCAGAGCACCGGCCGCCGCTGGACGGTCACGCTCAAACCCGGCCTCTTCCAGCGCGACCTGGCCGGCCTGCAGGTGGTGCGGTCACAGCTGCTGGACGACGACGTCGCCTACGTGCGGATGACCGGATTCGCGCCCGACTCCGCCAACCGGGTCCTCAAAGCCGTCTCCCGGCTGCGCACCGGCCGCACGCTGTCGGGCGTCGTGCTGGATGTGCGCGGCAACGGCGGCGGCAGCCCCGTGGAGGCGATCCGGCTGCTGAGCGCCTTCACCCACGGCAAGGTCACCGCCCACCAGTGCGCCGTGGACGGCACCTGCGAGACCATGCGGACCGACGACACCGTCGAACTGCTCGGCCTGCCGCTGGTGGTGCTCACCGACCGCGGCTGCGCCTCGGCGTGTGAGCACTTCAGCTCCGCGGTCAAGGACCTGCGCCTCGGCCGGCTGGTCGGCACCAGGACCGCCGGGCTCATCTCCGGCCCGGCCCAACCGTACCTGCTCGCCGACAACACCCTCCTGAGCTTTCCCGCCAGGCACCACCTCGGCCCCGATCGCGAGGTGATCGACCGGATCGGCGTGCCGCCCGACCACCACGTGCCCCTGACCCCCGCCGACGCCGCCGCCGGACGCGACCCCGCCCTGGCCAAGGCCCTGGCCCTGCTGCACGCGTGAAGGGATCCCCATGAGACAGCTCCTGGCCCTGCCCACGGGACTGGCCACGGGACTGGTAGTCCTGGCCGCGTCCGCCTGCTCCGCGCCCACGCCGCCCCGATCCGACGTCCCGCAGGTCACCCCGACCGGTCCCGCCACCCTGCCCGCCCCCACCGGCCCCCATCCGGTCGGCACCACCGCCCTGCACCTGACCGACACCTCCCGCCCCGATCCCTGGGACCCCGACCTCGACGCCAGGCGGCTCAAGGTCACCCTGTGGTACCCGGCCAAGCAGCGCGACGGGCAACGCGCGCCCTACATGACGTCCAAGGAGTCGGAACTCCTCCTAAAGGGCTCCAGGATCACCGGCGCGCCGTACGACACGCTGAGCAACACGCGCACCAACGCCGTCGAAGACGTCGGCCCCACGGGACGCGGGCTCCCGCTGGTGGTGCTCTCTCCCGGCTTCACCAAGCCGGTGAGCACCCTCACCTCCCTGGCCGAGGACCTGGCCAGCCGCGGGTATGTCGTGGCCGGGATCGACCACACCCACGAGAGCTACGCCACGACCTTGTCCGACGGGCGGGTCGCCGAATGCCTCGCCTGCGACGGCGACACCGATCCCGGCTTCGGCCCGAGAGTGGTCCAGGGCCGGGCGGCCGACGTCTCCTTCGTCCTCGATCGGCTGCCGTCGGAGTGGGAGAATTCCGGCCTGATCGACCGCTCCCGGATCGCGATGGTGGGCCAGTCGATCGGCGGGGCCGCCGCCGTGGCGGCCATGGTGAAGGACTCGCGCGTGCGCGCCGGGATCGACATGGACGGCACCACCTACGCCCGGATTCCCAAGAGCGGGTTCGCCCGGCCGTTCATGTTCATCGGTGCGCCGCAGCACGTCACCGGGGGCCGCGACACCTCGTGGGACCGCGACTGGAAGCTGCTGACCGGATGGAAACGCTGGCTCGTGCTGTCGGGAACCGAACACCACTCCTTCACCGACCTGCCGCTGCTGGCGGGCGCCCTCGGCATCAGGCCCGCCCCCCGCGCTCTGTCCGCGGCGCGCTCCGCCGAGCTCACCCGCACCTACGTGGCGGCCTTCCTCGACCAGCACCTGAAATCACGACGACAACCCCTGCTGGAGGGGCCGTCATCGCGCTACCCCGAGGTCACGTTCTGCCCCGCGACGTGCGGCACCCCTTGAGACCGTACGGCGGGACGCCCCGGGGTCCCGCCCTCATCCTGGCAGGGGGCGGTCGCGGAGTTCGGATTTGCGAATCTTGCCCGAGCCCGTCTTCGGCAGCGCGTCGACGATCTCGAAACAGACGGGGATCTTGTACTTCGCGAGCCGAGGACGGAGGAAGGCCGTCAGCTCGCCGGGGGTGACGGCGGCGCCGGGACGGAGCACGGCGAAAGCGCGGCCCACCTCGCCCCACCTCCGGTCCGGCATCCCCACCACGGCGACCTCCGCCACCGCCGGATGCGCGAAGAGCACGTTCTCGACCTCCGCCGGGTAGACGTTCTCCCCGCCGGAGACGTACATGTCCTTGACGCGGTCGACGATGGTCAGGTGACCCTCCTCGTCCACGGTCGCGATGTCGCCGGAGTGGAACCAGCCGTCCTCGCTCAGCGCGGCGGCGGTCGCCTCCGGGTCACGCCAGTAGCCGGGAGTGACGTTCGGCCCCCGGATGAGGACCTCGCCGGGCTCCCCGACCGGTGCCGGAGTGAGATCGGGGCGGACCACGGACACCTCGGAGAAGAAGACCGGGACCCCTGCCGAGCCCACCTTGCGCACGCTCTCGCCCGCCTCGAGGAAGGTCGCGCCGGGTGCGGTCTCGGTCAGCCCGTAGCCCTGGCAGAAGACCAGGCCCCTCTCCTGGTAGGTGCGGATCAGCGTCATGGGGACGGCGGCGCCGCCGGACATGAGGGTGCGCAGCGACGAGAGGCCGGCGTCGGCCCAGCGCGGCGACCGGACGAGGTCGGCGAACATCGTGGTGACGCCGAACATCCACGTCACGCGGTGCTTCTCGATGAGGTCGTAACAGAGCTCGACGTCCCAGGACGGCATGATCACCGAGGTGCCGCCCTTGAGGAAGGTCGGCAGCATCGTCTGGTTCAGGGCCGCGACGTGGAAGAGCGGCGCGCTGATCAGCGTCACCTCGGTGCTCGTCACGTCCACGCCGATCATCATGTTGAAGCAGTTCCACACCAGGTTGGCGTGGCTGAGCATCGCGCCCTTGGGACGGCCGGTCGTGCCGGAGGTGTAGAGGATCAGGGCGACGTCGTCGAGCGCCACCGGGACGTCGAAGGGGGCGGGATCGCCCTGCGACACCCAGGTCTCGAAGTCGTGCTCCCCCGGGGAGGGCGACCGCAGGGCCACGACCGTGTACGGGCCGGGCAGTCCGCGTACCGTCTCCGCGCGGCCGGGGTCGTACACGAGGAGCGAGGCGCCCGAGTGCCGGAGCATGTAGGCGATCTCGGGCGCGGCCAGCCGGAAGTTCAGCGGGACGAAGACACCGCCCAGCATGTGGGTGGCGAACATGGTCTCGGCGAAGGCGACGTGGTTGGGGCCGAGGTAGGCGACCCGGTCCCCCGGCCGGATCCCCGTCTCGCGCATCCGCGACGCCAGGCGGGTCGCCCGCTCGTGGACATCGGCGTAACTGACCGACCGGCCCGCGAAGACGAACGCGGTGCGGCCGGGACTCATCCGGGCCCGGCGGGCGGGCCAGCCGCCGAGCCCGGCGTTACGCATCGGTGGCGGCGGGGACCGCCGGGGTGTCCGAGGTGAGGTCGTCGGTGCTGGTCTCACGCAGGGCCAGCACGCAGACCACGGTCAGCAGGCAGCAGCCGGCGATGATCACCGAGATCGTCGTCGTGCTGCCGCCCCCGGACGACGCGTCCAGCTGGGCGAAGAGCAACGGGCCCAGGCCGGCGCCGAGTCCGGCGAGCTGGTAGCCGAGCGAGGCGCCGGTGTAGCGGTTCCTGGTGGGGAAGAGCTCGGCGTACAGCGCCGCGAGCGGGCCGAACATCAGCGGGTGGATGACCGCCTGGCCCAGCACCAGCGCGACGACGAGCACGGCGACGCTGCCGGTGTTCACCATCGGGAACAGGACGAAGCCGAACACGGCCATGAGCAGCGCTCCCGCCAGCACGACCGGACGGCGTCCGACCCGGTCCGAGAGCGCCGCCCAGGCGACGATGCCCACCACGGCCAGCGCGGAGGAGAGCGTGAGACCGTTCAGCACGGCCTGCCGGGTGAAACCGGTCCGGACGCCGTAGGCGATGAGATAGGTGGTCAGCGTGCCCTGGGCCACGAACGCCGACAGCCCGACGCCCACCCCGAGAAGCAGTGCCTTCGGATGGTGGCGGAACACCTCCAGCAGCGGCATCCGGGCGGCGCGGCCGCCGGCCGCCTCGAACACCGGGGTCTCCTCGACCCGCAGCCGGACGAACAGGCCGACCGCCAGGAGCAGGATGCTGAGCAGGAACGGCACCCGCCAGCCCCAGCTCAGGAACGCCTCCTCGCCCACGACGGCCGCGGTGCCGCTGAGCACCCCGGTGGAGAGCACCATGCCGAACGGGGCGCCGGCGTTGGTGAAGCCCGCCCACAGGCCGCGGCGGCTGGTCGCGTGCTCGGCGGACATCAGCACGGCGCCTCCCCATTCGCCGCCGATGGCGACGCCCTGCAGCACGCGAAGGGCGACGAGGGCGACGGGGGCGAGGACGCCGATCTGCTCGTAGGTGGGGAGCACGCCGATGAGGAAGCTGGCGAGGCCCATCAGGGTCATGGTCAGGACCAGCATGCGCTTGCGGCCGAGCCGGTCGCCGAAGTGACCGAAGATCACTCCGCCGAGCGGCCTGGCGAGGTAGCCCGTGGCGAAGGTGCCGAAGCTGGCGGCCGTGGCCGCGAGCGGGTCGAGCGAGGAGAAGAAGATCTTACTGAAGACCACCGCCGAGGCCGTGGCGTACAGCAGGAAGTCGTAGTACTCGATGACGCTGCCCAGGAAGCTGGAGGCCACCGCGCGGCGGAGCTGAACCTGGTTGGGGGGGAGGGCCGACGGGGTCGTCATGACCGAGCTCCTCAGTCCGAGAGCGAACTGCTGCGCTTACTTGCCCGGAGGTTAGGCACATTCATGACGAACGTCAATACTCTGCCCGACATTAGGGGGCGTCGAGCCCGAGCAGGCGTACGGCGTTGTCCTTGACAATCTTCGGGCGGACCTCGGGTTTGATGTCGAGGGCGTCGAAGTCGGCGAGCCATCGGTCCGGCGTGATCATCGGGTAGTCGGACCCGAAGAGCACCTTGTCCTTCAGCAGCGTGTTGGCGTACCGGACGAGCAGCGGGGGAAAGTACTTCGGCGACCACCCGGACAGGTCGATGTAGACGTACGGCTTGTGCGTGGCGACCGCCAGAGCCTCATCCTGCCAGGGAAAGGACGGGTGAGCGAGGATGATCCGCAGTTCGGGGAAGTCCACGGCGACGTCGTCGACCAGCATCGGGTTGGAGTACTTCAGCCGGATCCCGCCCCCGCCGGGCAGGCCGGCGCCGATGCCGGTCTGGCCGGTGTGGAACAGTGCCGGCACGCCCATCTCCTCGATCGCCTCGTAGAGAGGGTAGGCCGCCCGGTCGTCGGGCGCCATGCCCTGGACGCTCGGATGAAACTTGAAGCCGCGCACCCCGTGCTCGGCCACGAGCCGGCGCGCCTCGCGGACACCGGCCCTGCCCTTCCACGGGTCGACGCTGGCGAAGGGGATCAGCACGTCGGCGTGGGCGGCGCAACTCGCCGCGACCTCCTCGTTCGAGATGCGTGGATGCCCGGTGGCGTGCTCGGCGTCGACGGTGAACACCACCGCCGCCATCCTGCGCTCGCGGTAGTAGGCGGCCGTCTCGGGGATGGTGGGCCGGGAGTGTCCCCTGAAGTACTTCGCCGAGGCACCGGCCAGCTCGTCACCGAGCGAGGCGTGCCCGTCGGCGGAGACCTCCGCGTGCGTGTGCACGTCGATGGCGACCAGTTCGTCGACGTTCATGAGCTCTCCTCGGGCAGATATCTGACTTCCGTCAATTATGTGCCTGACATCCGGTCCGTCTACGCTTTCGGTGTGACCATCGGCGGCGAAGACGAACCGGCGGCGCCGGCAGTGCCGGCGCCGCGCCCGCAGTCCCTGATATTCAGCTTCCTCGGCATCTACGCGCTGGACCGCGGCACCGCCATCTCCTCGGGCAGCATCATCGAGGTGTTCGCCCGCCTCGGCGTCTCCGAGGAGGCCGTCCGGTCCACGCTCGCTCGCATGGTGAAGCGCAACCTCGTGACTCGGTACCGGGTGGGACGCAGGGCGTACATCGAGCTCACCCCGTACGCCGTGGCGGTGCTCAGGGACGGGCGCCGGCGGATCTGGGAGACCGGCGCGGTGAACCGCGACTGGGACGGCACCTGGACGGTCGTCGGGTTCTCCCTGCCGGACAGCCGGCGCAGCACCCGCCACGACCTGCGGTCCCGGCTCGTCTGGGCCGGGTTCGGCCCGCTGCAGAGCGGGCTGTGGATCGCGCCGGGCGCGAAGGAGGTCACCGGCGTGTTCGACTCGCTGGACGTGGACGACCACGTCACGGTGCTGACCGCCAGGGCGTTCGAACCCACCGAGGCCGCCGACCTGGTCGCGAAGGCCTTCGACATCGAGCAGATCGCCCGGCGCTATCGGGCGTTCCTCACCAGGTGGGACGTCACCCGGCCACTTTCCGACGCGCCGGACGATCTCGTACGGCAGCTGTTGCTGCACACCGACTGGCTGCAGCTCGTCCGGCAGGATCCCCACCTGCCGGCCGAACACCTCCCCGCGGACTGGCCGGCGATCCGGGCAGAGCAGGTCTTCCACGCACGCGCCGAGGAGTACGAGCGGCCCGCCCTGAAGGTGGCCGCCGGCCTCCTGGACGGACTCACCCCATGACGCAGGGGGTCCCGTTCAGTGCGAACGCCGCCGGAGCCGAGTTCGTGCCGCTGTACGTGCCCTGGAACCCGAAACCGGTCCGGGCCTGCGGGGCGATGGTGCCGTTGTAGGAGAGGTTGCGCGCGCTGACCTGGGAGCCCGACTGGGTCACCGTGGCGTTCCAGGCATTGGTGACCCGCTGGTCCCCCGGCCAGGTCCAGGTCACGGTCCAGCCGTTGACGGGGGTCGCGCCGGTGTTCGTCACGGTGACGTCGGCGGTGAAGCCGTTGTTCCAGGTGCTGGGAACGTAGGTGACCCTGCACCCGGTGCCCGGGTCGGGGGTGGGGGTGGGGGTGGGGGTGGGGGAAGGAGTCGGGGTCGGGGTGGGGCTCGGGGTCGGGGTCGGGGTCGGGGTCGGGGTCGGCGACGGGCTCGGCCCGCCGGTGAGGCCGAAGAACTGGATCGCGGCGGCGGCCATCCCGCTCATCGGCAGGCTGTGGCCGGCTCCCTGGATGCTGTACGCCTCGACCCGCACCGTGCCGGAGTTGTCGGCGTAGCGGCGGCGGTTCCAGTTCGGCTGCGGCGTGTCCGTGCTGGTGGGCGTCTGGCTCAGGCCGAACACGTTGGTCCACTGGTCGATCGCCTGCTGGTGGGTGGCGTAGTACACGAGGTTGTCCGTGGTGCCGTGCCAGAGCTGGACGCGCGGCCGGGGACCGTTGTACCCGGGATAGGCGGCGCGGACCAGGTCTCCCCACTGCTGGGGCGTCTTGCTGATCCGCCCGGAGGCACAGTTGCTCGCGCCGGGCGAGGGAATGTAGTCGGCCTCGTTCGCGAAGCAGCCGAACGGCACCCCCATGAACGCCGCCCCGGCCTTGAAGACGTCGGGATAGTTGCCGAGCATGATGTTGGTTTCCATGCCGCCGGCGGAGCTGCCGGTGACGTAGATGCGGTCGGCGTCACCGTTGTGGCGCTGCCGCGTGTAGGTGATCATGGACATCAGCGAGACCGGGTCGCTGCCCCCGTCGCGTACCTTTGACGCCGCGGACCAGGAGTCGAAGCAGTTGCCCTTCTTGGACGCCGACGGGTAGATGACGATGAAGCCGTGCCGATCGGCGAGCGTCCGGAACTCCGAACCCGAGTAGAAGCCCGGACCCGAACCGCCGCAACCGTGCATGGCGAGCACGATCGCGGGGCTGGGTTGCACGTTGTCCGGCACGTAGAGGTGCATCCGCAGGTTGCCGGGGTTGGCACCGAAGCCGGTCACCTCGGTCAGGGTGGCCGCGGCGGCGGACTGTCCGGTCACCAGGAACGTGGCCGCGCACAGTACCGCGGCACTGACACCCGCGAGCACGGCGGTCAATGACTTCATCGGCTCTCCTCTGCTTGATGTTCGCTCGATGCACGAGGCCGGGGCGCCGCCGACTCGTCCTGACATCAGCCGGTATAGGGGCGAAACCAACGGACGGTCAAGCCACCCTCGTAAGGGATCATGACGCTCCATCCACGGAAAAGCGCTGCTTACGCTGCTTATCAAGCGATTTGTTATCAAGTAGCTTGATATCGAGGGCGCGAAACTTACATCGCCGGTTATGGTCGTCCCGTGACCTCGCGCCGCATCCCCGCAACCGACCAGCCGGTCAAGCCGGCCCCCCGCCTGAGCTATGTCGTCTACCGGCTGGAGCGTCGCATCCGCGCCCGGCTCGACGAGGCGCTCGTCCGGTACGGCATCACGACGACCGAATACATGGCGCTCAGCGAGCTGCGCACGCGCGCCGGACTCTCCTCGGCCGAACTGGCCCGCATCGCCTTCGTCACGCCGCAGGCGATGAACCTGGTCGTCCGCGAGCTGGAACAACGCGGCCTGATCCACCGTGACGCGCACCCGGACGGCGGCCGGGTGCTCCGCGCCCATCTCACCCGTGAAGGACAGACGGTGCTGCGGCACTGCGACCGTTCGCTCGACGGCATCGAGGAGGACATGCTCGCCGAGGTCGACGACACCACGCGTACCACGCTGATGGAGGGTCTCACTCTCTGCACGCGAGCCTTGCGCTCACCCACCTCCGGCCCGTAAGGCAGGCCCTTCCATCACTTCACCACGAATCCATCACTTCACCACGAACGACGAGGCCGTCTCGTCACGCCCGTCACGTGAGTGCCGTCGCGGTGTCAGCGGGCGCCGGCCAGGCTGCCCGCGCGCAGTCCGGCCATCTCCAGCACCAGCTCGAACCACACCCTGTTGGACCCGGTCTCCCTGACCACGCCCCAGCGGTGGGCCAGCGCCTCCAGCAGGGGCAGGCCGCGGCCCCCTGTCGCGTCGGCCGAGGCTCGGCACACACAGGGGGCCGCGGAGGAGCCCTCGTCCTGGACGGAGACCCGCACCCCCGTCGCCGAGCAGGCCACCGTGACGGTGAACGCCCCGCCGTCCCCAGAGCGGGAGTGGATCACCGCGTTGGTGGCGATCTCGCTGGTCAGCAGTACGCAGTCGTCGTGGAGGGGATGGTCTCGCCCCAGGGTCATCGAGACCAGGCGGCGGGCTCTGACCACCTGGTCCGGGGAACCCGCCAGGCGGAGAACCCATTCACTGCCGTCGTACTCCGACGAGTCCATACGCCCCCTCCGATGCTGTTTCACTTCTGGGAAGACGCGGGGCTCGGCGGAGAAGATGTCGCGGAAAAGTAGGAATCCGATCACTTACCGGATAGACAGGTGGGGCTTGCCAAAGGCCCCTTCACCTGCGTGTCCGCACCTGGCGTACCGTGCGGTTCCATCCGTCACACGCGGTGCCAGCGAGCCTCGAAGAAACAGTAGACCGCGAACAGCAGCAGACCGATCGCGACGGCACCGAGCAGCCACGGACCGGCCGGGGTGTCGGCCAGCGAGCGCAGCGTCGAGTCGATGCCCTTGGCCTTGTCGGGGTCGTAGGTGACCGCGGCCTGGATGACGAAGACACCGGCGACCGCGGCGATCACGCCTCGGGCGATGTATCCCGCCATGCCGAACTTCTCGGCGAGCTCTCGCGCCCTCGCGGGCATCTCGCCGGTGCGCAGGTCCTTGAGGAACTCCTTCTTCCAGCCCTGGCGGATCCAGTAGGCGCCCAGGCCGATCAGGCCCAGGCCCACCAGGCCGACGATGAACTGCCCCAAGGGCAGCTCCATCAGCGTGGCCGTGATGTCCTTCGACTGGCTGTCCATCGAGGCACCGGAATCGCCGCGCAGCAGCACGCCGAGCAGCGTGGCCACGATCAGCGTGTAGACCGCCACCCGCGCGCCCGACTCCACCCGGTCCTTGGTCCGTCCGCGGCCCATGATGGCCTCCGACAGCTGCCAGACGACCAGCGCGACGAACCCGACGACCATGAGCCAGAGCAAGAACGTGCCGAACGGCTGCTCGGCCACCGTCTCGATCGCGCCGGTCTTGTCGGCTTCCTTGTTGCCGCTTCCCCCGCCGAAGGCGATCTGCAGGGCGAGGAAACCGATCAAACCGTAGAGGACACCCCGGCAGGCCAATCCAACCCGCGCCAGCCTGTCGAGCGTCTGACTGTTGGCCGCTTTGCGAGCGGCACCTTCCACGTGAGCCTGAGGGCTGTTCATGACTATGCGCTCTTACCTGTGAACGCTCCGGTAAACCTCACCGTTCCGGCATCGCGTCCAGCCGCCGCAGGATCACTCCCTCGCGCAGCGCCCAGGGACACACCTCCAGCTGGGCCACCCCGAACAGGTCCATCGCGGCGTCGGCGACGATCGCCCCGGCCGGCAGCTGCGGCGCCCGCCCCTCGGAGACCCCGGGCAGCTCGGCCCGCTCCCGGGTGCTCATCTTGATCAGCCGGTCGGTCCACCCGACCAGGTCCGCGTGCCTGAGCACCCGGCGCACGGACGACCCCTCGTGCGAGGGCGCCGCCCCGGCGATCCTGGCGAGCTGCCTGAACGTCTTGGACGTCGCCACCGCGTGGTCGGCCTGGCCGTACCGGGCCACGTTTCCCACCGTGCGGGCGATCTCGGCCCGTACGTGCCTGCGCAGCGCCCGCACCTCGTCGGCGGGCGGCGGGTCGGCGGTGAAGCAGTCGCGGGTGAGCCGGCCAGCCCCCAGCGGGAGCGACACCGCCGCGTCGGGCTGCTCGTCGATGCCCGAGGCGATCTCCAGCGACCCACCTCCTATGTCCAGCACCAGCAGCCGCCCGGACGACCACCCGAACCAGCGGCGCACGGCCAGGAACGTCAGCCTCGCCTCGTCCTGACCGGACAGCACCTCGATGTCGACCTGCGTGTCGGCCTTGATCCCGGCGAGGACCTCCTCGCCGTTCACCGATTCCCTGACCGCGGACGTCGCGAAGGCCATGAGGTCCTCGACACCCTTGTCCTCGGCGAGCCGCAGCGCCTCCTCGACGAACTCCCGTAGCCGCGCGGCGCCCCGCGCCGACAGGCGGTCACCGTCCTCCATGTGCTCGGAAAGCCTCAGGTCCACCTTGTGCGAGTACGCCGGCAGCGGCCGGGCCCCCCGGTGCGCGTCCATCACCAGCAGATGAACCGTGTTGGAACCGATGTCGAGAACGCCCAGTCGCATGGGATGAAGTTACTACTCCCCCGAGACCCGTCAGCCCTCAGTGCGCGTGTGGACGCTCACCGCGTATCCGCCGCCGTCGTAGGGCGCGCCGTCCCAGGTCGCCAGGCGCCGCAGCGGGGTGAGCCCCGACGTACGGCACCAGTCGTCGTAGTCCGCCAGGGTGACCGTCGCCGAGGCGAGCGGGAGGTGCGCGGCGTCCAGGCCGAACCCGCTCACCAGCAGCCCGCCGGGGCGCAGCAGCGTCGCGAGCCCCGCGACGGTCCGCGCCTCGGTCCCGGGGGCGAGCAGGGGGATGACGTTGCCCGCGGCGACGACCATGTCGAAGCGCCCGCCTCTCCCGCCCTTCCCCGCTTTCTCCGTCGATTCCCCTTGGCCGCCCCGGACGGCCCGGTCCGCCCCCGGCACGGGGTCCGCGGGATCGCCGAGCGCGCCGAGCGCGTCAAGGTCGCCGAGATCGCTGAGGTCGGCCAGGATCCAGGGCAGCCATGGCGCGGTCCGCCGGGCGACGTCGAGCATGGACGCGTCGAGATCGACGCCCACGCAGTCGTATCCCAGCTCGGCCAGCCTGATCGCCACCCGCCCGGTGCCGCACCCGGCGTCCAGCACCCGGGCGCCCGGCGGCAGCAGCTCCGCGCACAACCGCGCCTCGCCGTGCATGTCCGCCCCCGACTCGGCCAGCCGGGCGAACCTCTCCGCGTACCGCTCTCCGGCATCGCCCCCCGCGATGTCCGTCCAGCGACTCCTCGGTTCCTTCATCGGATACCCCCGGTGTGCGGCCCCCGGCCTGAGCCGTGGGGCGGGATCGCGGCATGGTGCCGCGGGTCGGCGGCGCACCCACCGGCCTTGACCGGTCGTGCGGTGGTCGTGCGGTCGTCCCGCGGTAGGAGGACGTCGACGCGTCAGGGTTTCATTCCCGCGGGGAACCTCCCGCGACGGCCCGGCGCGGGGGCGTCGCGCACGGCTCGCACCCCGGCGAACGGCAGGGCAACCGGGCCGCCGGCCCCCGGAAGGGTAGCGTGATCCACACCGCTCTCATGGGCGGCGACACCTGCGGGAAGAGCGGCGAGAGATCGGGGAGAGCCATCGTGACCCTTATGCGGGCGATCAGCCAGGACACCTTCGGCGGCCCCGAGGTGCTGCGTCCGGTTCGCGTGGAGCGCCCGGAACCACTACCCACCGAGGTGCTGGTACGGGTCGTCTCGGCGGGAGTGAACCCGGTGGACCTCAAGACCAGGGCGGGCGCGGGCATGGCCGGGGTCCTGGGGGATCCGCCCTTCATCCTAGGCTGGGACGTCTCCGGCGTCGTCGAGGAGACCGGCTTCGGGGTGAGCTCCCTGGAGGTGGGAGACGAGGTGTACGGCATGCCGTGGTTCCCGCGCCAGGCCGGTGCCTACGCCGAGTTCGTGACCGCGCCGTCGAGGCAGTTCACCCTCAAGCCGCGCTCCCTGGGACACGACGAGGCCGGCGCCATGCCACTGGCCTCGCTGACCGCGTGGCAGGTCCTGGTGGACGCCGCGCGGATCACCCCGGGACAGCGCGTCCTCGTCCACGCCGCCGCGGGCGGCGTCGGGCACCTCGCCGTCCAGATCGCCAAGCACCTCGGCGCGTACGTGATCGGCACCGCCCGCGCCGGCAAGCACGACTGGCTGCGCGGGCTGGGAGCCGACGAGCTCGTCGACTACACGGCCGTCCGCTTCGAGGACGTGGTGCGCGACGTGGACGTGGTCGTCGACCTGGTCGGGGACGAGCACGACGCGACCAGCACGCGTTCCCTCGACGTCCTCCGCCCCGGCGGGCTGCTCGTTCCGGTGCCCTCGGGCGCCTCCCCCGACCTGCTGCGCGCCGCCGAGGCTCGGGGGTTTCGCACCCGCACGTTCCTGGTGGAGCCGGACGGGTCGGCCCTGGCCCAGATCGCCGAGCTGATCGACGGCGGGCTGATCGCCCCCGAGCTCGAGGAGGTGTTCCCGCTCGACGAGGCCGCCGCGGCCCACGAGCGGCTCGCCGGTGGCCACGCCAGGGGCAAGATCGTGCTGCGGGTGGCCCCCTGACCGCCTTTCCGGCCTTACTGCCCTTCCGGCCATCCGCCTTTCCGGCCTTTCCGGCCTTCCCGCTTTCCACCGCGCGTACGGCGCCACCACGGCGCCACCACGACGCCGCCACGACGCCGCCACGACGCGGACGGACGGTGTGCCGCCCGCCGCGGACGCGTGGCGGCGGCCGGATCCGGGCGGGCGCGAATTCCGGATGAGCCGCGCCGGTTCCGTCGACACCACCGTGCGACCCCTGTCCAGGGATTGTCCGGATCCGGCCACGATAACTAATAGATCTTGTCAGTATGGGCGATTACTGCGAATACTTGCAATTTGTTCTATTCGCGAGGAAGGCCGATAATGAAGCGCGTCATTGTTCACAAGCCTGGCACCATCGCACTCAGTGGCACCGCGAGTCCTAAGCACGTCGGCTGAGACTGAATCACAGAACCGGCGTCCAGTGATGGGCGCCGGCTCCCCGGCATAGCCATATCATCAAATACAACTAATCGAGTTAAAGGAGTCCGGTGAGTCGGGGACCGTACCCGCAGGGCGACCCGTCTCGTCCCGCACCGCCGCTGCCCGTGGTCGACGCGGACCGGCGCCTGCGCGGGCCGTACACCGCGGGGGGCGCGATCGTCTCCGCCCTGCTGCCCGCGGCCCGGCCCGAACTCGTCGCCCGCTACGACATCGAGCTGCGCGCCGTGGCGCCCGACCTGCGCGATCTGATCCCCGCCCGGCGCCGGTCGGTGGCCGCGAGCCTGCCCGGCGCGGAGCGGATCCTGGTGCACGCGCCGCGTCGCACGTTGCGCCTGGCCAACGGCCTGGCCGAGTTCGTCCGTGAGCACCTGTCGGAAACCGGCCCCCGCACGCTCGTCGTCGAGAACACCGACCTGGCCGACCCCACCGACCTGGAGCTCCTGACGGTGCTGCGGCGCCGCGTCCCCGGGGAGCTGCTGGCCGTGGTGACCCGTGAGCGGGCCACCGCCCCCGAGGAGCCGCTCGGCGCGGAACGGCACGACGCCCTCGCCGAGGAGCTGGAGAGGGAGGGAACGGTCGGCGCGCGGCTTGGAGCGATCCCGTACCACCGCGAGCGCGGCGGCGACCCGTCGAAGGCGGTTCGGGCGTTCCTGTTCGCGGTGCAGTGGTGCCTGGACGAGGGCTACCACGACGCCGTGGTGGATCTCGGCGAGCGCGCCCTGCGCCTTGCCGGCCCCGAGGACGACCCCGCGACCTGGTGGCGGCTCCTGCACAGCACCGCGACCGCATTGGCCGCGCTGGGCCGCGAGGACGAGGCGGAGGCGCTGTTCGACCTGGCCAGGCGCGAGAGCCTCTCCCCCACGGTCCACGCCTCGGCCGCCTACGCCACCGGGATGCTGAAGGTACGCCACCGCGACCGGACCCGGCGCGACCCCGACGCCGCGCTGGCGCTGGTGAACCAGGCGATCGCCATCTCCTCGCTGCTGCCCGACCCGCGCGAGCGGGCGTTCAAGATGGGATTCGACCTCAACGGCCGGGCACTGGTGGAGGTGCGGCGTGGCCGTCCCGCCAGGGCCCTGGAACTGGTCGAGGAGGCCGTCGCCCTGGCCGACCGCGACCTGCTGCCCGGTGAGCACCCGATACACCGGCTGGTGCTGCTGGCCAACAGGGCACAGCTCGCCGTGATGCTGGGCCGCCCCGAGGAGGCGCTGGAGGACCTGGACGCGGTGATCGCGGCCGACCCCGGCTATCCCGACTACTACATCGACCGGGGCAACCTGCTGCACCGGCTGGGCCGGATGGACGCGGCGGTCGCCGACTACGAGACGGCGATGCGGGTCGGCCCGCCCTTCCCCGAGCCCTACTACAACCGGGCCGAGATCCGCTTCTCCGCGGGTGACCACCGGGGCGCGCTCGCCGACCTGGACCACGCGCTGGAACTGGACCCGGAGTTCGTGGACGGCCTGGCCAACCGGGCGGGGCTGCGGGCCGCGCTCGGCGAGTACGCCGCGGCCAGGGCGGACGCGGAGACCGGGCTCGCGATCGATCCCGCCAACCCGTACCTGCTGTGCGCGCTGGGCCAGGTGGAGACCGCGCAGGGCCGTTACGACAGGGCGCGCGCCGCCTTCGACCGGGCCCTGGAGCTCGCGCCCTCGCTGGCGGCGGCCTGGGCGAACCGGGGGCTCCTGTCGTTCGAGACCGGCGACCCCGAGGGCGCCGTCGCGGACTTCACCCGGGCCCTCGGCTCAGGGGACGACCCCGCACTGCTGTTCAACCGGGCGATGGCGCTGCGCGCCGCCGGACGCGACGGGGAGGCGGTCGCCGATCTCACCCGCGCGCTGGAACTGGCACCGGACGACGAGGACATCAGGCGCGAGCTGAAGTCCTGACCTCGTCTCGGCCCCGGCCGGAGCCGAGACGAGGTCGCCGGAAAACATTCCGGATTCGGAAGGGCGCCCGGAAAAGTCATGGCCGGTAAGGCAGCGACTCCGTCCGGGAGAATCCTGTTATCCGAATATCCGACGCGCACATGGTGATACGTACGACGTCTCGTATTCGCCCTCCCCCTATCGCCGGGATCTCAGGCGGATAGGAGTGATTTCCCGATGCGCGGTCACCGTGCGCCACGCCGCCGGACGCTCCCTACGCGAATGCCGCGCCCACGCGGGACGGAAGGAGACGGACGGAGACGGACGGAGACGGACGGCAGGCAGACGGAGACAGGCGGCAGGCAGGGTTAGCCGAGCGAGCCGGCGAGATAGCGTTCGGCCAGTTCGCAGCTGCCCTCGGTGTAGCCGGAGCCGAGTTCCGCGGCGATGTCGGCGCCGGTGTGGGTGCCGATCCAGGCGACCAGCAGCAGGCGGCGGAACAGGATGAACGTCCAGATCTCGGCCTCGTCCTCGGCCGGGAGGTCCAGGACGGTCCGGTAGCCCCGCACCCACGCGTCGACCAGCTCGGGAACCTCGGGGCGGTGCTCGACGAAGCTGACCGCCGCGGCCAGGTCGTAGAGATGCCAGCCGAAGCCGCAGTCGTCGAAGTCGATGACGCCGGGCGGGTTCTCACCCTCCACGAGCAGGTTGGCGGCGCGCAGGTCGGCGTGGATCAGGCCGTATCGTTCCGGACCGCGGCCGAAGCGGTGCAGCCGCTCGCGCAGCTCCTTGTCCAGCCGTCCCAGCACGGTCCGTGCCTCGGCCTCCACCCCCAGGCCGTCCTGCCAGCGGCCCCACCGCGACTCGGTGCCGAGAGCGGCCTCGTGGTCCCAGTGGAAACGGGTGAACCCGCCGGGCCGGGACCACCCGCGCGCATGCCGGTGCATCCGCGCCGTGAGGGCGCCGAGCCGTTCGAAGCCGGGCACCGGGTCGTCGTGGGAGGGCTCGGCGCCGGGCAGGAACTCGAACATCACGCAGTCGCGCGGCTCGGGGCCGGGAACGGTCAGCACCCGGGAGCCGCCGGGAGCCGGGATCACCCGGGGGGTGCGGATCCCGGCCTGCTCGCGGAGCGCCTCCAGCCAGGCCAGCTCGGACAGGATCGCCGGCGTGGTGTGGTAGCCGAGCCGGTGCACCCGCAGGACGGACCGCGTCCCCGTGGCCGGATCGTCCACCCGGTAGGTGGCGTTCTCGGACACGTTGACCAGGGTGACCTCGGCGTCGGTCAGGCCGTGGATCCGGGTCGCCTCGCGGGCCACGTCGTGCACGCGGTCCAGCACGTCGCCCCCGGCGGACAGGTCGTGGGCCCGCATCGGTTCCTCCAGGTCGGTCGCGCGAAGCGCCAGACTACATCCGGGACTCCTCCGCGAGATCCGGCGCCGCCCGCCCGGCTTCGCGGCCGAGGTGTCCCTGATGCCCCGCTCCGGGCCGGACGCGGTCTCTCTCACCCTCGGAGAGGGCGCGGTCCCGCTCGGTCCCGGACGGGTCGCGGTCCCGCTCGACCTCGGGCCGCCCGTGGTCCGGTACGGCCTCCGCCGGGCGACCGGCGTCCCGCACGGCGTGGTCCTCGGCGTTCTCCCGCTCCGGGAGGGTGATGCGGATCTTGGACTGCCGGTGGGGAAGCCGCTCCCAGTCGTCCATGAAGGTCGCCCGGAGCCCGCACGCGGCGGCCAGGTCGAGCAGCGTCTCGGTGCGGTAGTAGAAGTCCTCGCGCAGGACGTGGTGCTCCCTGCCCTCGGTGCGGTCGAAGGTGAAGTCGAACCAGCCTCCCGGCCTCATGATCCGGCCGACCCCGCGGAAGCACTCCTCGATCACGTGGAGCGGGGAGTGGGAGAAGACGCTGTGGGCGTGGATGACGTCGAACGACTGGTCGGGCAGGGCGGTGAAGCGCAGGTCCCCGACCGGCAGAAGGTGCGGGAACTTGTCGCGCAGGTCGTAGGAGACCAGGGTGTCCTGGGCGGCGATCAGGATGTCCGGGGAGATGTCGATCCCGTAGTAGTTTCCGGGGTCGAGGTAGCCGATGAACAGGCGCCCGGCCCGCAGGTTGCCGCAGCCGATCTCCAGCATGCGGTGCTCGGGCCTCAGCCCGTGCCGCACGAGATAGTCGAACTGCATCTTCCCCATGGCCACCCAGCGCCGGTACGACCTGCTGCCCACGGCCCCCCGGGGACTGCGTGCGGTGTCGGACCTCATGACCGCCCGGTAGTAGGCGACGTGGTCGCGGTTGCCCAGGCGCAGCCACAGGTCCCTGGTCAGCCGTCTCAGGTGCCGGGGGACCCGCCCCGGATGGCCGAGGGCGTACCTGAGCTGGTGGACGACGCTCGCGCGGTTATGACTGTGCATACCTCTCCCCACGTCCGGACGACACCTCAACGATCCCGCCAGTGACGAGATCGTAGCTCTAAGAAAGAGAAACATCACTCTTGGTGAGCGTCGTCGGAATGTCGCCTCACGGTGCCACTTCCCTCGCGGGACGACGGTCCAGGCTCGTACCGGTCCTCCGAAGGGCCCGCGCGGGCGTCGCACCGTTATGACATCTCGCATCACCCGGACGGCGGCGCACGCGCACCCGGCCGCCCGCGCCGAAGACCGTCGAAACGGTTTCGAGACGGTGAGGAGAGCGGTGAACCTGGAACTCGCGCTGCGCATGTGTGAGGCCGCGGTGCGGCAGGCCGCACGGGAGGGCGCGCTCATCTCGGTCGCCGTGGTCGACGCGGGCGGGCACCTGGTCGCGTTCCAGCGGATGGACGGCGCGCGGATCACCGGGCCCGTCCTCGCCCCCGGCAAGGCCTACACCGCGGTGGCCCACCGCATGCCCACCGCCGACCTCGCGCCGCTGGTCCTGCCCGGAGGCGAGCTGTACGGCCTGGCCGGTGACCGGTACGTGTGCTTCGGCGGCGGCGTCCCGCTCGGGGAGGCCGGTGACGAGCGCGGGGTGAGCGTGGTGAGCGCGGTGGCGGGAGCGGTCGGCGTCAGCGGCGGCACCGTTTCCCAGGACGTCGCCTGCGCCGAGGCCGCCGCGGCCCTCTGGGAAGGGGCATAGCCGGATATATCAACAAAAATAGGGTCGGCGGAAATCATCTTCCTGACGAAACAGGGGTGCGACGTGTTACCCGCGAGGGTCGCGGGGCAGTGAGGGCTTGCCCCAGACGATGATCGTCTGGGGGTGACCCCTTGGAGGATTCTCGTGGACGTTCTCGTGCTGCTCGCCCTGGTCTGTTTCCTGGCCGCCACGATCTGGTCCGCCATCAGCCGGTCCTGGCCGATCGCGCTGCTCGCCGCCGGAGCCTTCCTGCTCACGCTGTCGGAGACGTCCCTGATCAACGGCTAGACGACCCCCGCTCCCGGCGCGCCGATGCCCCTGGGCGAGGGGCATCGCGACCGCCCGCGAACGGGAGATCGGCGTCGAGGGGCCGGGCTCGAGCGGCATCCCGAAGCCGGACGTCCCAGCGGTCGGGGGCCTGGCCGCCCTCGATGCCGAAAGGTGTCGCGCGCCCGGTTGTTGTCATCTGTCCCCCGTCAATCACCGTGGGCGGCCTGCTGTCCACGCCGTCGCAGGTCGGCGGCGAACTCCTCGGCCCACTGCAACTGCGTGCGCAACGCCTCGCACCGCTCGCGGGCGGCGCGCTCGAAGACCTCCAGCCGGCGCAGGCACGCCCGGCGCTCGGCCTCGGGCAGCGGCCCGGCATCGGTGCGACCCTCCAGCCGGTCGGTGACCGCCAGCAACTCGCCCATCTGCTCCAGGGTGAACCCGAGCGGCTTCATCCGGCGGATCACCATCAGCCGCGCCACGTCGGCCGCGGTGTAGAGGCGGAAACCGCCCTGGCTGCGGGCCGAGGCCGGCACCAGACCGACCTCCTCGTAGTGCCGGATGGTGCGCAGCGACAGTCCGGTGCGCTCGGCCACCTGGCCGATGTGCATGTGACCTTCACCACTGCGCGGGACAGGCGGGGTGGTGGACGCGGCTGCGATATCGCCCAGGATGTCCATGATCGGGTGACCTCACTGCTCAAGGGGCGGCTGAGGGGCGACCGCACCGGACCTCCCCTCACCAATCTCTACTCTAACGTTAAGGTAGAGTTGCCGCCGAGAGGGAGATTCCTGCTGGTTTGCCCCGATCGTCGCGGACACTGTTTCGCGGCCTGCCCGAACACGGCGCACCGGCGCACCGTGTGACGCTCCCGACGTAAAGGACTTCGGCCCGCGCATGCCCGCCTCGCCCGCCGCCTGCTGCCCGCCGTGACACTTCCGCTCCGGTAGCCGCGCCCCGGCCCCTTCGGTGGCTCGCTCGGCGCTTGCGCCCGGGATCGTCGATCTCGCCGACCGCCTGCTTGATGCGGGTGCCACTCCTTCCGTTTCGCCTGTTGCCGCCCTCATGGGCCCGCCTGCGGCCGCGTGCCGCCAGGTGGCTCCCTCCTGCCCAAGGACGTTCTTTTGCCACGCTCGTTGTCCGCCGCCCGTCTGCTGCCCACCTCCCGGCCGGCCTGGCTGTCGCCGAAGGTCGCCCGCACCGAGGTCCTGTCCGGCCTGGTGGTCGCGCTCGCCCTGATCCCCGAGGCGATCTCGTTCTCCATCATCGCCGGGGTCGATCCCAGCATCGGGCTGTTCGCCTCCTTCACCATGGCCGTGGTCATCGCCATCGTCGGCGGCCGCCCCGCGATGATCTCCGCTGCCACCGGCGCGATCGCCCTGGTGGTCGCCCCGCTGGCCCGCGAGCACGGCCTGGCCTACCTCATCGCCGCGGTCATCCTCGGCGGCCTCATCCAGATCGCCCTCGGCGCGCTCGGAGTGGCGAAGTTGATGCGGTTCGTGCCGCGCAGCGTGATGGTCGGCTTCGTCAACGCCCTCGCGATCCTGATCTTCATGGCACAGGTGCCCGAACTCCTCGATGTGCCCTGGGTGGTCTACCCGCTGGTGGCCGGCGGCCTGGCCCTGATGGTGTTCTTCCCCCGCATCACCACGGTGGTGCCCGCCCCGCTGGTCTCCATCGCGATCCTGACCGCCATCACCCTGGGCGCGGGTCTGGCCGTGCCGACCGTCGGCGACCGCGGCACCCTCCCGTCGGCGCTGCCGGCCTTCGGCCTGCCCGACGTGCCGTTCACCATGGCCACCCTCACCCTCATCGCGCCCTACGCCCTGGCCCTGGCCCTGGTCGGGCTGATGGAATCGCTGATGACCGCCAAGCTGGTGGACGACCTGACCGACACCCACTCCAACAAGACGCGCGAGTCCATCGGCCAGGGCGTCGCCAACATCGTCACCGGCCTCTTCGGCGGCATGGGCGGCTGCGCCATGATCGGCCAGACGATGATCAACGTCAAGAACGGCGCCCGCACCCGCCTGTCGACCTTCACCGCCGGCATCTTCCTCATGGTGCTGTGCATCGCCTTCGGGCCCTGGGTCTCGCAGATCCCGATGGCCGCCCTGGTCGCCGTCATGATCCTGGTCTCGTTCGCGACCTTCGACTGGCACTCGGTCGCCCCGGCCACCCTCAGGCGCATGCCCTGGGGCGAGACCATCGTCATGACCACCACCGTCGCGGTCGTGGTGGCCACCCACAATCTCGCCATCGGCGTGGTCGTCGGCTCCGTCACCGCCATGGTCATCTTCGCCCGCCGGGTCGCCCATCTGGCCAACGTCACCGCCGTCGTCGACCCCGACCGCAGGCAGGCTGTCTACGCCGTCACCGGCGAGCTGTTCTTCGCCTCCAGCAACGACCTGGTCTACCGGTTCGACTACGCCGGCGACCCCGACGAGGTCGTCATCGACCTGTCCGACGCGCATATCTGGGACGCCTCCTCGGTGGCGGCGCTGGACGCGGTGCAGACCAAGTACGCCGCCCGTGGCAAGAAGGTCACCGTGATCGGCCTCAACGGGCCCAGCGCCCGCCTGCACGACAGCCTGGCCGGGCAGCTGTCCGGCGGCCACTGACGACAAGGCCCGGCACTCCCGAAGCGGCGACATGCGCCGGCTCTGCGCTCATTTCCCGGCCCCGGTCGCGCCGTCCGGCCGACGGCACGGGGGGGGCGGGGCGTGCTGGCGCCGGACAGGGCCTATCCCGGCCGGCCGCGGGAGCTCGACGGAGCCGGGCTGATCCGGCTCACCGATTCACTACTGCGTGGCTGGAGTGCGCCCGTGCGCGCGCTGGTGCGCGCGGCCGATCCCGCGACGGCGGCCTTCTTCGGCTTCCACGCCGCCGATCCCGGGGCATGAGCGTCCTCGCGCCGAGGTCAGGCACCGGCTCGGGAAAGGCTCCGGTCGATCTCGGCGCGGGTGGGCATCGAGGTGCTGGCACCCGCGCGCCGGACGGACAGGCCCGCGGCCGCGGTGGCGAAGCGGACGGCCCGGCCGGCGGGCTGCCGCTCGACGCGGGCCGCGGCGAGGGCGCCCACGAAGGTGTCGCCCGCGGCCGTGGTGTCCACCACGGGCACCTCGAGGGCCTCGACGCGCACGGCGGGCCCGTCGCCCGAGGCGGTGAGCGCGCCGCGCGACCCCAGCGTGATGATCACCCAGCCGACCGTGCCCCTCAGCTCCTCCAGGGCGCGCTCGTGATCGGCCTGGCCGGTGATCGCGGCGGCCTCGTGCTCGTTGGCCACCAGGACGTCCACGGCCTCCAGCAGTTCGGCGGGGAGCGGCTGGACGGGTGCGGGGGTGAGGACCACGGTGGTCCCGGCCGCGCGGGCGGCCCTGGCGGCGGCGGTGACGGCCTCGACGGGGAGCTCCAGCTGGAGCAGAAGCATGTCGGACCGGGAGATGACCTCGATCTCGGCCTCGGAGGGGGCGGTCACGGTCCCGTTGGCGCCGGGGACCACGATGATCGAGTTGCCGCCGTCGCCGTCCACCACGATCTGGGCGATGCCCGAGGGGCCGGGAACCGTGCGCAGGTGCGTCACGTCGACCCCCGCCCCGGCCAGCGTGCGCCGCAGCTCGGTGCCGAAGGCGTCGTCACCCACGGCCCCGAGGAAGGCGACCTCGGCGCCCGCCCGCGCGGCGGCGATGGCCTGGTTGGCGCCCTTGCCGCCGGGGACCGTGCCGAAGGCGCGGCCGGTCACGGTCTCGCCGAGCGCGGGGGCGACGTCGACGTAGGCCACGAGGTCCATGTTGGCACTGCCGAAGACCGAGATCACTGTTCCTCCTCGCGGTCGGGAACGCGGCTGTGAGAGCGGGGGGTGAGAGCGCGGGGGTGAGAGCGCGGGTGCGGGTGCGGGAACGCGGGGTGGGAGCGCGGGTCAGGAACGCAGGTAGGCCAGGACCGCGAGGACGCGGCGGTGCTGGTCGCCGTCCTCGGCGTACAGGCCGAGCTTGGCGAAGATGCTGCGGATGTGCTTCTCCACGGCCCCGTCGCTGACCACCAGCTGGCGGCCGATGGCCGGGTTGGACCTGCCCTCGGCCATCAGGCCGAGCACCTCGCGCTCTCGCGGGGTGAGCTGGGCGAGGGGATCGTCGCGGCGGCGTCGCACCATCAGCTGTGCCACCACCTGGGGGTCGAAGACCGTACCTCCGGCCGCGACCGTGCGCAGGCCCCCCATGAAGTCGTCCACGTCCACGACGCGGTCCTTG
This sequence comes from Streptosporangium sp. H16, assembly GCF_051918855.1. NCBI lineage: Bacteria > Bacillati > Actinomycetota > Actinomycetes > Streptosporangiales > Streptosporangiaceae > Streptosporangium > Streptosporangium sp. H16. Next base: position 43,400 of record NZ_JBPXMD010000017.1, read on the forward strand.
AGCAGGTATCCCACCGCGCCCCTGGCGTCGGCGAGCAGGTCGTCGGCATAGGACACCTCCACGTACTGCGACAGGATCAGCACCGGCGTGCCCGGAACCCTCCGGCGCGCCTCCACCGCCGCCCGCAGCCCCTCGTCGGTGAAGCCGGGCGGCATCCGCACGTCCACCACCGAGACGTCGGGACGGTGCTCGGCGACGGCCTCCACCAGCCCGTCGCCGTCCCCCACCGCCGCGACCACCTGGCAGCCGAACTCCTCCAGGAGCCTGATCAGGCCCTCCCTGATGAGCACCGCGTCGTCGGCCACAACTACCCGCACGGAACCTCCGCCACTATGACCGTCGGCCCTCCGGCCGGTGAGTCGACCACCAGCTCACCGTCGACCGCCTTGAGGCGATCACCGAGACCCGACAGGCCATGCCCCTTGGCGACGTGGGCGCCGCCGACCCCATCATCCCCGATCGTCAGCATGAGGAAGTCCCCCGTCCTGCTCAGCGTCACGGTACAGACCGTGGCGTGGCTGTGCTTGGCGACGTTGGTGAGCGACTCGGCGACGACGAAGTAGACGGTGTTCTCCACCGCGGCGGGGAAGCGTCCCTCGATCTGGACGTCCAGCTCGACGGGGATGGTGCAGCGCCCGGCGAGCGCGGCGAGGGCGGGAGCCAGGCCGCGGTCGCTGAGGATCGGCGGGGCGATGCCGCGCGAGAGGGCGCGTAGCTCGTCCAGGGTCTCGCGGGTGGAGGTGATCGCCTGGCCCAGCATCTGCTCGACGCCCGCCGGGTCGCGCCTGAGCTGGCGCTGGGCCCGCGACAGGTCCATGGCCAGGGAGACCAGGCGCTGCTGCGGCCCGTCGTGGATGTCGCGCTCCAGCCGGCGCAGCGCGTTCGCCTCGGCCGACACCGCGGCGGCCCGGCCCTCGGCCAGGTCGTCGATGCGGTCGTGCAGCTCGGCGACCCCGGTCAGCATGGCCCGGCCGAGCCCGGCCTGGACGAGCGCGGCACCCCGCACGATCACCGGGAGGGTGAGGGCGAAGAGCACGCCGATGGTGGTGTTGATGATCACTTCGACCCACAGGCTGCCGCCCAGGCCGAGGAGCATGCCGAGACCCCCGTCGTTGCCGGGGATGGCGTAGACGATCCACCCGTAGAGCGGGTAGGTGAGGCCGGCGATCGACCCTGCCCACCAGACCACCGCCAGCACGAAGGTGATGATGGAGATCGGGAAGGCCACGATGCCGTAGAGCAGGTCGAGCCACGACTGGCCGTTGGTGAACGGGTTGATCATCCTGCGGAACCATCCGGCGTTCTCCGGGGCGGGCCGGTACCTCGGCCGGGAGACGGGACGGCCGAGCACCTCGGGCAGCCAGCGCCGCTCGACGTCCGCGAAGCCCCGGGCGACCAGGAGGGTCGTCGCGAGGACGGGCAGCCCCACGAACGCGACGGCCGACCCGACCCCCGCGGCGAAGCCGGCCACCATCAGGACGAACCAGATGACGGACAGCGGAAAGCCCACGACCAGATAGCGGGTGTCGGTGCCGATGCGGCGCAGGAGGGTTCTCATGCCGCCCACGCTACGAGGACCGGCCGCGCCGATCGACCCTGCGTGCCCGCTTACGGGGGTGGGGCCAGCACTACCCGAGATGGTGGGGGGATCGGGCGAGAAGACTACTGCGCACGTCACTGCGCCGCCGGGGTCCCGGAGAGAGGCTTCTCCTGTCGCCGTTCCCGAGATCTTCTCTCTCCCTCCCTGAGAATCGAGCTCCTCTTGACCACCGTGATCCCCGGCCCGTCGGTGCGGCCGGCAGCGACCCCGACCGTGCCTCCGACGGTGCCTCCGACGGTGTCCCCGACGGTTTTCCCGACAGCCCCCCTGGCGGCGATCCCGACCCCTCGCACGGCGCCGGCGCCCGCCGGGCGCGACCCGTTCATCGACGTGCTCCGGGTGTTCGGCATGGTCCTGGTGGTGCTCCAGCACTGGAGCATGCCGCTGCTCTCCTTCGCCGACGGGCGGATATCCACCGGCAACGCGCTGGCCGCGGGGAACGGGTGGATGATCACGTGGATCAGCCAGGTGATGCCGCTGGTGTTCTTCGCGGGCGGCGCGGCCAACGCGATCAGCCGGCGCGGCGCGGCACGGCGCGGTGAGGCGACTCCCGCGTGGCTCGCGGGGCGCCTGCGCCGCCTGGCCTGGCCGGTCGTCCCGCTGGCGGCGGTCTGGCTGCCCCTCCCCCACCTGCTCCTCGCGCTCGGCGTGCCGGAGCAGCCGGTGATGACCGCCTCGCGGCTGGCCGGGCAGTTGCTCTGGTTCCTGGCGATCTATCTTGTCGCGGTGGCGGCGACCACGCCGATGCTCAGGCTCAACATGGCGTACGGCTGGCGGGTGCCGTCCGCGCTGGCGGCGGGGGCCGTGGCGGTGGACGTCCTGCGCTTCACCAGCGGCCTCGACATCGCCGGTCTCCCCAACATCGTGCTGGTCTGGCTGGCGGTGCACCAGCTCGGCTTCCTGTACGCCGACGGCCGGCTGGGCCGCCCCTGGGTCCTGGCCCTGGCCGGGTACGGCCTGGGCGCGGCGCTGACGGCCCTCGGCCCCTACCCGCTCAGCATGATCGGGATGCCGGGGGCCGCCGTCTCCAACATGGCGCCGCCCACGGTCGCGCTGCTCTCGATCGGGGTGGGCCAGGCCGGGCTGGCCCTGGCGCTGCGCCGGTGGATCGTCTCCTTCGCGGGGTGGCCGGGGGTCTCGCGGGCGCTGGGCTGGGCCGGCGGCCGGATGATGACCCTCTACCTGTGGCACATGAGCGCGCTGTTCGTCATCGTCGCGGTGGTCGTGGTGGGGCTGGGCATCTCCACCCCTGAGCCGGGCACCTCGGCCTGGTTCTCCGGCTGGCCGCACTGGCTGCTCCTGCTCGCCCTGGCGATGTGGCCGCTGCTGCGGGGGTTCGCCCGGTTCGAGACGCCGTCCGCGACCGGGCCGTACACCGGCGGGACGGCCAGGGTCCTGGTGGCCGCCGCGCTGGTGGGACTGGGCCTGCTCACGCTCACGGTGACCGGCTTCGTCCCGGGGGCGGCGCCCCTGCTCGGGGCGGGCGCGATCGTGGCGGGCCTGGCGCTCACCGGCTCCTCCCGCGACACCCCGGCAGGCCCGGCCGGCTCGCCGGGGCCGCCCGTCCCGCGGCCGGGCGAGCGCGCCGGACGGCTCCGCGTCGCCTCTCCCCTGTGACACATATGGACAGTATGGTCATATACCTGTATATGTACATGATGTACACAAATTCGCGGAGGGAGTATCGATCATGAGCACCGCACCGGCTCGCGTCGCCATCGTCACCGGAGGTTCCCGAGGCATCGGCCGCCAGGTCGTGGAGCGGCTCGCCGCCGACGGTTACGCCGTCGTCGTCAACTACGCGAGCGACGACGCCGAGGGCCGGGCGGCGGCCAAGGAGGCCTCCACGGCAGGAGGCGGGGGCCTCGCCGTGCGGGCCGACGTCAGCGACCCCGCCGCGGTCTCCGCGCTCTTCGACGCGGCCGAGGAGGCCTTCGGCGGCGTCGACGTCGTCGTCAACGCCGCCGGGATCATGGGCCCGCCCGTCCCGCTCGCCGACCTCGACTTCGAGACGCTGGACCGCATCCTGAACGTCAACGTACGCGGCACCTTCGCCGTCGCCCAGCAGGCCGCCAGGAGGCTGCGCCGGGGCGGCGCCCTGATCACCTTCTCCACCTCGGTCGTCGGGCTGGCCTTTCCCGGCTACGGCGCCTATGTCGCCTCCAAGAGCGCCGTGGAGGGCCTGACCCTCATCCTGGCCCGCGAGCTGCGCGGCAGGGACGTCACCGTCAACACCGTCGCCCCCGGGCCCACCGCCACCGCGCTCTTCCTGGACGGCAAGGACGAGGAGACCATCGCCAGGCTGGCCGCCCAGCCGCCGCTCGAACGGCTGGGCCAGCCCTCGGACATCGCCGAGGCCGTGGCGTTCCTCGCCGGTCCCGCCCGCTGGGTCAACGGGCAGGTGCTTCGCGTCAACGGCGGCATCATCTGATTTGATCAGCATTTATGCCGAAAAAAGCAGCCATAACTATACAAAGTCACGCACTTTACCTGGAATGTAAGGTGATCCGTGACCGCCTCCGGTCCGACCACCTCAAGTTCTTCGGCAGTATTGAACCGTGAGCCTCGTAGACCGCCTGCCAGAAGAGATCGACGCCGACCCCGACACCATCTTCGACGCCTTCGTCGAATGGAACTCCGAGCGGGGACTGACCCTCTACCCGGCGCAGGAGGAGGCTCTCATCGAGGTGGTGTCGGGAAACAACCTGATCCTCGCCACCCCGACCGGCTCGGGCAAGAGCCTGGTCGCCGCCGGAGCCCATTTCACCGCGCTGACCAGGGACGTGCGCACCTTCTACACCGCGCCGATCAAGGCGCTGGTGTCGGAGAAGTTCTTCGACCTGTGCGCGGTGTTCGGCACCGAGAACGTCGGGATGATGACCGGCGACGCGAGCGTGAACCCCGGGGCGCCGATCATCTGCTGCACCGCGGAGATCCTCGCCAACGTCGCGCTGCGCGACGGCGCCGCGGCCGACATCGGCCAGGTCGTGATGGACGAGTTCCACTTCTACTCCGAGCCCGACCGCGGCTGGGCCTGGCAGGTGCCGCTCCTGGAGCTGCCGAACGTCCAGTTCATCCTGATGTCGGCGACCCTGGGGGACGTCACCAGGTTCGAGGAGGACCTCACCCGGCGCACCGGCAGGCCCACCGCGGTGGTGAAGAACGCCGAGCGCCCGGTCCCGCTCGTCTACTCCTACCGGCTCACCCCCCTCCACGAGACGCTGGAGGAGATGCTCACCACCAACCAGTACCCCGTCTACGTCGTCCACTTCACCCAGGCCTCGGCCATGGAGCGGGCGCAGGCGCTGATGAGCATCAACATGTCGACCAAGGCCGAGAAGGAGGCGATCGCCTCCATGATCGGCCACTTCCGGTTCACCACCCGGTTCGGCAAGGCGCTCTCCCGCCTGGTACGGCACGGCATCGGCGTGCACCACGCCGGGATGCTCCCGAAGTACCGCCGCCTGGTGGAACGCCTCGCCCAGGCGGGCCTGCTGAAGGTCATCTGCGGCACCGACACCCTCGGCGTCGGCGTCAACGTCCCGATCAGGACCGTGCTGTTCACCGCGCTGTCGAAGTACGACGGCAACAAGGTGCGGCGGCTGCGCGCCCGCGAGTTCCACCAGATCGCCGGGCGGGCCGGGCGGGCCGGGTTCGACACCATCGGCTACGTCGTCTGCCAGGCCCCCGACCACGTCGTGGAGAACGAGAAGGCCTTGGCCAAGATCGGCGACGATCCCAAGAGACGGCGCGGGTTCGCCCGCAAGAAGCCGCCGGAGGGTTTCGTCGGCTGGAGCGAGGAGACCTTCGAGAAGCTACAGGCCGCCGAGCCGGAGCCGCTGAACTCCCGGTTCAAGGTCAGCAACGCCATGCTCCTCGCGGTGATCAACCGGCCCGGCGACTGCTACGCGGCGATGCGCCACCTGCTCACCGACAACCACGAGGACCGCAAGTGGCAGCGGCGGCACATCAGCCAGGCCATCGCGATCTACCGGTCGCTGCTGGCCGGAGGCGTGGTGGAGAAGCTGAGCGAGCCCGACGAGCACGGCCGGATGGCCCGCCTCACCGTCGACCTGCAGGAGGACTTCGCGCTGAACCAGGCGCTGTCCACCTTCGCGCTGGCCACCCTCGAACTCCTCGACATGGAGTCGCCCAACTACGCCCTGGACATGGTCTCGATCATCGAGTCCATCCTCGACGACCCCCGCCAGATCCTGTCGGCGCAGCTCAACAAGGCGCGCGGCGAGGCGGTGGCGCTGATGAAGGCCGACGGCATCGAGTACGAGGAGCGGATGGAGCTCCTGGCCGACGTCACCTACCCGATGCCGATGGCCGACATGCTGCTGGGCGCCTACGAGACCTACCGGCGCGGCCACCCCTGGGTGGGCGACTACACGGTCAGCCCCAAGAGCGTCGTCCGCGACATGTACGAGCGGGCGATGACCTTCGCCGACTACGTGCAGTTCTACGAGCTGACCCGCTCCGAGGGCACCGTGCTGCGCTATCTGGCCGACGCCTACCGCACCCTGTCGCGGACCATCCCCGAGCACCTCAAGACCGAGGACCTGGTCGACCTCATCGAGTGGCTCGGCGAGCTGGTCCGCCAGGTCGACTCCAGCCTCCTGGACGAGTGGGAGCAGCTGCAGAACCCGGCCGGGGAGCTGGAGGCGCCCTCGCTGGAGGAGAGCACCAAGCCGGTCACCGCCAACACCCGCGCGTTCCGGGTGCTGGTCCGCAACGCGATGTTCCGCCTGATCGAGCTGGCCTCCCTGGAGAACGAGCAGGAGCTGGAGCAACTCGCCCCCGACGTCGACTGGGGCGCCGCGCTTGACGCCTACTACGACGACCACGAGGAGATCGGCACCGGTCCGGACGCCCGCGGCCCCGGCCTGCTGCGCATCGAGGAGGAGAAGGAGTTCTGGCGGGTCCGCCAGGTCGTCTCCGACCCGGCGGGCGACGGCGACTGGGGCATCGACGCCCAGGTCGACCTCGCCGCCTCCGACGAGGAGGGCCGCGCGGTGGTCCACGTCATCGGCCTGAACCGCCTCTGAGGTCCCCCTCCGCCGTCTTCCGGCGCGGAAACATCCGTCGGGACCGGCAAGAATGGCGGGATGAGCGACGACGCGATCAGGCAGGTACTGGGCCTGCTGTACCAGGAAGACACGTTGAAGGTGCTGGCCGCCCTGGTGCTGGGCGGCAAGCCGGAGGAGGAGTCCGGCCTCGACAGGGAGGCGGTCAGGCGCGCGCTGGACCGCCTGGAACGCGGCGGGCTCGCCGTACGGGCAGAGGGCGGCGAGTGGGAGGTCCGGCGCGAGCGCTTCCGTGAGCTGCTGCACGCCACCGCCAGGCCCGCCGCCCCGGCCTCCCCCGAGGAGAGGGTGCTGCAGTCCTTCCTCGTCGAGGGACGGCTGCGGGCGATCCCCACCAAGCGCGACAAGCAGCTGGTCGTGCTCGACTACGTGGTCCAGGTCTTCGAGCCGGGGGTCCGTTACTCCGAGAAGGAGGTCAACGTCGCGTTGCGCGCCTTCCACGACGACTACGCGGCACTGCGCCGCTATCTCGTCGACGAGGGCATGCTCAGCAGGGAGAACAACGTCTACTGGCGCAGCGGCGGCTCCGTCGAGGCCTGAAGGCGGGCGGCGCGGCGGCGCGTCCCTTGGTCAGCCGGCCTGCGTCCCCTCAGGTCCCCTCAGGTCCCCTCAGGGGACGCAGGTGACGCGGACGCGGGACCACGAGGTGTTGGCGTACCCCTTGGGATTCCACACGTGCCGGGCCGACTCCGGCTGGGTGGCCCCGCAGCTGTCCCAGGCGCGGGCGGTGATCACGGTCTCGCCCTCTCCCAGTTCGGCGGTGGTGTGCCAGTGCCGCCACGCCCAGGGGCCCGCCTGCTCGCCGAGGTCCGCCTGCACCCAGCTGTCGCCCCCGTCGAGGGAGACGTCGACGCGGGAGACGGTGCGGCCGTCCCCGGCGTAGGCGTAGCCGGTGACGCGCGTGAGGCCCGGCCGCGGGCGGGCACCGTCGGCGGGGCTCAGGATGGCGGTGTTGAGGACGACGGGTCCCAGGGAGATGCCGTCACCGGGTCCCGCCTTGGCGGGGTCGGCCTCGGGGGGCAGGAGGCGGTAGGCGGTGGCCTGGAAGTAGTTGTCCGAGGGGTCCTTGCGCGCGGTGACGCGCTGGAGCCATTTGACGCTGCGGGCGCCGACCCAGCCGGGGACGACGACCCGGAGCGGGGCGCCGTGGGCCGGGGGCAGCGGCCGGTCGTTCATGGCCCAGGCCAGCAGGACGTCCCCGCCGGTGGCCTTGGCCACGGGTATCGAGCCGCCGTAGGGCTGGGCCGGATCGGCGAGCCTGGAGACGTCGGGAGCGGCGAAGGCGATGTGCGCGGCCTCGGGGCGCAGCCCGGCGCGGGCGAGGACTCCGGCCAGGCCGACACCGCTCCAGCGGGCGGTGGAGGTGGCACCGGCCCCCCAGGGATCCTCACCGGGAATGTCACGCACCTCGAGCAGGCCGGCCCTGCGGTTGCCCGCGCACTGCAGGGTCGCCACCAGGCTGATCTCGGGGAACCCCGAGCGCAACTCCTCCAGGGACAGCGTCAGCGGGCGCTCGACCAGGCCGTCCACGGTCAGGCGCCAGGACCCCGGATCCAGGTCGGGGACGGGACCGTGGTTGCGGCTGTAGAAGGTGTCGAGGGGGGTGAGAAGCTGATCGGCCAGGGCGCCCGGCGGAGGCTCGGCGTTGTACGGATCGGCCCCGTGGACCACCATGTCATCTCTCTTGCCCCACATGTTCACACGTTTCGGGATACCCGGGGACGGGGGCCCGACACGGCCCCCGTCCGAGACGGGAGGCAAACTTGGAGCTCACGGACGCCGCGCACGGCACGGCACGCACCGCACGCGGCGCCGGGCGACGAGCGAGGCCCGGGCCGGCCGTGCCGCCTCCTCGTCCCGTCTCTCCCCTGGGTCCGGCAGCCGCCCGCCCCCGAGGCCGTGGAGAACCGGGAACCCGTCAGCCGTAGTACTTCTTCGCGCCGTCGTGCAGGGGCACCGGCTCGGTCTTCCGGGCGTTGTCGCGGATGATGTCCTTGGCCGCGGGGTGGACCTTCTCCAGGTCCGCCTTGCGGTCGAAGAGCAGCTTCGTCAGGCTCCCGGCCAGGGCGGCGTCCATCTTCTCGTTCACGACGAGCAGGTTGGGCACCGAGATCGTGGACACGTCGGCCGGGGTCGCGTAGACGTCCTTGGCGATCGTGCCCGCGGCGTACACCTGGCCGTGCTCGGCCTGCATCGCGGGCAGCACCCCGTCCAGCGGGACGAAGACGACCTCGTCCTTGAGCGAGGTCAGCAGGTCGGTGAGGCCCGGCGTGGGCAGCCCGCCCGACCAGACCAGGGCGTCGAGGTCGCCGTCCTTGACGGCCTGCACGCTCTCGGGCAGGCCCAGCGACTGCCGGGTGACGTCCTTCTCCGGGTCGAGGCCGGAGGCCTTCAGCAGGCGCAGCGCGATCACCTCGGTGCCGGAGTTGGGCGAGCCGGTGGAGACCCGCTTGCCCTTGAGGTCGGCGACGGACTTCACCCCGGAGCCGGCGGTGGCGACCACCTGGGTGTAGTTGTCGTACAGGCGGGCGACGGCGCGGATCGGCTGGGGCGCGGTGAACGCGCCCTTGCCCGCGACGGCGTCGGCGGCGGAGTCGGCCAGGGTGAAGGCGATGTCGGAGTCGCCCCTGACGACCCGCTGGATGTTCTCCACCGAGGCGCCGGTCGCCTCGGCCGTGGCCTGGTAGCCGGGGAGGTTCTTGCCGATCTGGTCGGCCAGCCCCCCGCCGAGGACGTAGTAGACGCCGGTGGTGTTGCCGGTGGCGATCGACAGCCGCTTGCCCGCGGCGCCGCTCTGGCCCGCGCTCTGCTCTGCCGACCGATCCCCGCCGCACCCGGTGAGGAACAGGACCCCCGCCGCCAGCAGGACGGCCACGCGTTTGACGGTCAATGAACTGCCTCTCGTTTGCGCATCACCAGATGGAGGGAGACGGCCACGATCAGGAGACCCGCCCCGGCGAGGGCGGGCAGCGGCGACAGGAACAGCAGCAGCACCGCCGCCACCGCGCACAGCACCCGCTCGACGGGCCCGGCCCGGCCGAGCAGCCGCCCGCCGGTGGCGGCGGCCAGCGCGGCGACCGCGAGCGCCGAGACCCCGGTGGCCGCCAGGATCTCCCCGATCGTGCCCTGGGCCAGCAGCCCGGCCCCGCCGGGGGTCAGCACGAAGGCGAACGGCACCATGAACGCGGGAAGCGTGTACTTCCAGGTCGCCATCATGGTCCGGTAGGCGTTGCCACCGGTGATGGCCGACGCCGCGAAGGCCGACAGCGCCGTGGGCGGGCTGACCTCCGACAGCACGGCGTAGTAGAAGATGAACATGTACGCCTCGGCCTGGCTGACGCCGAGATCCGTCAGCGCGGGCCCGATGATGACCGCCGCGATGACGAACGACGCGGTCACCGGCACGGCGAGGCCGAGCACGAGCACCGCGACCGCGCACAGCAGCGCGGTGACGGCGAGGATCCCGCCCGAGGCCCCGACGATCAGCGAGCTCGCCTTGAGGCCGAGACCGGTGAGCGTGACGACGGCGACGATGAGCCCGGCGGCGGCGCAGGTCGCCGCGACCGGCAGCACCCCGGTCGTCCCCGCCGCCAGGGCCCTCGCCGCCCTGCGCGGGGTGAGGGCGTGCTCCCTGTCGAGGAAGGAGAGCGCGGCGGCCAGCAGCGTGGCGTACACCACGGCGCGGAACGGCGACTGGCCCAGCGCCATCAGGACGACGATCACGAAGAGCGAGCTGAAGTGGTAGCCGAACCGCCTGACCAGCGGCCAGAACCTCGGCGCGTCCACCTCGACGGCCCGCATCCCGTACGTGCGGGCGTCGATCTCGATGGCGAGGAAGATGCCCAGGTAGTACAGGACGGTGGGAATGGTGGCGTAGAGCAGCACCGTGAGGTAGCTGACCCGCATGTACTCGGCGATGATGAACGCCGCCGCGCCGAGCGTGGGAGGCGACAGGATCGCCCCGATGCCCGCCGCGGCGAGCACTCCCCCGCCCTGCTCGGGCGGGTATCCCGCCCTGCGCAGGATCGGCCAGGCGACGCTGCCCACGCTCACCGTCGTCGCGACGCCCGAGCCGCTCACCGTGCCGAGCAGGAACCCGGCGAGGGTGACCGTACGGCCCGGCGCGGAGCGCGAGCGGCGGAACGCGGCCAGGGAGACGTCGACGAAGAACCTCCCCGCCCCTGAGTGGTCGAGGACCGCGCCGTAGACGGTGAACAGGATGATGTAGGTGGCCGCGACGTCGAGCGGCACCCCGTACACGCCGTCGGTGCCCATCACGAACGAGACGATGATCCGGTCGATGTCGTAGCCGCGGTGCCCGATGACCCAGTCGAAGGGCAGGTAGCCGCCGTAGTAGGCGTAGAGGGCGAACGCGACGCAGACCGCGGGCAGGATCCATCCGACGGTGCGGCGGCAGGCCTCCAGGACCAGCAGCACGATGACCGCCCCGGCCGCCACGTCGAGGGTCGTCGGCTCGAAGGCGCGCCGGATGAAGTCGTCGAAGACCACCAGCGGGTAGAGGCAGGACACCAGCGCGAGCAGGGCCAGTGCCCAGTCCGCGACGCCCGGCCGGTCGGTGCCCCGCCGCCCCGGCTTGTAGCAGACGAAGGTGAGCGGCAGCACGACCGCGAGGAAGCCCATCCGGTACGGGAGCACGGCCCCGGGCCGGAAGGCCCGGTACAGGACGTAGAGCGACAATCCGAGGGCGATCAGCGTGACGGCCCCGGCCACCCAGCCCGACAGCCGCCGGGCGGGCCGTTCCGCGTCGAACTCCGCGATCAGCTCGTCCGCCGACGCGGCGCCCGTTGTCGTGTCGCCCGCCGATCCCGCCGATGTGGTGCCTGTCAAACCGCCGTCTCCACGTGTGAGCCGCGACCCTTGACCGCAGACTACATAGATCACTGACGCCCGTCCGTCAGGGCGCGGTCACATTCGCGTCACACCTGCCGTGCGGAAGGCATCGGGCCGCACGGAACGCACGAAGAGAGTGAAATGTCCGAAAAGGAGGACCGAAAACCGAGCGGCCGGGAGCGGCCGCCCCGGTGCCGTCAGCCGCCCGAGGTGTCGTTCTCGGCGTCCGCGCTGGGAACCGCGAGATCGTAGGGGTCGTCCAGCCATCCGGCGGGCAGGTGGACGCGGTCGCGCGGGTTGGTCTTGCCCCGGGGGGTGTCCACGCCGTCGGGCCACGGCTGGGCGGCGTCGAGCTCGGCGAGCCCTTCCCGCAGGACGGCCAGGCTCTCCGCGGTGGCCAGGCGGCGGCGGAGCTCGGCGCCGACGGTGAAGCCCTTGAGATACCAGCCGATGTGCTTGCGGAAGTCGACCACCGCGTGCCGCTCGCTCTCGAAGCACTCGGCCATCAGGGTGGCGTGCCGGTCCATGGTCGCGGCGACCTCGCCCAGCAGGGGGCGGCTCCGTTCGTCGCCGCCCTCGCACATGGCCGCCAGGTCCGCGAACAGCCACGGGCGCCCCAGGCAGCCCCGGCCCACGACGACCCCGTCACACCCGGTCTCGTCCATCATGCGGCGCGCGTCGGCGGCGCTCCAGATGTCGCCGTTTCCCAGCACAGGGATCTCCGTCACGCTCTCCTTGAGCCGCGCGATCGCCTCCCAGTCGGCGGTGCCGCCGTAGTGCTGGATCGCGGTGCGGCCGTGCAGCGCGATCGCGGAGACGCCCTCCTCGACGGCGATCCGCCCGGCGTCCAGGTAGGTCAGGTGGTCGTCGTCGATGCCCTTGCGCATCTTCACGGTCACCGGCAGCGTCCCCGCGTTGCGCACGGCCTCGCGCAGGATCGCCCGGAACAGGTTCCGCTTGTACGGCAGCGCGGAGCCGCCGCCCTTGCGGGTGACCTTGGGCACCGGGCAGCCGAAGTTGAGGTCGACGTGGTCGGCCAGGTCCTCCTCGGCGATCATGCGGACGGCCCTGCCGACGGTCACCGGGTCGATCCCGTACAGCTGGATGCTGCGGGGGTTCTCCTCGGGCTCGAACCTGATCATCTTGAAGGTCTTGGGATTGCGCTCCACCAGCGCCCGCGTCGTGATCATCTCGCAGACGAACAAGCCGCCGCCCTGCTCCCGGCACAGGGTGCGGAACGGCGCGTTGGTGATCCCGGCCATCGGGGCGAGGACGACCGGCGGCCATACCTCCAGCGATCCCAGCTTCAACGACTCCACCTGGCTTTTCTACCGCACCGCGACGAGCAGGACGAATCATCGCTGGGTATGGTGTCTCTGGCGTAGATCAACGTGACACGGGAGGCCGCGGATGCTACTGCGACTGCGGATCGCACTGCCCGACCAGCCGGGCTCCCTGGGGAAGGTGACCCGTGTCCTCGGTGTCGCGGGCGCGGACATCACCCAGGTGGTCGTCCTCGACCGCGGCGAGGGCCGGGCGCTGGACGACATCACCGTCTACTGGCCCGACTCCGCCCCCAGGGAGAGCCTGGTCGAGGGGCTGGAGAGCGTGCCGGGGGTGACGATCGAGGGCATCTGGGGCACGCGCGAGGCGCCGGGCACCTACCCGGAGCTGGAGATCCTCAAGTACATCACCACCGCGGGCGACCGCGCCCTGGCCACCCTGCTCGACTCCATGCCCGTGCTGTTCAGCGCCGACTGGGCGGCGGCGGCGACCGAGAAGAGCCCTCGCACGCTCGTCCACTCCAGCTGGCGCGCCCCCGAGCAGCTGCCCTTCCCCGACGAGACGCCCATCCGCCCGACGGCCTTCACCCTCGACTCCGGCCTGCACGTGATCGCCGCCCCGCTGCCCCCGCTGGCCCTGACCTTCCTGCTGGCCCGCGCCGACGGTCCCGCCTTCCACCGCATCGAGGTGCACCGCCTCACCCGCATCCTGGAGATCTTCCTCACCCTGCCCGCCGTGGAGCGCGTCGTCGCCCGCCAGCTGCGCCGCCCGCCCGAGCAGGACGGCTGAACGATCACCCGGCCGGCCCCTCCGCACGGATGGCCGCGGGCGGGTCCGCGCGGGCGGCCACGGGGCCGCCGGCTGAACGCACGGTTACGCAACCGCCGGGAAAACCCGCTAGAGTTCTCTCGTCGCCACCGGGTGGGAAACCCGGGGGAAACACGCGGAAGTGGCTCAGTGGTAGAGCATCACCTTGCCAAGGTGAGGGTCGCGGGTTCGAATCCCGTCTTCCGCTCGGAAAAGGGGCATGCGCCCCCCACTCGGTGGAGTGGCCGAGAGGCGAGGCAACGGCCTGCAAAGCCGTCTACACGGGTTCAAATCCCGTCTCCACCTCTGGTCCTTCCCCATGCGGACGATTAGCTCAGCGGGAGAGCACTTCCCTGACACGGAAGGGGTCACAGGTTCAATCCCTGTATCGTCCACCACAGTTTCCCCAGGCCATCGGCCTGGGGTTTGCTGTTTCCCGGGGTGTCGGCCATGAAGGTCGTCGGCCATGAGATCGGGAGCACGCCGCTCCGCGATGATCGTGACCTCCACCCGCCCCGGCCGTCCGGCGGGTGAAGGTCGTCCGATCGCGGGCGTCTTCGACGCGCTGCCTGGAACACGGGCTTCGGCACCGGCTGCCGATCAGGCAGGTGGCACGTGCGGCCCGGCGTCGTGCGCGAGCCGCCGGTGCTCGACCGTCGAGGAGCCGATGCTCACGACGAGTACGGCCACGCCCAGTCCCTGATCTCGGCCGGGTCCTCGCCGTGCTCGCGGGTGTGGGCGCGGGCCTGCAGACGGGCGTCGACCATGTGCTGGCGCAGGTGCGCCGAGCGCTCGGCCAGGCCGGGGACCCGGTCGATGACGTCCATCACCAGGTGGTAGCGGTCGATGTCGTTGAGCATGGCCATGTCGAACGGCGTGGTGGTGGTGCCCTCCTCCTTGTAGCCGCGCACGTGGATGTTCTCGTGGCCGTTGCGGCGGTAGGTCAGGCGGTGGATCAGCCACGGATAGCCGTGGAAGTTGAAGATGACCGGCCGGTCGGCGGTGAACAGGGCGTCGAACTCGGCGTCGGACATGCCGTGCGGGTGCTCCGACGGCGGCTGCAGGCGCATCAGGTCCACCACGTTGACCACCCGGACCTTCAACGAGGGCAGGTGCTCGCGGAGCAGCGCGGTGGCGGCCAGGGTCTCCAGGGTGGGCACGTCCCCGGCGCAGGCCATGACGACATCGGGCTTGTCACCGGAGTCGTTGGAGGCCCAGTCGATGATGCCCAGCCCGCGGGTGCAGTGCGCGATCGCCTCGTCCATGGTGAACAGGTCCAGCACCGGCTGCTTGCCGGCCACGATGACGTTGACGTAGTCGCGGGAGCGCAGGCAGTGGTCGGCGACGGAGAGCAGGGTGTTGGCGTCCGGCGGCAGGTACACCCGCACCACGGAGGCCTTCTTGTTGACCACGACGTCCAGGAAGCCGGGGTCCTGGTGGCTGAAGCCGTTGTGGTCCTGGCGCCACACGTGCGAGGAGAGCAGATAGTTGAGTGAGGCGACCGGGCGCCGCCACGGGATCTTCTTCGAGGTCTCCAGCCACTTGGCGTGCTGGTTGAACATGGCGTCGATGATGTGGATGAACGCCTCGTAGCAGTTGAACAGCCCGTGGCGGCCGGTCAGCAGGTAGCCCTCCAGCCAGCCCTGGCACAGGTGCTCGCTGAGCACCTCCATGACGCGGCCGCCCGGCGCGAGGTGGTCGTCGTCGTCCTGCAGGACGGCGTTCCAGGCCCGGTCGGTGACCTCGAAGACCGCCTGGAGCCGGTTGGAGGCCGTCTCGTCGGGACCCATCAGCCGGAAGGTCTGCGGGTTGGCGGTGATGACGTCGCGCAGGAAGCGGCCGAGTGCCCTGGTGGGCTCGGTCGACTGCGCGGCGGCGGCCTTGACCTCCACCGCGTGGTCGCGGAAGTCGGGCAGGCGTAGCGGTTGCAGCAGCGTGCCGCCGTTGGTGTGCGGGCTCGCGCTCATCCTGCGTTCCCCCTCGGGCACCGTCGCCAGGACGGCGGGTGAGGGGCGGCCTTCGGCGTCGAACAGTTCCTGCGGCCGGTAGGAGCGCATCCACTCCTCCAGCATGGCCAGGTGCTCGGGGTTCTCCCGCACTCCCGACAGCGGCACCTGATGTGCCCGCCAGGTGCCCTCCACCGGCAGGCCGTCCACGAATCGCGGCCCCGTCCAGCCCTTCGGCGTCCGCAGGATGATCATCGGCGGCCTGTCGCCGCGGGAGCGGGAGGCGATCCGGTCGAAGACGACGTCCAGCGTGGCGGCCATCTCCTCGTGCGAGGGGCCGACCACGTACGGGTGGTAGCCGTAGCCCTCCATGAGCTTGACCAGCTCGTCTTCGGGGATGCGGGCGAGCACGGTCGGGTTGGCGATCTTGTAGCCGTTCAGGTGCAGGATGGGCAGTACCGCGCCGTCACGCGCCGGGTCGAGGAACTTGTTGGAGTGCCAGCTCGCCGCCAGCGGCCCGGTCTCCGCCTCGCCGTCGCCGATGACGCAGGCCACGACGAGGCCGGGGTTGTCGAAGGCTGCGCCGTAGGCGTGGGCCAGGGAGTAGCCCAGCTCGCCGCCCTCGTGGATTGAGCCGGGCGTCTCGGGGGCGACGTGGCTGGGGATGCCGCCGGGGAAGGAGAACTGGCGGAACAACCGCCGCATGCCGGCCGCGTCCTGCGACACCAGCGGGTAGAGCTCCGAATAGGATCCCTCCAGCCAGGCGTGTGCCACGGCGGCCGGACCGCCGTGGCCGGGACCGGCGATGTAGATCATGTCCTGAGAGCGTTCCGTGATGATCCGGTTGAGGTGGGCGAAGCAGAAGTTCAGGCCCGGAGTGGTGCCCCAGTGCCCGAGCAGGCGCGGTTTGATGTGCTCGGGGCGCAACGGCTCGGTCAGCAGCGGGTTGTCCATCAAATAGATCTGTCCCACGGCCAGGTAGTTGGCGGCGCGCCAGTAGGCGTCGATGCGCTCAAGTCGGTCCATGTGCCTAACCCTCCCTCCAGCTCCGGTGATCGGGTAGGGACCTTGGTCCCCACCCTGTGCGACGGAGGGCGGTTGGCGTCGGAGACACGGTTCGCGTGTTCGCGTGGCCGTGCCGGACGCGCGCCGGCCTGACCGCATCGAGTCGGAGCCCGCCGCGGCGGGAGGGCCGCGCGGACTCCTCTCCGTGGTGAGGTCTCCTCGAAGCCCGCGGGCTCCTCCTCGTGGTGAGGTCTCCTCAGAAGCCGGGGACGCCGTGGAATCGGAACCGCGCGTGGACGCGGTCCAGCAGCACCCGGTCAGGGGGCGCGACGCCGGCCAGGGGGTACGGCCGGCCCAGCCGCCGGTACTTGGCGGCGGTCAGGCGGTGGTAGGGCAGGATGTCGACGCGCTCGACGTTGTCCAGGCCGGCCACGAACCAGGCCAGCCCGTCGATGTCCTCGGGGTCGTCGGTGAGCCCGGGGACCAGGACGAAGCGCGCCCACGTGGGACGCCTGAGCTCGGCCAGCCGCTTGGCGAAGCGCAGGGTGGGGGCCAGCGGGCCGTCGGTGAGGCGGCGGTAGGCGGCCGGGTTGAAGGACTTGATGTCCAGCAGGACCAGGTCGGTGTCGGCGAGCATGGCGTCGGTGGCGCGCTCGCCGAGCAGCCCCGAGGTGTCCAGCACGGTGTGCAGGCCGATCTCGTGGCAGCGGTGCAGCACCTCGGCGGTGAAGTCGGCCTGCAGCAGCGGTTCGCCGCCGCTGACGGTCACCCCGCCGCCCGCAGCCTCGATGAAGTGCCGGTACTCGCCGATCTCGTCCATGACCTCGTCGACGGTGACCCGCCGCCCGTCGCGCATCCGCCAGGTCTCGGGGTTGTGGCAGTACAGGCAGCGCAGCGGGCAGCCGCAGGTGAACAGGGTGAAGCGGGTACCGGGGCCGTCCACCCCGATCGAGACGTCCCAGGACTCGATCACCCCGGTACCGGGCACCGGCCGTGCCTGGCGCGACACCCGGTCGCGTGCGTTCACAACTCACCGTGGAAGGTGCGGCCGATGACATCCCGCTGCTGCTCGCGGGTCAGCCGGACGAAGTTGACGGCGTAGCCGGACACCCGGATGGTGAGCTGCGGGTAGCGCTCCGGGTGCTCCATCGCCTCCTCCAGCACGGCCCGGGTGAGCACGTTGACGTTCATGTGGAACCCGGCCGCGTCGACGTAGCCGTCCAGCACGCCGACCAGGTTGTCCACCCGCTCCCGCTCGGTGCGGCCGAGCCCCTCGGGGGTGACGGTGTTGGTCAGCGAGATGCCGTCCAGCGCCTGGTCGTAGGGGATCTTGGCGACCGACAGGGCGGAGGCTACCAGGCCACGGCGGTCGCGGCCGTTCATCGGGTTGGCGCCGGGGGCGAACGGCTCGCCCGAGCGGCGGCCGTCGGGGGTGTTGCCGGTGTGCCTGCCGTACACGACGTTGGAGGTGATGGTCAGCACCGACTGGGTGTGCTCGGCGTCGCGGTAGGCAGGGGTCTGCCGGACCTTGGTCATGAAGCGGGTCACCAGGTCGACGGCGATGGCGTCGGCGCGGTCGTCGTTGTTGCCGTAGGCGGGGAAGTCGCCCTCGATCTCGTAGTCCACGGCCAGGTCGCGCTCGTCGCGGATCACCCGCACGCGGGCGTGCTTGATGGCCGACAGGCTGTCGACGGCCACTGACAGCCCCGCGATGCCGCAGGCCAGGGTGCGCCTGACCGGGTAGTCGTGCAGGGCCATCTCGATGCGCTCGTAGGCGTACTTGTCATGCATGTAGTGGATGATGTTGAGCGCGTTGACATAGGTGGCCGCCAGCCAGTCCATCATGCGGTCGAGGGCGGCCATGGTCTGCTCGTAGTCCAGATACTCCCCGGTCAGGGCCGGGTGGGCGGGGCCGACCTGCTCGCCGGTCATCTCGTCGCGGCCGCCGTTGACGGCGTACAGCAGCGTCTTGGCCAGGTTGACCCGGGCGCCGAAGAACTGCATCTGCCGGCCCACGGGGGCGGCCGAGACGCAGCAGGCGATGGCGGTGTCGTCACCGAGGCGCGGGCGCATCAGGTCGTCGCTCTCGTACTGCAGGGCGCTGGTCTCGATCGACAGGCGGGCGCAGAACCGCTTGAACGGCCTGGGCAGGCGCAGCGACCAGAACACGGTCAGGTTCGGCTCGGGGGCCGGGCCCAGGTTGCGCAGGGTCTGCAGGTAGCGGTAGCTGGTGCGGGTCACCAGCGTGCGGCCGTCGGCCCCCATGCCGCCGATGGACTCGGTCACCCAGGTCGGGTCGCCGGAGAACAGCTGGTCGTACTCGGGGGTGCGCAGGAAGCGCACGATGCGCAGCTTGATGACGAAGTCGTCGATCAGCTCCTGGGCGTCCTGCTCGGTGATCCGGCCCTCGTCCAGGTCCCGCTGCAGGTAGATGTCCAGGAAGGTGGAGGTACGGCCCAGCGACATGGCCGCGCCGTTCTGCTCCTTGACCGCGGCCAGGTAGGCGAAGTACGTCCATTGGACGGCCTGGCGGGCGGTGACGGCCGGGTCCGAGATGTCGTGGCCGTAGGAGGCGGCCATCTGCTTCAGTTCGGCCAGCGCGCGGAGCTGCTCGGACAACTCCTCGCGGTCGCGGATGACCGCGTCGGTGGCGGTGGAGTCCTCCAGCCCGGCCAGGTCGGCCCGCTTGGCCTCGACCAGCCGGTCCACGCCGTACAGGGCGACCCGCCGGTAGTCACCGATGATGCGGCCCCGCCCGTAGGAGTCGGGCAGCCCGGTGATGACCCCGCTGCGCCGGGCCGCGCGGATCTGGGGGGTGTAGGCGTCGAACACGCCGTCGTTGTGCGTCTTGCGGTACGCGGTGAAGATCTTCCGCACGCGCGGGTCCAGGGTGTGGCCGTAGGCGGCCAGCCCGGTCTCCACCATCCGCAGCCCTCCGGCCGGCATGATGGCCCGCTTCAGCGGCGCATCGGTCTGCAGGCCGACGATCAGTTCACGCTCGGCGTCGATGTAGCCGGGCCCGTGCGAGGTGATCGAGGAGGGGGTGGCGGTGTCGACGTCGTGGATCCCGCGCCGCCGCTCCTCGGGGAACATCCCCGACACCTTCCCCCACACTGCCCGCGTGCGCTCGGTCGGCCCGGTCAGGAACGACTCGTCGTCCTCGTAGGGCGTGTAGTTGGCCTGGATGAAGTCACGCACGTCCACCCGCTCGCGCCAGGCCGTCCCGTGGAAGCCTCGCCAGGCCGCCAGGTCTTCCAGCTGCTCCGCCATCCGTACGGTCGTCATGTGAGCTCCTCGTGCCGTCGTCCCGATTCCAGCCTTGCCGTTCGTCCGGCCGGGGGCACCGACCGGAGGTCACCGCTGCGCGGGACCAAGGTCCCCGTTCGTGCTCTCGAGCCGTCAGGCGCCCTGGGGCGGCAGGCCCGAGACGGGGTCGCGCCTGTCGGCGTCCCGTCCATCAAGTCCTCTACAGCAGCGGGGGAACGATGAGGATGTCGTCCCGCTCGTGGGTCACCTGGGAGATGACGTCGACGACGCCCTCCACACCCCTGACGGCCTGCTCCAGCTGAACGGCCTTCGAGGCGGATTCCACCCTGCCGCCGACGGTCACGACGCCCTGGTCGATGCTCAGCGTGAACTCCCCGGGCTCGTCGATCGCGGCCATGATCTCCCGCTCCAGCTCGCCGGCCGGGCGCAGGAAGACGCGTAGCACGTCACGCTGGTGCAGGGTGCCGACGACGCGGCCGGTCATGACGTCGATCACGGGCACCTGCTTGATGCGTCGGTCGTGCATCAGCCGTGCCGCGTCCCTGACCGGGGTTCCCGGGGTGACGACGATCGCGGGCGAGGTCATCAGTTCGGCGGCCGTGAACCCTGCCGCCTTCCTGTGCTCATCGCGCGCCTTCTTGGTCTCGAAGATCGAGACGCTGTGCCGTACGGCGTCGGTCTCCTTGAGCAGCAGATCGTCCTCCGAGACGACCCCCACGGGCCGTCGGTCGGCGTCGATGACGGTGACCGCGCCCACGGCGTAGCGGCCCATCGCCCGCACGATCTCGCTGAACGTCGCGTCCTGGTCCACCGCGATGGCCACGTGGCCCATGACGTCCTTGACTTCGATTGACATGGTTTCCTCCTCGGGTTCCGCCTCCACACTCCCGCCTGCGCGGCGGGCGCGGCAGCGGCGAACGTCACCGGCCGCACCGGCTTAGGTCCCGAACGCGGCGAGAAAAGGACCACGGGGATGACGGTCACCCCGTCCCGCGTGACCGGCTCGCCGAAGACGCGGACGACGGTGGCGGAGTCGCGAACCTTGTCGATCATTTCGACGACGTCCAGGTCCTTGCCCTCATCACGGTGACGGCCGCGGCCGCGGCCATCGTCCACCCGGCCACGACGGCCAGATCGGCCCATGGCCAGACCGGACCCGCCGGGTCGAGAAGTGCGCGCAGCGCGTGGGAGAGGTGCTTGAGCGGGAACAGGTCGCCGATGGTACCCAGCGGCCGCGGCAGGGTGCCGCCGATGACGAACACGTCGGAGACGAAGGCCAGGGGCAGGAAGGTGCCCAACGTGATCGCGTTGGCCGTGGTGGCCTTGACCGCGAGACCGGCGACCAGGGTGCCGAGCAGCGTGAAGCAGGCCAGCCCGAGCACCACGGCCAGCATCGCGCCCGGCAGCATGCCGGCGGTGATCCGCACGTCGTAGACCAGAACACTCAGAACACCCAGCACGATCACCGTGACCAGAGTGGTCCCCAGCCCGGCGGTGGCCCGGCCCGCGTGGTAGGCCCACGGCGGAAGCGGGGTCCCGGCCAGCCGTTTGAGCACTCCGCCTTCCTTGTCCGCGGCGACGGCCTCCGCCTGGTTGACGTAGCCCGTCACGCCGATCGTGTAGGTGGTCATCGCGGCCAGCATGAACGCGGGCAACCCGAGACCGTCCACGCTCGCGCCGCCGAAGACCAGCGAGATGAGCACCAGGAGCAGCACGGGCAGGGCGACGGTGAAGAACGCCGTGGACAGGTTGCGACGCAGCTTGACGATGGCGTGCGCGGCCTGCCCGCCGACCAGTCGCCAGGCGGTCCGTGCGCCGAGCGGGCGGCGCCGCGCCGCCGTGGCGGCGCGGGACCTCTCCTGCGGCCGCTCCCAGCTGAAGAGCCACACCGCCACGGCCGCGCCCCCGATGCCCCATGCGGCCAGCACGGCCAGGTGGCCGCCTTCGAAGCCCGCTCCGCCGGTGAGGGGGTCGAGGTCGGTGGTCACGGCGTTGGCCAGGTGACGCAGCGGGAAGATCCAGCCGACGGTGTCCAGCCACGCCGGCATCCGGGCGCCGTGCAGGATGATGTCGGAGATGAAGGCGAGCGCCAGCAGCAGCCCGCTGCCCAGCATCTGGACGGCGGCGGCGTTCCTGACCAGGGAGACCAGCGCGATCCCGAGCGCGGTGAAGCAGGCCGCGCCCACCAGCACCGTCACCAGCAGTGCCGGCAGCGTGTGCCACACCGGCCGCACGCCGTAGAAGGCCACCCCCACACCCATGATCAGCGCGAGCGCCACCAGCGCGATGACGAGCGCCGCCCCGATCAGCGACGCCATGACCGCCCAGGCGGGCACCGGGGTGCCGCGCATCCGTTTGAGGTAGCCGCGCTCGCGCAGGTCGGCCAGGTGCATGGCCAGCGATCCGAAGCAGGCCTGGGCCACGCCGAACACCGCGAGCGCCGGGACCACGACCTGCATCACGCCAGGCGTGTCGCCCACCGCCGCACCGATGATCACCATCATCATCAGCGGCATGGCCAGGGTGAAGATGGCCGCGACAGGGCTGCGGAAGAAGGAGGCGGTCTCGTGCCGGACCATCGTTGTGATCATGACTCCACCAGGTTCAGGTAGACGTCCTCCAGGGTCGGCCTGGCCAGTGTCAGCGAGGTCAGCTCCACCCGCAGCTCCAGCGCCCACCCGGTGAGGGTGTGCATGTCACGCGCGGAGTGCTCGGTCCGTACGGTTACCGCCGTCCCGTGCGCCTCGATCGTGCCGGTCAGCGCCGGCAGGTCGGCGACAGCCGTACCCTCGGGAAGCCGGAACGACAGCACGCTCTCCTGCCCCGCGCCGCCCAGGGTCTCCGGCGGGCCGACGGCGAGCAGCCTGCCGCCGCGCAGCACCGCGACCCGGTCGGCCAGGTGCTGGGCCTCGTCCATGTAGTGGGTGGTGAGCAGGATGGTGGTCCCGTTCGCGCGAAGCCCGTCGATCAGCTCCCACGCGTGGTGCCTGGCCGACGGGTCGAAGCCGGTGGTGGGCTCGTCGAGAAACAGCAGCTCCGGGCGGCCGACCAGGCCGAGCGCCAGGTCCAGCCGTCGGCGCTGGCCGCCGGACAGGGTACGGACCCGGGCGTCGCGCTTGTCCTTGAGCCCGACCTGCTCGATGACCTCGTCGGGGACCTGCGGGTTGGGGTAGAACCCGGCGAACAGCCGCACCAGTTCGGCGACGCTGAACTCCTCCTCGAACCCGGCCTCCTGCAGCACGATGCCGATGCGTTCGCGGTAGGGGCGGCCACCGGTGGCCGGATCGAAGCCGAGAACCGAGACCGAGCCGCCGTCGCGTCCCCTGTGTCCCTCCAGGATCTCCACCGCGGTGGTCTTGCCCGCGCCGTTCGGCCCGAGCAGGGCGAACACCTCGCCCTCGGCCACGGTGAAGCCGACCTCGTCCAGCGCCTGGACGGTCCCGTAACTCTTGCGCAGTCCTTCAACGATCACAGCAGACATATGCGCAGCATCCGTCCAGACCGCAGGCGCCCGTCAGAGGCGTGCGGCGCCACACCTGAGGACTTTGGTCCCCGGCTCCTTGCCGGATGCTCTCGCGCGGGCGGCCGGTCAGCCGTGGCGGGGTGGCGCGCGGCCCTGGAGTCGATCCATCGCACGCGCGGGCCTGGCAACGACCGGCCGGCCTGTTCGGCCACCGGGTACGGCCCGGCCCGTGGTCGCCGGAGCGATCCGCTCCGCCGACCACGGGCCGGGCCGTTCGAACAGGCGTGGGCCGGGCCGCTCAATCGGTCGCGGAACGGACGACGGCGACGGCGCTGCCGGCGTGCAGCAGCACGGCCCGGCTCACCGAGCCGAGTATCGCCGAGCTGACGGCACCGCGGCCGTGGGAGCCCACCACGACCAGGTCGGCCTCGGCCGAGGCGCGGGTGAGGGCGTCCACCGGGTGCGCGCAGACGACCTCATGGACCACCTTCACCTGGGGGTGGCGCTCCTGCCAGCCGCGCAGCCTGTCGGCAGCGGCCTGCTGGTGGGCCTGGCCGACCTCGTCGAGGTCGTAGGTGATCTCCGGCGCGTAGACGTGCACCGGGGCCTGCCAGGCGTGGATGGCGCGCACGGTGGCGCCGCGCAGCGCGGCCTGCGCGAAGGCGTAGGCCAGGGCCGGCTCGCAGGCCGGGGAGTCGTCGACGCCGACGACGATCTGACCGTGAACGCTCCGCTGCCCGGCCCGTACGACGACCACGGCGCCGTGCGCGTGCCCGGCGACGTGGACGCTCACCGAGCCCATGACCGCTCCTGCGAAACCGCCCAGCCCCCGGGCGCCGACGACGAGCTCGTCGGCGTGCTCGGCCTGAGCGCGCAGCACCGACACCGCGGTGCCCTCGATCAGCTCGGTGGTCACCTCGATGTCGGGCTGCCGCTTGCGCGCGACCTCCTCGGCCTCGGCCAGCACGCGCCGGGCGCCGCTCTCCAGCACGTCGCCCATGACCGGGTTGGGGAACTTGGAGATCTGGTACGGCCAGCGATCGACCGCGTAGACGATGCGCAGCGGCCGGGCGGCGCGGGCGGCGTCGTCGGCGGCCCATTCCACGGCGGCGGTCCCGGCGGCCGAGCCGTCAGTCCCCACGACGATCACGTGAGTCATGATTCCTCCTTGTTTTCCTCCATCACACGCCGTGCCCGCGAGTTGCCGAAGGGCCATAGGTCCCGAGTTCCCTGAGCCTTGGGTCACCGGTGCGGCACGCGCGCGACGGCCAGAGGGCAGGGGGCGTGGTGCGGCGTGGCCCGGCCCACCTGGCGCGGGGAGAACCGGCGCGGCGCGGTGGACCAAGGTCCCCGCCGATCGGGACGTGCGGCTCTGCCCGCTCGTGGCGGGCATGGGACAGCGTCGGTTCCAGGAGCTGCCGGTCCCGGGAGCTTCGGGGAGCCTGGAACAAGGAGGTGCGCCATGAACTCGCCCCTCGCCACCGACCTCGGTGTCCGCCGCCTGCTGCTGGCAGCCGGTCTGGCGCCGTCGGTGCACAACACGCAGCCGTGGCGGTTCGGTGTCGCCGACGATCTCATGGAGCTACGGGCCGATCCGGACCGGCGGCTGCGGGTGAGCGATCCGCGCGGACGTTCCCAGCAGGTCAGCTG
Organism: Streptosporangium sp. H16; assembly: GCF_051918855.1. NCBI lineage: Bacteria > Bacillati > Actinomycetota > Actinomycetes > Streptosporangiales > Streptosporangiaceae > Streptosporangium > Streptosporangium sp. H16. The sequence continues at coordinate 68,363 of NZ_JBPXMD010000017.1, forward strand.
CGGGGCCGCGCTGTTGAACGTGCGCCTGGCCGTGCGGCAGAGCTCCTACCTCCCGCTGGTCACCGCGCACCCCGACCCCGGGCGGCCGAATCTGCTGGCCACCGTACGGGTCCGCCCCGACGGCCCGCCGTCGGAGCAGGAGCGCCGGCTGTACGCGGCCGTGGCGGTGCGGCGCACCAACCGGGAGCCCTTCGACGGCGAGCGCGTACCTCCCCCGGTCCTGGTCGAGCTGCGGGCGGCGGCGGCGTGCGAGGGTGCCAGGCTGGTGCCGCTGAACGAGGCCCGCTCGGCCGACCTGCTGGAGTACGTCGCCCTCGCCGAGGACGAGCTGGCCAAGGACCGCGGCTACCGGGCCGAGGTGGCGGCCTGGACGATCCGCGGCCCGCGCTTCGACGGCATGCCCGGCTACGTCCGCGGCCCGCGGTGCGCCGGCGACCCCGCCCCCACCCGGGAGCTCGGCCGGCAGGTGCCGGCCGTGCCCTTCGAGAAGCATCCCCAGCTCGCCGTGCTGACCACCGCCGGCGACACCCCGGCCGACTGGCTGCGGGCCGGCCAGGCGTTGCAGCGGGTGCTGCTGACCGCGACCCTGCACGGGATCTCCGCCTCCTTCCTCAACCAGCCACTGGACCTGCGCGACATGCGGCACCGCACCGACCCCCACCACCGGCGCGGGCACCCTCAGATGATCATCAGGCTGGGGTACGGCCTCGCCGTACCGCGCGCACCGCGCCGCCCCCCGGCGGAGCTGCTGGACGGGCACCACTGACCATCACTGACCATCGCCACAGAGGATCGCCGCGCGATCGGCCGGGCCGGTGTGGCCCGGCCGGTCCGGTGTGGTCGGCCGACCGGCGTGGCGGCACGACGACGGGCCTGGCTGGGCCAGGCCCGTCATGCTCTCCTTTTCACGGCACGCACCGGTCCACGGCACGCACCGGCCCGGCTCAGCCGAACTCGGCGCCGATGCGCTGGGCCATCTCCACCAGGCGGCCGGCGTAGCCCCCTTCGTTGTCGTACCAGCCGAAGACCTTCACCAGTTCCCCGTGGGCCTGGGTCAGCGCCGAGTCGAAGACGCAGGAGGCCGGGTCGCCGATGATGTCGCGGGAGACCAGCGGGTCGGTGCTGTGGCGCAGGATGCCGCGCAGCGGCCCGGCGGCCGCGGCGGCGAAGGCCTCGTTGACCTCCTCGGCGGTCGTCTCGCGGGACAGGACGACGGCCAGGTCGGTCAGCGAGCCGTCCTCCACCGGCACCCTGATGGCCACGCCGTCCAGCCTTCCGGCCAGCTCCGGCAGCACCTGGCCGACCATGCGGGCCGCGCCGGTGGTGGTGGGAACGATGTTGACGGCGGCTGAGCGGGCGCGGCGCGGATCCTTGTGCGGGCCGTCCAGCAGCATCTGGTCGCCGGTGTAGGCGTGGATGGTGGTCATGAAGCCCTTCACGATGCCGAACTCCTCGTGCAGCACCTTGATCATCGGGGCGACGCAGTTGGTGGTGCACGAGGCCAGCGAGACGATCTGGTGCCGCACCGGGTCGTAGGCTGCGTCGTTGACGCCCGGCACGATGGTGGCGTCCACGCCCTTGCCGGGGGCGGAGATGAGCACCTTGGACGCGCCCGCCTTGAGGTGGCGGGCCGCGTCGTCGCGGGTGCGGAACCTGCCGGTGGACTCGATGACCAGGTCGACCCCGTACCCGGCCCAGTCGATGCCGGCAGGGTCGCGGTGCGCGGTGACGGCGATCTCGTGCTCGCCGACGACCAGGCCGGCGGGTGAGGTCATGACCGGCAGGTCGAAGGTGCCGTAGGTGGAGTCGTGCCTGAGCAGGTGCGCCAGCGTGCCGGTGTCGGTGACGTCGTTGATCGCCACGACCTCCAGCCCCATGGGCAGGGCCTTGCGCAGCGCCGCCCTGCCGATCCTGCCGAACCCGTTGATACCGATCTTCATTGGTTCCTCCGCCTCGATGCCGGGTGAGCCTCGCGTCGGCCGCGAGGGGTCTCCTGCTCCTATCCGACCCGTCGACCGCGCGCCCGGGCAGGGTCGATCGACCCGTTCCCGGAGGACTTCGGACCCCGCGACCGCGACCGGGGCCGGGACCGGGACCCGCGCATGCCGGGGAAGGACTTTGTGCCCTGCAAGTGGGGCCGAAGCGCTCGGGCGGAAAGCGCGGCGGGTCGTGATCCTGAAGGTGACAACCGCGACACGACCCGCCCGAGGTGATCCGCATGGCCGAGCAGGCCGTCCCCGCCCGCACCATCGCCGAGACGATCGATTCCCTGGTCGGCAACGCCCTCAAGGCCCTGGAGGAGTACGCCTCCTTCGGGCAGGAGCAGATCGACCACATCGTGAAGAAGGCCTCCGTGGCCGCCCTCGACGAGCACGCCGAGCTGGCCGACCTGGCCGTGCGGGAGACCGGGCGCGGGGTGTTCGAGGACAAGGCCGTCAAGAACCTCTTCGCCTGCGAGCACGTGACCAACGACATGGCCACCCTCAAGACCGTCGGGGTGATCGCGCGCGACGACATCAGCGGCCTGGTGGAGATCGCCGAGCCGGTGGGCGTGATCTGCGGGATCACCCCGGTCACCAACCCCACCTCCACCACGATCTTCAAGGCGCTGATCGCGCTGAAGACCCGCAACCCCATCGTGTTCGCCTTCCACCCCTCCGCTCAGGAGTGCAGCGTGGCGGCGGCGGCGGTGGTGCGCGACGCGGCCGTGGCCGCCGGCGCGCCCGAGGCGTGCGTGCAGTGGATCGAGCAGCCCTCGCTGCCGGCCACCACCGCGCTGATGCACCACGAGGGGGTCTCCACGATCCTGGCCACCGGTGGCGGCGGCATGGTCCGGGCCGCCTACTCGGCCGGCAAGCCCGCGCTCGGGGTCGGCCCGGGCAACGTCCCCGCCTACATCGAGAGCACCGCCGACCTGCGCCGGGCCGTCAACGACATCGTGTTGTCGAAGTCCTTCGACAACGGCATGATCTGCGCCTCGGAGCAGGCGGCCGTCATCGACACGGCCGTGTACGAGCCGGTGCTGGCGCAGTTCGCCGCCCTGCACGCCCATCGGGCCACGGCCGAGGAGAAGCGCAAGCTGGAGGACCTGCTGTTCGGCACCGGCGCCCGGCTCAACCCCGAGGTGGTGGGCCGCTCGGCGGCCTGGATCGCCGAGCGGGCCGGGTTCGCCGTGGCCCCCGGCACCTCGGTGATCCTCGCCGAGGTCGCCGAGGTCGGCCCCGCCGAGCCGCTGACCAGGGAGAAGCTGTGCCCGGTGCTGGCCGTACTGCGTGCCGGCAGCCGCGAGGAGGGCATCGTCCTGGCCGAGCGCATGGTCGAGTTCGGCGGTCTGGGGCACAGCGCGGCGATCCACACCCGCGACGAGGCGCTGGCCGAGGAGTTCGGCATGCGGGTCAAGGCGGTGCGGATCATCTGGAACGCCCCCTCCTCCCAGGGCGGCATCGGCGACATGTACAACGCGTTCGTCCCGTCGCTGACCCTGGGCTGCGGCAGCTATGGCCGCAACTCCGTCTCCCACAACGTCTCGGCCGTGGACCTGCTCAACATCAAGCGGATCGGGCGGCGCACCAACAACCTGCAGTGGTTCAAGGTGCCGGCCAAGATCTACTTCGAACCGCACGCCATCCGCTACCTGGTCGACATGCCCGGCGTCCACCGGGTGACCATCGTGACCGACCCGACCATGACCCGCCTGGGCTACGTCGACCGGATCATCACCGTGCTGGGCCGCCGCCCCGAGCGGGTGGCGCTGCAGATCATCGACGACGTCGAGCCCGAGCCCAGCGTGGCCACCGTCGACCGCGGCGCCGAGCTGATGCGCGCCTTCCGGCCCGACACCATCATCGCGCTGGGCGGCGGGTCGGCGATGGACGCCGCCAAGGTGATGTGGCTGCGCTACGAGCACCCCGAGGTCGTCTTCGACGACATGAGGCAGAAGTTCTTCGACATCCGCAAGCGCGCCTTCAAGTTCCCGCCGCTGGGCGAGCTGGCGCAACTGGTATGCGTGCCGACGACGTCGGGCACCGGCGCCGAGGTCACCCCGTTCGCGGTGATCACCGACACCGCCACCGGTAAGAAGTACCCGCTGGCCGACTACGCGCTCACCCCCAGCGTGGCCATCGTCGACCCCGTCCTGGCCGCGGACCTGCCGCCCGCGGTCACCGCCGACAGCGGCTTCGACGCCCTGACCCACGCCATCGAGGCGTACGTGTCGGTCTATGCCAGTGACTTCACCGACGGCCTGGCCCTGCACGCGATCAAACTGATCTTCGCCAACCTGGAGCGGGCCATACGGCACGGCGCCGCCGACCCGGAGGCCCGCGAGCGCATGCACAACGCCGGCACCATCGCCGGGATGGCCTTCGGCAACGCCTTCCTGGGCATCGTGCACGCCATGTCCCACACCCTGGGCGCGACCTTCCACGTGGCCCACGGCCGGACCAACGCCATCCTGCTGCCGCACGTCATCCGCTACAACGGCACGATCCCGGCCAAGCTGTCGGGCTGGCCCAAGTACGAGCACTACCGCGCCCCCGAGCGCTTCCAGGAGATCGCCCGCTCCCTCGGCCTGCCCGCCGACTCCCCCGCCGCCGGCGTGGAGTCCCTGGCCGCCGCCGTCGAACGGCTGCGCGAGGCGGCGGGGATCGAGGCGTCCTTCCAGGCCGCCGGCGTCCCCGAGGGCGCCTTCCTGGACCGGCTGCCCGGCCAGGCCCGCAACGCCTACGAGGACCAGTGCGCCCCGGCCAACCCGCGCATGCCGATGCTCGACGACATGCAGGACCTGATGCGCGCCGCCTACTACGGCGCCATTCCCCCCGCTGTGGAGACCTGATCATGAACGCCTACCCCGTCCGCGTTCGCGCCCGGCTCGACGAGCCGCTCAGCCGGTGGTTGTGGCTGGTCAAGTGGCTGCTGGCGATCCCCCACTACCTGCTGCTGGTCCCGCTGTGGATCGCCTTCACCGTCCTGACGGTCGTGGCGTTCTTCGCCATCCTGGTCACCGGCCGCTACCCGCGTACCGTCTTCGAGTTCAACGTGGGCGTGCTGCGCTGGACCTGGCGGGTGGCCTACTACAGCTACGGCGCGCTCGGCACCGACCGCTACCCGCCCTTCACCCTGGGCCCGGCGCCGGACTACCCGGCCACCCTGGAGATCGACCACCCCGAGCGGCTCTCGCGCGGGCTGGTCCTGGTCAAGTGGTGGCTGCTGGCCCTGCCGCACTACCTGATCGTGTGGCTGTTCACCAGCGGCGGCCCGCTGTCGTGGCGCGACGGGCCGGACGGCGCCGGCTACCTCTACACCCTGGACTGGGGCGGCCTGATCGGGCTGCTGGTGCTGATCGCCGCCCTCGCGCTGGCGTTCACCGGCCGCTACCCGCGCGGCCTGTTCGACGCGGTGACCGGGATGAACCGGTGGACGCTGAGGGTGGCCGCCTATGCCACCCTCATGACCGACGCCTACCCGCCCTTCCGCCTGGAGACGGGCGGCGAGGAGCCCTCGGACGCGGCGCGCCCGGCCTCCGCCGCGCTCGCCCCGCCGCGCCGGCACCCCGCGGCGCCGGTGGGCGCGATCCTGGCCATCGTGACCGGCGCCGTCCTGGCCTTCGGCGCGCTCGGCACCGTCGCGGCCGGCGCCGGCGCGGCCTGGCTGCACAGCGCCCGCGGACCCGACGGCCTGATCGCCGTCGGCGCCGGGCACGTGGTCACCCCCGGCTACGCGGTGGTCATGGACGACGTCCGGATCCCCGATGTCTCCGACGTCCCGGCGCTGCGCGCCCTGCGCGCCGGCTCGGCCGGCGAGGTGCGCATCCGGGTCACCGGGTCCGGCGCGCCGGTCTTCGCCGGGATCGCCACGCAGGCCGGCGCCACCTCCTACCTGCGTGGCATCGCCCACGACGAGGTGTCCGGGCTGCCGTTCTCCGCCGGCCCGATCCCGGAGAGCCGCTACTCCTACCATCCCGGCGGGCCGCCCGGGCAGGCCCCGGGCCTGCCGGGCACCTGGACGGCGCAGGTCAGCGGGGCCGGACCGCAGACCCTCGTCTGGCATGTCCGGCCGGGCACCTGGGCCGTCGTCGTCATGAACGCCGACGGCTCCCCCGGGGTGGCCGCCGACATCGAGACGCGCGTCGCGCTGCCGTGGCTGGACGACCTGGCCACGGCCCTGTTCCTGGTCGCGGCGTTCCTGCTCGTCGTCGGCGGAGCCCTGCTGTTCGCGGGCATCCGTTCCGCCGCGCCGCGCCCGCCCCGTACCGGCGGCCCGGGCCCCGAGCCCGGCCGCGACACCACCCCCACCGGATGGAGGCCACCCGCGATGCGCACGAACTACGTGTACGACTTCGCCGACGGCGACATGGACATGAAGGACCTGCTCGGCGGAAAGGGGGCCAACCTGGCCGAGATGACCCGGCTGGGGCTGCCCGTGCCGCCGGGCTTCACCATCACCACCGAGGCCTGCCGCTTCTACCTGGAGCGGGGGACGACCCCGCCCGAGCTGGACGCGGAGGTGGACCTGCACCTGCGGCGGGTCGAACAGGCCATCGGGCGCCGTCTCGGCGACCCCGGCGACCCCCTGCTGGTGTCGGTGCGCTCCGGCGGCCGCTTCTCCATGCCGGGCATGATGGAGACCGTCCTGGACATCGGCCTGACCGACGTCACCGTGGCCGGCCTGGCCGCCCACGGCGGCGAGCGCTTCGCCTGGGACTGCTACCGGCGGCTGATCTCCATGTACGGCTCCACCGTGACGGGCATCCCCGGCACCGAGTTCGAGGGCGCCCTGGAGGCGCTGCGCCGCGAGCGCGGCGTGGCCACCGACCCCGAGCTGTCCGCGGCCGACCTGCGCGAGCTGGTCGGCGCCTATAAGAAGATCTTCCACGCCCACACCGGGACCGACTTCCCGCAGGACCCGGCCGAGCAGTTGCGCGACGCCGTCCTGGCCGTCTTCCGCTCCTGGAACACCGAGCGGGCCCGCGTCTACCGCAACGCCGAGCACATCCCCGACGACCTGGGCACCGCGGTCAACGTGATGGCCATGGTCTACGGCAATCGCGGCACCCGCTGCGGCACCGGCGTCGCCTTCACCCGCGACCCGGCCACCGGCGCCCGCGGCGTCTACGGCGACTACCTGCCCAACGCCCAGGGCGAGGACGTGGTGGCCGGCATCCGCGACGCCCTGCCCCTGCAGGAACTGGAGCGGCTCGACGGCGCCTGCTACGCGCGGCTGGTGGAGATCATGGGCGTCCTGGAGCGCCGCTACCGCGACCTGTGCGACATCGAGTTCACCATCGAGGACGGCAGGCTGTGGATGCTGCAGACCCGGGTGGGCAAGCGCACCGCCGCGGCGGCCTTCATCATCGCCGCCCAGCTCGTCGACGAGGGTGTCATCGACCTGGATCAGGCGCTGCGGCGGGTGGACGGCGCCGCGCTGGCGCAGCTGATGTTCCCCCGCTTCGACCTGGAGGGCGCGCCCGAGCCGATCGCCACCGGCGTGGCCGCCTCGCCGGGGGCCGCCTCCGGCCGGGCGGTCTTCGACTCCCACCGCGCCGTCGAGGCCGCCGGGCGCGGCGAGCCGGTCATCCTCGTCCGGCGCGAGACCAACCCCGACGATCTGCCCGGCATGCTGGCCGCCAGGGGCATCCTGACCAGCCGCGGCGGCAAGACCTCGCACGCGGCCGTGGTGGCCCGCGGCATGGGCCGCACCTGCGTGTGCGGCGCCGCCGAACTCGACGTCGACACCGTCGGCGGGCTGCTGCGCTCCGGTCCGGTCACGGTCCGCGAGGGCGACATGATCTCCGTGGACGGCATCACCGGGAAGGTGTACCTGGGCGAGCTGCCCGTCACCCCCTCCCCCGTGGTGCGCTACTTCGAGGGGGACCTCGACGCCGCCGCCGGCCCCCTGGTGCACGCCGTCAGCCGCCTGGTCGCGCACGCCGACGCGACACGCCGGCTGGGCGTGCAGGCCAACGCCGACACCCCCGAGGACGCCGCCAGGGCCCGCGGGTTCGGCGCGGCCGGGATCGGGCTGTGCCGTACCGAGCACATGTTCCTGGGCGAGCGGCGGGTGCTGGTGGAGCGGCTCATCCTGGCCGAGAGCGAGGAGGAGGTCGCCGCCGCGCTGGCCGAACTGCTGCCGCTGCAACGCGAGGACTTCACCGGCATCCTGGCCGCCATGGACGGCCTGCCGGTGACCATCCGCCTGATCGACCCGCCGCTGCACGAGTTCCTGCCCCCGCTGGAGGAGCTGCTGGCCGCCTCGACCGATCGCGACCGGGCCCTGCTGGCGGCCGTGCGGCGGATGCACGAGTCCAACCCGATGCTGGGCCTGCGCGGGGTACGACTGGGCCTGGCCGTCCCCGGCCTGTTCGCCATGCAGGTGCGCGCCATCGGCGAGGCCGCCGCGGCCCGGATCCTCGAGGGCGGCGACCCGCGGCCGGAGATCATGGTGCCGCTGGTGGGCGACGTCCGCGAGCTGGCCCTGGTCCGCGCCGAGGCCGAGCGGGTGCTGGCCGGCATCCCCGGCGCCCCGCCGATCCCCGTCGGCACGATGATCGAGGTGCCGCGGGCGGCCCTGACCGCCGGCGACATCGCCGCCGAGGCGGAGTTCTTCTCCTTCGGCACCAACGACCTGACCCAGATGGCCTGGGGCCTGTCGCGTGACGACGCCGAGAGCTCCTTCCTGCCGCAGTACCTGCGCCTGGGCGTCTTCGCCGCCTCCCCCTTCGAGTCCATCGACGAGCGCGGCGTCGGCCGCCTGGTCGAGCTGGCCGTCCAGGAGGGCCGCGCGGCCCGCCCCGGCCTGCGCGTCGGGGTGTGCGGCGAGCACGGTGGCGACCCCGCGTCCATCCACTTCTTCCACCGGGCGGGGCTGGACTACGTGTCCTGCTCGCCGTACCGGCTCCCGGTGGCCCGGCTGGAGGCGGGCCGCGCGGCCCTTCCCCCGGCCGGATGAGCACGCGGTCCCCGGTCCCGGCAGGCGGTGAACCCGTCTGCCGGGATCGCGTTCACCGCCGGTCTCGCCCCCGCGTCGCATGCGCGACCGGGTTCGGTCCCGGCTCCGCGCCCGCCCACGCGAGGACGGACGCCGGGCACCCGCCCACGCGAGGACGGACATCGGCGTCCCCGGCCGGCTGTCCGGCCCCGGTCAGTTCGCCTCCACCTGGGGCTGGGTCAAACGCTTGCGGAAGACCCAGTAGGTCCAGGCCTGGTAGGCCAGCACCACCGGGGTGAAGATCGCGGCGACCCAGGTCATCACGGTCAGGGTGTAGGGGGTGGACGCGGCGTTGTGCACCGTCAGGCTGTGGGCCGGGTCGACGGCCGGCATGACGTTCGGCCACAGGCAGGTGAACAGGGTCGCGGTGACGGCGACGATGGCCACGGCGTTGGCGGCGAAGGCCCATCCCTCGCGCCCGCGCAGCGTGGCCGCCAGGGCGGCGGCGAGCGCGCCCGCGGCCAGCGCCACCGTGAGCCAGGTGATCGGCTTGCCCGCGATGAGCTGGGTCACCAGCAGGAACGCCCCGCCCACGACCAGGGCCACCGGTGCGAGCAGCCGTACGGCTCGCCCGGCGCGCTCGCGCACCTGGCCGGTGGTCTTCAGCGCCAGGAAGACCGCGCCGTGCAGGGTGAACAGCACCAGGGTGGCCGCGCCGCCGAGCAGCGCGTAGGGATTGAGCAGGGTCAGCAGGGTGCCCGCGTATTCGTGGTCGGCGTCCAGCGGTACGCCGCGCACGATGTTGGCGAAGGCCACGCCCCACAGGAAGGCCGGTCCGAGCGAGCCCCAGAAGAAGGCGCGGTCCCAGCCGCGGGTGCCGTCGCTCTTGCCGCGGTACTCCAGGGCGACGCCCCGCATGATCAGGGCCAGCAGGATGACGAACAACGGCAGGTAGAAGCCGCTGAACAAGGTGGCGTACCACTCGGGGAAGGCGGCGAAGGTGGCGCCGCCGGCGACCAGCAGCCACACCTCGTTGCCGTCCCACACCGGGCCGATGCCGGCGACGATCATCTTGCGCTCCGGCACGGTACGGCCCAGCACCGGCAGCAGGATCCCCACGCCGAAGTCGAAGCCCTCCAGCACGAAGTAGCCGGTCCACAGCACGGCGATGAGCACGAACCAGACGGTGGTGAGCTCCATGACGGGATTCCCCTCGCGATCTCAGTGGGTCAGGGCCGGGACGGCGCCGGCAGGCTCGGGCTCCTCGTGCGGGCCGATCCGGATGAACTTCAGCAGCAGCCGCACCTCGATGACCGCGAGCACGGCGTAGACCAGGGTGAACCCGGTCAGCGTGATGGCCACCTCGGTGACGTCGACGCCCGGGGAGACGGCCGCGGCGGTGCGCATGACGCCGAAGACCGTCCAGGGCTGGCGGCCCATCTCGGTGAAGATCCAGCCGAGCGAGTTGGCCAGGAACGGCAGGCCGATGCCGGCCACGGCCAGCCGGTGGAACCAGCGCCCGGACGGCGACCTCCCGCGCCGGGTCAGCCACAGCCCGGCCAGGGCCAGCAGCCCGGCCAGCACGCCGAAGCCGATCATCAGGCGGAAGGTCCAGTAGGCCAGGCCGACGACGGGCCGGTAGTCCCCCGGGCCGTACAGGGCCTGGTAGCGGGCCTGGATGTCGTTGACGCCCTCGACCCGGCCGTCGGTGGTGTTGGTGGCCAGCAGGCTCAGGCCGTAGGGGATCTGCACGTTGACGTGGTTGCGGCCGTTCTCGACGTCGCCGACGGCGAACAGGGAGAAGCCCGCGGAGGTCTCGTCTTCCCACAGCGCCTCGGCGGCGGCCATCTTCATAGGCTGCTGCTCGGTCATGATCTGCGCCTGCCAGTGCCCCGACAACGCGACCCCGGCGGCGGCGACCAGGGTGACGGCCATCGCCATCCGCGCCGAGCCCAGGAACATCGCGGCCTCCCGCCCGCGGCTCAGCTGCCAGACGCTCACTCCCGCCACGAAGGCGCCGGCGGTGACGAACGCGCCGAACAACACGTGCGGGAAGGTGACCAGGGTGGTGGAGTTGCCCAGCACCGCCCAGATGTCGGTCAGCTCGGCGCGCCCGCTGACCGGGTTGAGGCGGTAGCCCACCGGGTGCTGCATCCAGGAGTTGGCCGCCAGGATGAAGTAGGCCGAGATGTTGGTGCCGAGAGCGGCCAGCCAGATGGTGGCCAGGTGCAGGCGGGGCGGCAGCTTGTCCCAGCCGAAGATCCACAATCCGAGAAAGGTCGACTCCAGGAAGAAGGCGATCAGCCCTTCCATGGCCAGCGGGGCGCCGAAGACGTCGCCGACGAAGCGGGAGTAGGCGCTCCAGTTCATCCCGAACTGGAACTCCTGCACGATGCCGGTGACCACGCCCATCGCGAAGTTGATCAGGAACAGCCTGCCGAAGAACCGGGTGAGCCTGAGGTGGTCCGGATTCCGCGTGCGGTACCAGGCGGTCTGCAGGCCGGCCACGATGACCGACAGCCCTATCGTCAGCGGGACGAACAGGAAGTGGTAGACGGTCGTGATACCGAACTGCCAGCGGGACAGGTCCAAGACGTCCATCGACGCTCCAAGTCTTCAGGGGCTCCCCGTAGCTTCGAGTGGCGACGGCGTCCTCCCGTAGGGGCGGCGGACCTCACCGGAGGGGACCTTGGTCCCATGGCGGGAGCTTCACCGGTTCCTCCTCAGGTCCGCCTCCGGGTTGCCTCCGGGTTGCCTCCGTGGCCCCGGGCGCGGCAGCGGCGAAGGTCCCCGGCGTGCACGCTCCCCGCCACCGGTGCCCGACCGGCCCGTGAGCCGGGGGTCGCCCGCGGGATGCGCTCACCTCAGGTTGGATCACCCGCGGATGGTGACATATACGGTGCCGCTCGGTTGGAATGGGCTTGTTCTCCAAAACCACATCGATCCCGGACGGCGGAACACGCGGTATCCGCCCGCCGGTTCACCCGGGCGCGGGCACCGGCCGGAGCGCGGCGGAAGACGTCGAGGAAGGGCTGACCTCCCATGAACATCACCGAGTACGCCGACACCGTGTGGCGGGGCGAGGCCCCTGACAGCATCGTGCACACCGGCCTCGCCGGGCAGGGCTTCGTGGAGATCGTCGACGGCGTGGGCTTCCGCAGCGGCTTCGGCAACGTGATCGCGCTGCGGCACGGCGGGGAGGTGACCCTGTTCGATACGGGCAACCCCTTCGACGCGGACCGGCTCCACACCGAGCTGCGGGCCTGGACCGACGACCCGGTGACCGCCGCGGTCTACTCCCACGGCCACATCGACCACGTCTCGGGCGTCGGCCCGTTCGACGCCGAGGCCGACACGGCGCGACGGCCCCGGCCGACGGTGGTGGGGCACGAGGCGGTCGCCGTCCGCTTCGAGCGCTACGTGCTGACCAACGGCTACAACGCCATCGTGAACCGGCGGCAGTTCCAGGCTCCCGGCCTGACCTGGCCCACCGAGTACCGCTACCCCGACGTGGCCTACCGCGACGTGATGTCGCTCGGCCACGTCGACCTCTTCCACGCCAAGGGCGAGACCGACGACGCCAGCGTCGGCTGGGTGCCCTCGCACCGCATCCTGCTGCCGGGCGACCTGTTCATCTGGGTGACCCCCAACTGCGGCAACCCGCAGAAGGCGCAGCGCTACCCGCGCGAGTGGGCGATCGCGCTGCGCAGGATGGCCGAGCTGCGGCCGGAGATCATGCTGCCCAGCCACGGCGCCCCGATCTTCGGCGCCGACCGGGTCGAGCAGGCGCTGACCGAGACGGCCGAGTGGCTGGAGTTCATGGTCGAGCGCACCCTGGGGATGCTCAACGAGGGCGCCAGGCTGGACGACATCGTGCGCGCCGTGCGGCCTCCCGCGCGGCTGGCGGAGCGGCCCTATCTGCGCCCGCACTACGACGAGCCGGAGTTCGTGGTGCGCAACATCTGGCGGCTGTACGGCGGCTGGTACGACGGCAACCCGGCCCACCTCAAGCCCGCGCCCGAGGCCACGCTGGCCGCGGCGGTGGCGAAGCTGGCCGGAGGCGCCGCGAGGCTGGGCGACGCCGCGCTGGAGGCGCTGGCCGCGGGAGACCAGCGGCTGGCGGGACACCTGGCCGAGATGGCCGTGCAGGCCGCACCGGACGACACGGCACTGCACGGGGTGCGGGCCGAGGTGTTCGCCGCCAGGGCGGAGTCAGAGGCGTCGCTGATGGCCAGGGGCGTGTTCACCTGGGCGGCCGAGGAGTCGCGCAGGGCCGCGGGAGGCGCCCCGGCCTGACCACCGGCCTCCGGCTCGGGCTCCGGCTCCGTAGGGACGGGTTCTCACCGGGCGCGGGCGTGTCCCTCGCGGCGCCGCGTTCCCGGACGTCAGGGCGGCCGGATAGCGAAGGGATAAGGGGCGGATGCCAGGCGATCCTACGGTCCGGACATGAGCACTCCGATCTTTGCGCTTTGCGATGAGTACGTCACCCGCTGGGCGGCCCTCGACCCGATCGCGGCAGGTGCCGAAGGCATCGTGTCCGACTTCGTGGCCGCCACCGACCACAGCCCGGCCGGGAGCGCCGCCCGTGCCGAGCTGATCCGCTCGACCCTGAAGCGTCTCGACGAGCTGGTCCCGACCGGCGAGCCGGACGTCAGGGCGGCCACCCACCTGCGGGAGCGGCTGGAGGCCGAGCTCGCCTGGCACGACACGGGCGAACCGCTCCGCTGGGTGGCGGCGCCGTACGGGCTGCCCTACCGGGTGCGCTCCAGCGTCGTCCTCCTCCCCCACGGCACCGACGACGAGTGGCGCGACGTTGCCGCCCGCCTGGCGGCGATCCCGGAGATGCTCGCCGGGTGGCGGGAGAGCCTGGAGGTCGGACTGGAGATGGGCCTGCGGGGCGCCCGCAGGCAGGCGCTGGCCATGGCGGACCAGGCCGACCAGTTCGCCGGCGCCGGCGGGACTCCCCCGGCGCACGACGCCTTCGTCGCCACCTACGGCGAGGGCCCGGTCAGGGAGGAGCTGCTCAAGGCGGCCGCGGCGGCCCACGACGCCTACGCCTTCGCGGGGCGCTACCTGCGCGAGGAGTACGCGCCCCGGGCGAGCGAGGCCGACGCGGTGGGCCCCGAGCGCTACGCGGTCGTCGCCAGGATCAGCCTGGGCGCCGACATCGACCTGCGCGAGGCGTACGAGTGGGGCTGGGCGGAGCTGGAGCGCATCGGGGCCGAGACGGCCGCCGAGGTCGAGCGGATCAAGCCGGGCGCGACCATCGAGGAGGCGACCGCGATCCTCAACGAGACCCAGGCGGTCGACTCCCTGGAGGAGTACCAGGCGTGGCTGCAGGAGCGCCACGACCGGGCGGTCGAGCAGCTGAACGGCACGCACTTCGACATCCCCGAACCGCTGCGGCGCATCGTGGCCGAGGTCGACGTGAGCTCCACGTCCGGCGCGGCCTCCTACAACGCGCCCAGCGAGGACCTGTCGCGGCCGGGCCGCACCCTGTGGCCGGTCGGCGGGCGGACCCGCTTCGCCACCTGGAGCGAGCTGACGACGATCTTCCATGAGGGGGTGCCCGGCCACCACCTGCAGTTCGGCGCGATGCGCACGGCCGGGGACACCCTGTCCAGGTTCGCCAAGGTCTCCTGGGTGGACGGCCACGGCGAGGGGTGGGGCCTGTACGCCGAGCGGCTCGCCGACGAGCTCGGCTGGTTCACCGAGCCGGGCACCCGGCTGGGCATGCTCAACTGGTCGGCCCTGCGCGCCGCCCGGGTGGTCATCGACCTGGGCGTCCACCTCGACCTGCCGTTGCCCGACGGCTCAAGGTGGACCTTCGAGAAGGCCTGCGAGGTGCTGCGCGAGCAGGGCCGCTGCGAGCCGCACCGGGTCGAGGCCGAGGTGGTGCGCTACTTCGGCTGGCCCTCCCAGGCCATCTCCTACAAGCTGGGCGAGCGGGCGTGGGTGCAGGCCCGCGAGGAGGCCAGGCTGCGCCTGGGTGACGCCTTCGACCTGCGTGCCTGGCACACCGCCGCGCTGGAGCTGGGGCCGGTCGGCCTGTCCAGCCTCGCGGAGGCCCTGCGCCGCATCTGCTGAGCACCGGTAGCCCCGCGACCGGTGACCTCACGACCGGTGACCCCGCGACCGGCGGCACGACCGGCGGCGACCGCCCGGGGAGGTCCGGTTCCCGGACCTCCCCGGACCTCTGCGGACCGTCCGGTCCTCAGGACGCCGGGACCTTCCCCGCCCGCCCTCGTGGTTGTTCCAGGGCGGGCGACGGAGGAGGCTCCAGCTGGGCGCGTACCCGGGCGGCGATCGCGGGGGGCATCGTGCCGGCCAGCTCGAGGGCCTCCTCCGAGACGCTCAGCGCCGCCTCGGCCTCGCCGACGGTGGTGTACGCCGCGCTGAGCATGACCAGGACGCGCATCTGGTGGAGCGGCGCGTCAATCTTGTGGAACAGGCCGAGGGCCTGGTGGAAGCGGCCGATGGCCTGTTCGGTCTGGTCGACGGCGAGCGCCAGCTCACCGAGCGCGAGCACGACCCTGGCCTCGGCGAGCCTCTCCCCCGCGGTGGTCGCCACCTCCAGGGCGTTCTGGAGGGTGAGCTCGGCCTCCTGGAGGTTCCCCTGGCGCAGCCGCGTGACGCCCAGGCCGTGCAGGGCGTACGCCTCGCCGGTCGGGTCGCCGATGTTGCGCACGGTCGTGAGCGTCCGCTCGAAGACCTCGGCCGCCGACGCGAACTCCTCCGACCTGAGGTAGGTCTCGCCCAGCCGGTGCAGGACCTGCGCCTCCACCCGGCGGCTGCCCCCGACCCTGCTGAGTTCCAGCGCCTCGCCCAGCAGGCGCTTGGCCTCGTCGAGCTCGTCGCAGTCGAGCCTGATCTGGGCCATGCTGTGGAGCACGTAGGCGGAGGCGACCTGGTCGCCGGTGCCGCGGAAGATGCTCAGCGCGCGGTCATAACGTTCCACCGCGTCGTCGAGCCGGCCGCTCATCCGGTCGAGGAAGGCGATGTTGCGGATGACGAGGGCCACTCCCAGGTCGTCCCCGGCCTCCTCGAACAGCTCGGCCGCCGACTCGAAGTCGCGCCGCGCGTCCCCGAAGCGCTGCTCGGCGATGTACAGCGAGCCGATCGAGTAGAGCATCGCCGCCTGCCCCCTACGGTCCCCGGCCTGCCGGGCGGCGGCCAGGGCGACCTGGTGGGTCTCCCGCCAGTCGTCGAAGTAGATCCTCGACTCGAACAGGGTGACCGCGCTGATCGCGAGGTCCCAGCACAGCTCGACGAACCCGGCCTGAGCGGCCTGGCGGATGCCCGAGACCAGCGTGAGCCGCTCGCGCTCGTACCAGGGGAGGGGTGCCATGACCAGCTTCTCGACCAGCCGCGCGGGCAGCGGCCAGCGCGGCGCGTTGCTGTGGACCTGCACGTAGTCTCCGCCGTACTCGCGGCGGTGCGCCTCGCCGGTCAGGAAGAGCAGGCCGCCGAGCACCCTCTCCAGCGCGGCGTTGCGGTCGGCGACCGCCTCCTCGCCGGCGAGGCGCTCGCGGGCGAACACGTGGATCAGGTCGTGGAAGCGGTACTGGCTGTGCACGCCGTACCCGGCATCGGCCGTCTCGACCAGCTGGGCATCGGCCAGGTCGTCGAGCAGGTCCTGCGCGTCGGAGGGATGGCAGTCGAGCAGCGCGGCGGCGACCCAGCCGGAGAAGTGCCGGGACTCCAGGATGGCCAGGCGCCGGAACAGGCGGCGCGCGTCTTCGCTGACGCTCTCGTACGTCAGGGAGATGCTCGCCCTGATGCCCAGGTCGCCGTGTTTGAGCTCGTCGAGCCTGCGGGTCTCGTCCTCCAGCCGTCCCACGAGCTGGTCGATCGTCCAGTGCGGGCGGGCGGCGAGCCTGGCGCCCGCGATGCGCAGCGCCAGCGGCAGATGGCCGCAGAGGTCCGCCAGCTCGGCCGCCGACTCCCGCTCGGCCTGCACCCGCTCGACGCCGGCGATGCGGGCGAGCAGGTCCACCGACTGCCTGGAGTCGAAGAGGCCGACGTCGAGATGGGCCGCGCCCGGCAGGCCCGCGAGCCTGCTGCGGCTGGTGATTATCACCGCGGCCTCGGGATTGCCGGGCAACAGCGGCAGCACCTGGCTCTCGCTCCTGGCGTCGTCCAGGACGACCAGCACCTTGCGCCCGGAGAGCAGGCCGCGGTACATCTCCGCCCGCTCGTCCACCCCGTCGGGTATCGCGTTACCCGGCACGCCCAGCGCGCGCAGGAACCGTTCGAGCACCTGCCCGGAGCCGACCGGGTGGGACTCCCCTCCATGCAGGTCGGCGAAGAGCTGGCCGTCCTCGTAGCGTCCGGCGACGCTGTGCGAGACGTGCACCGCGATCGTGGACTTGCCGATGCCCGGTTTGCCGACGACGGCGATGACGGGGACGGCGAGCCGCTGCCGGTCCTCCGCGGCGAACGTGAGCTGGCGGCGGATCGCCTCGACCAGCTTGATCCGGCCGGTGAAGTCGGCGATGTCGGTGGGAAGCAGCCGGGGAACCGTCCGGCGGGCGGCCGGCGCCTCCTGCGTCTCCGCGTGGCGCTGGGGCTGATGCTGGTGCTGTTGCTGCCGCCCCGGCGGGTCGAGGCTCTCGTCGGAGGTGAGGATGGCGTACTCGAGCTGCTGGAGGCTCTCGTTGGGTTCGATGCCCAGCTCGTCGATCATCGTCTGGCGGGCACGGCGATAGACCGTCAGCGCCTCTGCCTGGCGTCCCGAGCGGTAGAGCGCGATCATCAGCTGGCCGCGCAGCCGTTCCCTGAGCGGATATTCCTCGACGAGCTCGCTGAGCTCGCCCACCAGCTCGTGGTGCCTGCCCAGTTCCAGCTCGAGCTCGACGCAGTCCTCGTTCGCGGTGATCCGGCGCTCGCCCAGCCTGCCGACCGCCCCCTGCACGAGCCGGCTCTCCTGGCCGTCGAGGGCGGGACCCCGCCAGAGGGCGAGTGCCTCCCGGTAGCGCCTGACGGCGTCCTCCGGACGGTGGCCCTCGCGAGCCTGGCGGGCCTGGTTCAGCAGGCCCTCGAAGGTCTGGGAGTCGAGCTCCCCCTCGGCGACCCGCAGCGTGTATCCCTGGGAGTGGGTCGCGATGACGTCGGGCCCGCCGTTGGCGGCGAACAGCCGCCGCAGCGAGGAGATGCAGATCTGCACCTGCGCGCGCGAGGTGCTGGGGAGGTCCTCACCGTAGATCGCGTCTGTCAGCCGCCCGATGGTGACCATCCGGTTGGCCTCCAGCAGGAGGCAGGAGAGGACGACCTGCTGCCGAGGCGCGCCCAGATCCAGGCGCTGGCCGTCGGCGATGACCTCCAGGGGGCCGAGGATCCGATACTCCACCGACTCTCCTTACAGAATCGCGGCCTGTTCCGGAAATTCACCGCACGGTCGGTGTAAGAGAGACATCAGGGATCTAACCACTGCCTTAAATCCAGGCAACAATCGACTCAACCCCACCCTCCATGATCTCCAGACATATAACCCAGAGATCACGACGGGCAATTTTATATGCATGAAACGTGGTCTGCCCGGGATCATACAACGTCGCTGGTGGGAGAACCAGGGGGGTTTGTAAAGGTCTGGCCCGATTTGCGACTAACGGGCGGGTTTGAGACACGAAGAAGCGGCCGGACCTTGGACGGCTCCGACCGCTTCGGCGAACTCCCGCCGCCGGCGACCTCGCCGGGCGGGGGGTGCAGTTCAGCCCCAGGGGGTGTTGCTGGCGAGCACGGTGGTCGTCGGGGCTCCGCCGGCGATCGAGGGGACGACGGCGGCGAGACCGAGGCACCCGAGGACCGCGACGGCGGAGACGATGATCCGGAGGGTGGTGAAGCTCGCGAATTCCCGCATTTCCTGTACCTCTTCTTCGTGTCTCGCAGGCCGTTCACTGCTGTCCGCCTGTCTGCTTCAAAACGTAAATAGCGCCCCTATCCGCCCCTTATCCGATCCCTTCTGATCCGGCATCCGAGCCGTCCGGCACGAAAGAATAGGCTCCGGTAGCCGATGGATAGCGGACGGATAGCCCTCCCGTGGAACCTGATGGGACCGAGGCCGCGCGATAAGGGTCACGCGGCCCCGACCAGCAGATGGGTAACCTCACATGAGCATCGCCACGCAGGCACTTGACGGCGTTTACGGCCGGTCCGCGGCCGGTGTCCGAGCTCGCCTGGAGCGCGCCTCGGGCACCGGCTGGGAGCCGGTCTCCGAGGGCGAGACCGACATCGATGGAAATGTTAAAGAATGGACGGACGAATTCATGGAGCGCGGGCTCTATCGTCTCGTCCTCGCCACCGACCACTATTTCGCCGGCCTCGGCATGACCACCTCCTACCCTGAGATCACGGTCATGTTCCGGATGCACGACGAGCGCATGCCGTATCACGTCCAGGTCGTGCTGGCGCCACACTCGTACTCGACGTGCTTCGGCGTCCGCGGGTGAGTCCGCGAGCGGCGGAGTCCGTCCTTCCAAGGGAAGCGAACATGCCCGTTCAACAATTGGTGAAAGCCGGTCCCCACAACGCCGGGCGGGACGAGGGCACGCCCTCGGTCATCGCCCGATGCCTGAGCAACTTCCGCCTGGAGGTCGACGGGCAGGCCGTCTCACACTGGCGTGCCGGCAAGTCGAGGGCCCTGTTCCAGTACCTGCTGGTCAACCGTGAGCGGTTCGTCCACGGGGACCGGTTGCGCGAGGTGCTGTGGCCGGAGAGGGAGGATCACCGCTCCAGCTCGCTCAAGGTCGCCGTGCACGGCGTGCGGCGGGTGCTCAACGAGTTCGAGGACAGGGACGGCTTCACCCTGCTCCACCAGGACCACGGGTACGTGCTGCGGACGAACAGCGCGTGGGTGGACATCGAGGAGTTCCAGCGCGCCTTCGACCGGGGCCGGAGCGCGTGGGTGGCCAAGGACCACGACACCGCGATCGCGTGGTTCCAGCGGACCGCCGACCTGTACGTCGGGGACTTCCTCTCCGGCGAGACCGGCGACTGGATCAACGAGCAGCGGCAGTGGATGCGCGGGACCGCGCTGCGCGCCCTGTCCGCGCTGCGCACCGAGGCGCTGGAGCGCGAGGACTGGCCGGCCGCGATGCACTGGTGCCGCAGGGCCCTCGACGTCGACCCCCACCACGAGACCACCTACCAGACCCTGATGATGATGCACGGCGAGCTCGGCGAGCTCGGCCGCGTCCTGAGCTGGTACGAGGTGTGCCGCCACCGGTTGCGCACCGACCTCGGCGTGGAGCCGAGCGAGCGCACCGAGCGGCTGCTGGCCACGCTCATGCGGGGCCGGAGCCGGCCGCCCCTGACCGGCCCGCGCCCGTGACGGCGCCCGTGACGCCCCCCGGCCGGGGGCCCGATCTGGAACGCCTGCGCGTGGCGGTCGGCGAGTTCGCCCGCTACGGCGCGGCCGACAGGTCGTGGGAGCGGCTGCTGCTGGCGACCGGTCCGGAGGTCGACCCCGCGCTCGCCGCCCATCGCCGGGCCCTGCTGACCTGGTTGAACGCGTGGGGGTGCCGGCTGCGCTATCCGCGCGACGGCGAGCCCGACGTCTTCGGCACGGAGAGCGCGGCCTGGTGGGACCGCTGGCGGGAGCGCCTTCCCGGCCGGGACGCCACGCTCGCGGCGCTGGGCGACGCGGAGATCGACGTGCTGGGCGAGTGCTACGCGGACCTGTCGGCGATGCGCGCGGCCCCCGGGGCCAGGCCCCGCTCCCTGGGACCGACCGCCGCGACCAAGATGCTGCACGCCCTGCGCCCGGCGGCGCTGATGCCCTGGGACGCGGCCATCGCCGACGCCCTGCACGGGTCCCGCACGCCGGACGCCTACCGCGCGCACCTGCGGCTGGGCCGGGAGTGGGCGCGGCGCCTGCTGGAGGAGGCGGGTGCCGGCGAGCGGGAGCTGGCGGTGCTGCTGGGCCGCCCCGGGCGCCCGCTGGCGAAGATGCTGGACGACTACTGCTACCTGGCGTTCACCGCGGCGACCTGACCGGGTTCCGGGCTCCGCCCTCACGGCCGCGGGGACGGGCGACCCGGCCGGTCTCCCTCCTCACGGCGGCGTTCGCGACCGGCGACGGTCACCGGGACGCGACCCTGACGGGTCGCGTCCCCGCGCTCATCGCAGCGACCTGACCAGGCTTCGCGCGGCCGTGCGGCTCGCGGCGAGCACGGTCTTGCCCGCGCCGCCGCTCCCCCCGGTGAACGTGTAGACGCCCTTGGCCAGGGGACGCAGCGACAGCCCTCCCGTGGGGTGGTAGCACTCGACCGCGGTGACGGCCTTGACCTTCCTTCCCGGCGGCCGGTATCCGATCCTGGCCTCGGCGACGTCGAGGATCCTGCTGGTGAGAACGGGGTCGGTCGGCGTGGGTCCAGGGGTGATGTCCCATCTGTCGGTGGGCAGCCCGAGCAGGACCCGTCCTTCTGCGTAGGACCTGCCGTACAGCCCGGACGTCTCGTCGACGAACGCGTCGGGATTCTTCCCCGCCGAGGGGCCGAGCACGTACTGGATCACCTTGGTGCGCAGCCCCGCGTCCGTCAGGCCCGTACGGGCGAGAAGTCCCTGGGTCCACGCCCCTGCGGCCACCACGACGGCGTCGAACCTGGCCGGGCTGCCCTCGGCCGGCCGGACCTCGGCCTCGGCGGTGATGCCGTCCACCTGCCCGTCGGTGACGAAGGCGCCCGACCTGGCGAGCTCGACCAGAAGCCGGTCGCGGAAGGCGTTCGGGGAGAGGTATCCGGCGCGCTTCTCGACGACGGCCACGCTCCCCTCGGGCAGCTCGCGGAACGTGCCGCGGGTGCTGAGCTCCGCGCCGCTCACCAGGGAGATCGAGCCGGGCAGGCGGCTGCGTACCAGCTCGACCAGGCCCTCGGTGCCCGGTCCGAGGCCGGGCAGCAGGTACACCGAGCCGGTCTCCCGGTAGGAGGCCCACTCGCGCAGCTCCCGGTTCGAGTGGAGCTCGGCCAGGCTGTCGGCGGCCTCCAGGCACAGTGCGGCGTCGGGCTCGAAGGCCCTGGTCAGCCCCCCGGAGGCGGCGCTGGCGTCGGCCCTCCTGTGCGGCTCTCCGGTGTACAGGTGGACGGCGCTCCCCCTGACGACCTCGCACAGCCGCCAGGCCAGCATGGCCCCGGCGATCCCGCCGCCCACGACAGCGATTCTGATCATGGCACTCCTCCGTTCATGTCGCCGAGGCGGTCGCGGTCCGCGACTCGTCGGCCTTGTTCGGGTCCCGCATGCCGATCAGGCCCGCCACGGTCGCGATCGCGGAGACCAGGGCCGCCCACAGCCACACCGAGCGCCCCACCTGGAACCACACCAGGGTTCCGATGACCGGCCCGATCGCGGTGCCGAGCCCGAAGACGCTCTGCATGGCGCCGATGTAGCGCCCGCGGAGCCGCTCGGGGCCGGCCAGGGCGGGGTAGGCGAACGTGGTGGGCCCGCCGATGATCTCCGAGAGCGTCCAGACCAGGGTGCCGAGCATGAACCAGATCGGCAGCGGGGAGATCGCGTAGATGGCGTAGCCGACCGAGACGAGACCGAGACCGAGCAGCGCGGTCAGCCGGATCGGCCACTTCTGCACGACCTTCGTCATCGCCAGCTCGCAGGTGATCACGATCAGGCCGTTCAGCGACACGGCCGCGCCGTACCACCACAGGCTGATGCCGGCGGCGGAGATGTCCAGCGGGAGGGTGGCCGTGTACTGGCAGTAGACGATGGAGGTGAGCAGCATCGCGAGCAGGTAGACGCTGTAGCGCCAGTCGGCGAACACCGCGAGGTAGCCGGAGCGGCCTTCCGATGACGACGCCTCCGAGGCCTCCGCCGCCTTCTCCGCCTGCCTGGCCGCGGCGCGCTCGGCGCGCGGGGCGCGCCGGGGCAGCGCGAACATCACGATGCCACCGAAGATCAGTGCCGCGGCGGCCTCGCCCCAGAAGAGCGCGTTGTAGGAGACGGCGAGCAGCGCGGCGCCGATCAGCGGGGCGGCGGTCATGCCGAGGTTCAGACCGAGCCGGTACATCGCCGTGATCATCACGACCCGGTGCCTCGGTGTCAGCTCGGTGAGCATCGTCTGGGCGGCCGGCCGGTAGAACTGGCCGACCGTGCTGACCATGAAGACGGCGGCCAGGATCATGGCGTAGGACGGGGCGTAGAGGATGGACACGATCAGAAGGGCCGAGCCGCCCATGCTGATCAGGGTGACCGTCCGGGCGCCGAGCCGGTCGGAGAGCGACCCTCCGGCCAGCGAGCCCACCACCGCGCCGGCCCCGTACACGCCCAGCGCGAGCCCCGCCTGGGTGGCGGAGAAGCCCCGGTCGGTCAGGAACAGCACCAGGTAGATCTGGATGAACGCGGCCAGCCTGCTGATGAAGCCTCCGAAGAGCAGCGCCCTGACGGCGCGCGGGGACTCCCGCAAGGTGGCGAACACCCCGTCGTCCGGCTTGGCCGGGGGGGTCGGGGAGACGTTGTTCTCGTTCTCGATAACGGCGGTCATGCGGCTGCCTTCACCTTCAGGTGCGCCTCGGCGGCGTCCAGCGCGGCCCGGCACTCGTCGACGGTCGGGGATAGCGCGGTGGCGTAGGCGATACGCCCCCACAGGGTGCCCTTGGGCGGTGGTGAGACGGTCGCGCCCGCGGCGACCACCGGGACCGCCCGGTCGATCTCCGGGGGCAGGCCGGTCTCGTCGAACGCGATCGACTCGATCGTGGTGTCGTCCTCGGCGACGTAGAAGAAGCGCACGCCGCCGACGAGCTTGCGCTCGGGGGCGATGTCGGGGGTACGGCCGCAGGCCACCGCGGCGGCGGCCAGGCCCGGGTCGATCCCGGTGGTGAGCATCCCGAGGTAGGGGATCATGTCCCCGCCCAGGCGCGCGTTCACCTCGATGACGCGCAGTCCCCTGGAGGAGAGCTTGATCTCGGTGTGGGTGAAGCCGTCGGTGAACCCGAGCGCGGTGTGCGTGTCCTGCAGGACGCGGCAGAACTCGGGGTCCTGCAGGAGCTCGTCCTGGGCGTCGACGAAGTGGCCTATCTCCTCGCAGTAGGGCTCGTAGCCGAGGACCTTCCTGCCGAGGAAGAGCGGGGTCACCACGCCGCCCTGGACGACGGCGTCGACGCTGACCTCGGGGCCGTCGGCGAACTCCTCGACCAGGACGGGCACCTCGAACGTCGCCCCGCCGGGGACCTTCAGGTCGTGGACGAAGGCGAACCGCTCCGCCAGCTCCGCGGGGTCCTCGACCCTGATGACGCCCAGGCTGCCGCCGAGGCCGCGCGGCTTGAGGATGGCCGGGTAGCCGACCGTCTCGGCGGCGCGCAGGGCCTCGTCGAGCGTGGAGACGGCCAGCGACCTGGGTTGCGGGACGCCGAGCGCGTCGAGCGCGACGCGGGTGAGGTGCTTGTCGCGGCAGCGGCGCACCATCTCGGGGTCGCCGCCCGGCAGGCCGAGGGCCGCCGAGACGTGCGAGGCGGCCAGGATCGTGGCCTCGTCCCAGCACAGCACCCCGTGCACGGGCTCGCGGGCGGCGAGCTCCAGGGCGGCGGCCGCCATCGCGGGTCCGTCGGCCAGGTCGGCGACGACGGTCCAGCCGGTGACGTACTCCTGTTCCCAGCCGGGCTCGGCGGTCACCATGAGGTGGACGCGGTACTCGGTGGCGATGGAGCGCAACAGGTACTCGCGGTAGTGCCGCATCCCCGTCGCGACCACCAGGATCAGCGGTCTGGTGTCAGTGGTCATGTCACGCCTCCTTGGCGGTGGTCACGAGCTGCCTGTCGGTGCCGTCGGGGCCCTGCAGGGTGTCGAAGAACTCCTCGCGGACGGCCTCGTCCTCGGTGGGAACGATCCTCGCGGCCGCGAAGCGCAGCAGGGGCGGCGCCATCATCGAGGTCACGACCGCGACCAGGACGATGACCGTGTAGGACGCCGTGGTGAGCACGCCCAGGCGGAGGCCCACCATCGCGATGATCACTTCGATCACGCCGCGGGAGTTCAGGCCCGCGCCGAGCGCGAGGGCCTCCCAACGGGTCCTGCGGGCGATGCGCGCCCCGAGGTAGGCGCCGCCGAACTTGGCGGCGATGGCGACGGCGAGCACCACGATCCCGGCCACGAGCACGACCGGGTTGGCCAGTTCCGTCAGGTCCATGCGCAGGCCCGCCGTCGCGAAGAAGATGGGCGCGAGCACCGCGGCGACGAGCGTCTGCAGGGGCGCCAGCCTGGCGACCTTCAGATCCGGAGAGGAGCCGACGAGCGCGCCGCAGACGAAGGCGCCGAGGATCGCCTCGAACCCCATCGCCTGGGTGGCCGCGGCCGAGAGCAGGATCATGATCGTCACCGCGGCGATCGTGGTGACGCTCCCGCCCCTGTCGGCGAGGCGCAGAACCTTGGCGACCACCCTGCGGCCGAGCAGGACCGACACGGCCACGAGCCCGACGAGCAGCGCGATCGCGGTGAGCGCGGCCTGTCCGGTGCGCGCCCCGGCGGTGGCGAGCGCGGAGACCACCGAGAGCAGGAACCAGCCGACCACGTCGTCGATGACGGCGCTGCTCAGGATGAGCTGCCCGATGTCGCGGTGGAGCAGGCGCATCTCCATCAGCACTTTGGCGATGACGGGGATGGCGCTGACGCAGAGCGCGACACCGAGGAAGAGGGCGAAGACGGTGTGGTCGACGCCTTCGGCGATCATCTCGGAGGGGGCGAGGAACCCGATCCCGACGCCGAGGACGAGCGGGACGGTCAGTCCCGCACCGCTGATCACGGCGGCGGTCTTTCCCTGGCGGCGGATGAAGCCCAGGTCGAGGTGCATGCCCGTCAGGCCCACCAGCAGCAGGACGCCGACCTGGCCGACCGCGTCGATCATGTGGAATCTGGCCGGGTCGGTGGGCAGCAGCCAGGCGGAGAACTCGGGGGCGACGTTGGCGAGCAGCGAGGGCCCGATCAGGATCCCCGCGCTGAGCTCACCGAGCAGGGCGGGCAGGCCCAACCGGACGGAGAGACGTCCCAGGACGGTGGCCAGACCCAGGAGCAGCCCGAGCTGCAGCAGGAGGATCATCAGGTCGTGGGCGGGGATGACGGCGACGGGAGCCATGGCGATCGGCACGGGGATCAGTCACCGCTCTCGACGTAATACCAGTTCTCCGGGCTGATCATCCCGAAGGGGTTGATCGGCTCGAAGCCGCGAAGCCTGTTGGAGACCTCGAACAGCCGCAGGGAGAAGTTGGGGATGAAGATGACGGGGACCTGCTCGGCGATGTAGTCCTGGTACTCGTAGAGGGCGGCGGGGTCGTCGCTGGTCAGGGTGCGGTCGATGAGCTCGTCGGCCCTCGGGTCGGTGTAGTGGCCGAAGTTGCCGCCGGCGTCGGTCCGGAAGAGGATCTCGCCGCTCGGGTAGTGGTAGACCCAGCCGCCGCCCCAGGTGCTCAGCTCCCACAGGCAGGGGCTGTCGGGCCCGACGACGCAGGGGGCGTCCTCGGCCACCAGGACCGAGCCGTAGACCTCCTGCAGCCGCAGCTCGATGCCGGCCTTGGCCGCGTCGTCGCGGAACTGCTCCATCAGCCGGGTGAGCGCGGGGCGGCCCTCTGCGTACCTGAGGGAGAAGCTGAGCCTGGTCCCGCCGGGGATGCCCGCGCCGGCCTGTCCGGGGCCCTCGCCGGGGTTGACGCAGACGGCGGGCGTCGTGCTGGTGTCCCAGCCGTTGGCCTCCAGCAGCTCGCGGGCCCGCCCTGCGTCGAAGGGCAGGATCGGCGCGCCCTGCAGGGTGGGCGAGACCAGGTCGCTCACCGGGTAGCGGGGCACCGGCCCGTCCTGCCGGTAGGCGTAGCCGTGGTAGATGTCGCGGGCCGCCCGGTCCTGGTCGAGCGCGTGCTGCATCGCCTGCCGGATGTAGGTCTGGGCGAGCATCTTGCCGGCGACGGTCGGGTTGTTGTAGTTGAGCGGGATGTAGCGGATGCAGAAGGCCGCCTGCGGGACCAGCGTGTAGTGCTCGCCCAGCGGGTTGGGGCCGCCCTTGGTGGGGTCGTCGGTCGGCTCGGTGCTGAAGCTCAGCGGCAGGTAGCCGACCTGGATGCCGTCGGGCCCGTCCGGCCCCTCCAGCAGCTTCTGGTACTCCTCCCCGTCGGACATGAAGGGGACCTGCCGGAACTCGTCCAGGTGCGCCTTGTTCGGCCCGGAGTAGTGCTCGTTGGGGACGAAGGTGACGACGCCCTCCATGGTGTAGCTCTTCAGCCGCCACGGGCCGCTGACCACGCTCCACACCGGGCTCGTCGCCCAGTGCACCCGGTCGGAGTTGTCCTCCTCGATGACGCCGCCGTTCTCGCCCATCAGGAAGTCGTAGACGGCGGCGACGTTCTCCAGGCCGTACGAGGCGTCGGAGGGCCCGTCGGCGGTGCGGTCCCATGCCTTGGGCATCGGGGTGATGGTGCTGAGCTGGTTCATCAGCACCCAGCGCTTGGAGTAGACCTTGTCGAAGGTGAAGTAGACCTTGTCCTCGGCGAGCTTGCCGTAGGAGACCAGGTTGTCGGGGAAGCAGCCCGGGACGTACTCGCCGTAGCGCTCGCCCTTGACCGCCATCATGTTCACCCAGAACAGCACGTTGTCCGCGCAGATCGTCTCGCCGTTGGACCACTTCCAGGGCTTGACGGTGACGGTGACGGTGAGGCCGTCCTCGCTCCACTGCGGGGGCTCGCCGATGCTGAGGTCGTAGTCGACCTCGGGGGTGCCGTGCGTGCCGAAGAAGTAGAGCGGCCGGTACATCAGGATCTGGAACTCGAGCAGGTTGCGGGTGCCGAAGCGCTCGGGCGGGGTGAAGGGGAAGATGATGGACGGAGGGAATCCGGGGGCGCAGGCCCAGGTCACCGTGCCGCCCTTGACGGGCCGCTCAACGTTCGGGCGGGCGATGGTGTTCAGGGTCATGGTCGGCTCTCAGTCCTCTGGTGCGGAAGCGTGAAGGTGTCGGGGTCGATCTCCTCGAGCAGGGAGACGCCGCTGCTCGCGTGGGCGCCGTAGCGCTCCCACGTCTCGTGGAGCAGGACGCGGCCGTCGGGGAGCAGTTCGGGGGTGCTGCGGCAGTGGCCCGACACGACGGCGCCGGTGTCGAGGACCATGGTGTAGGCGAAGTCGAGGGTGCCGTCGGGGGCGCAGAGCCCGGTGAGGCTGCCCCGGCGGGCGTGGCCGCCGGAGAACTCGCCCCACAGCAGGTCGCCGTCCTGGCGGTACAGGGCGATCGGGTGCTTCTCCCCCGGCGGGACGCCGCCGGTGGTGAAGCGGCGTCCGTTGTAGTCGATCATGATCGGGCCGCCCGGAGTTCGAGGGTGCAGCACTTGGCGCTGCCGCCGGACTTCAGCAGCTCGGAGAGCTCGACGCCGATGGGCTCGTAGCCGCGCTCGCGCAGCTCGCCCATCAGGTGGGTGGCCGCGGGCGGCAGCAGGACGTGGCGGCCGTCGGAGACGGCGTTCAGCCCGAACACCTCGGCGTCGGCCTCGTTGGCGATGATCGCGTCGGGGTACAGGACGCGCAGCACGCCCTGGCTCTCCCTGGAGAAGGCCCCCGGGTAGTACATGATCTGGTCGCGGTCGAGCACGGCCAGCGCGGTGTCGAGGTGGTAGAAGCGCGGGTCGACCAGCCTCAGCCCCGCCACGGGCATCCCGAAGAACCTCTCCGCCTCGCGGTGCGAGCGGATGTCGGTACGGAAGCCGGTGCCGGCCAGCAGGTACCTTCCCGCGTGCAGGTAGTCGCCCTCGCCCTCGTTGACGAAGACGGCCTCGCGGGTCTGGTAGCCGCGGGCGCGGAACCACTCCAGGTAGGCGGGGCCCTCGGCGGCCCGCTCCTCGTAGCGGAACCTGGCCGACAGCACCTTGCCGTCGATGACCGTCGCGCCGTTGGCGGCGAAGACCATGTCGGGGTTGCCGGGCAGCGGCTCGATGAACTCCACCTGGTGGCCGAGGGCGCGGAAGGCGCGCAGCAGGCCGTCCCACTGGAGCCTGGCCAGCGCGCCGTCGACCGGTTTGCCGGGGTTCATCCAGGGGTTGATGGAGTAGACGACGTCGAAGTGGGTGGGCGGGCACATCAGGTAGCGGCGGGTGCGGGCGACGCGCAGGGTCCGCGGCGGCGCCTCCTCGGCCAGCTGTGTCATGACAGTTCTCCGTCCTGGACGAGGGTGACGTTGATCTTGGAGGCGTAGTCGAGCATCGTCTCCCTGGCGTCCTCCAGGGAGGTGCCGGTGGTGCCCAGGAAGCCGAGGATGCTGTTGCCCTCCGGCGGGCGCCGGACGACGTCCCCGGGGCTGGCGGTGATCTTGAGGAAGAACACCTTGTCGGACTCGGAGACCTCGGCCGGCACGTCGATCGCGGTGATCCGGCCCGCGTCGCACATCAGGCACATCGCGGTGACGTGGACGCCGGTCGGCCGGTAGTGGCGCACCCGCGGCGCCGCGCCGCGGGCCACGTCCATCACGGCGCGGATCGGGTTGTGCGCGGCGGTGATCCCGGCGATGAGGTCCAGCCCGCCGCCGCCGGGCCTGATCGCGATCTCCAGCAGGTACGGCTCGCCCCGGTCGAAGCGCACCTCGGCGTGCAGCACGCTGCGCCGCAGCCCCTGGGCGTGCGCGCCGGCCCTGACCACGCGGTGCACCGCGGCCACCTGCTCGGGGGTGAGCGAGGTCGGCCCGTGGTGCACGTCGTCGTCGAAGGTGCCCCCCTCGACGGTGATGCGGTCCACGATGGAGCCGAGATAGACCTCGCCGTCCCAGGCCACGGCCTCGATGAGGAACTCGTCCCCGTCGAGGAAGGCCTCGACCAGCAGGCCGTGCGGGCCGAGGTCGAGGCCGTGCGCCTCCATCTCGAACCACGACATCCCCTCGATGCCGGCCAGCGCCTGGGGGAACAGCTCCGCCATCTCCTCGGCGTCGTCGACCTTGAACACGAAGTTGCTCGCGGCGCCCAGGGTGGGCTTGAGGATGACCGGGTAGCCGAAGTCGGCGGCGGCGCCGAGCGCCGCGTCCAGCTCGGTGACGAAGCGGAAGTCCGGGTGCGGCGCGTCGTACCTGCGGTGCGCCTCGCGCATCAACAACTTGTTGCGGCTGGTCCTGGCCGCCTCGACGCCCACGCCCGGCAGCCCGAGCGCCTCGGCGACGGCCGCGACCGTGGTCACGGCCGACTCCGAGAAGGTGATGATCCCGTCAAAGCGCTCCTGCTCGTGCCACTCCTTGGCCTCGGTGATGAGGTCGTCGATGTTCTGCGAGCCCACGACGCGGTAGCGGTCGGCGGGCCAGAAGTCCGGGGTGCCGATGCCGTTGAGGACGTAGAGCTCGGCGCCGTAGTCCTGGACCTGCTGGTAGCGGGAGCGGTAGTAGGTGGCGTTCTGTCGGGCTTCCATGGCGAGGAGTTTCATCGGGGGCTCCCGGGCAGTCGCGGTAGCGGGAAGGCGTCGATCGTCTCGGCGGAGGTGTCGAGGGTGAGCTCGACACCGGCCGCCTCGGCCTCGGCCGCGACGTCGATGAGGATGGGGGCGGCGCAGGAGAGGAAGGCGCGCACCTCCATCAGGAGGTCGCCGGGCTCGTCGCGCTCGGCGGTCAGCAGCCTTCCGAGCTGGGTGACGATGCCGTCCGCCGCCCTGGTCAGGCTGAACGAGGTGAGGTCGTAGCAGAGCCGGAACCTCTCGACGACGACCGCGGCCCGGCGGCGCCCGGCGTCGGTGACCTTGAGCTCCTCCCCCGGGTCGGTGACGAGGGCGTCGAGGCGGTCGGCGAGCGCGTTCCACGGCTCGCGCAGCCTGCGGGCGGTGACCTTGTCAAGCCCCTCCCTGGTGAAGTTGGCCCGCTGGTCCTCCGGGCAGGTCAGGGCGAGGTAGAAGCGGACGAGGTCGCGCGGCACCTCGGCGACCAGGTCGGCGCCGCGGATGAGGTGGCCCCTGCTGGTGGAGAACTTCTCGTTCTCCAGCTCGTAGAACTCGTTGCAGATGTTGGTGTCGGGGGTGAGGTAGCGGTCGCCGTGGGCGAGCAGCATGACCAGGTCGACCATGCCCCAGAAGTAGACGTTGTCGAACCCGTGGAAGTAGACGAGGCTGTTGCCGCTCTCCGCGCGCCAGGCCCGGTCGACGGGGCCCTCGGGCTCGCCGGCCGCCTTCCAGGTGCTGTAGATCGAGGCGGGCATCGCCTCGACCCACGGGTAGAGGATCTGGCCGGGCGTCTCGGCGAACGGGGCGTCGATCCCCCAGCCCGGCGACGGCACCGTGATCGGGATCTCCGGGAGCGGCCGGGCCAGGATCTCGCGGATGAGCTGCCTGCTGTGTCCCCTCCAGGTGTGCTCGCGGGCGGCGTAGTAGGCGGTGAGCTCCTCCCGGTAGTTCTCGATGGGCAGGACCAGGACGGTGACCTCGCGCGAGGTCACCGGGTCGGCGGGGTCGAGGACCGAGCGCGGGTCGCCCAGGTCGTCGAAGTGGTTGGGGTGGCCGCAGCCCTCGCACGACCCGCCGCAGCTCTCGGTCAGGCAGGCCGGGCACTCGCCCTTGACCAGCCCGTCGAACAGGTAGGTGCCCGCGTTCTCCGCGTACGGCATGCGCACGGTCCGCGACTCGAACCGGCCCTGCTCGTGCAGGGCGGTGACGAAGTCGAGCACGGTCTTTCTGTAGGTGTCGTCGATGGGCGGCATCGGGGCCAGGGAGATGCCCATCGCCTCCACCGACCGCTGGATGGCGGCGGTGGAGGCCGAGCACAGCTCGGCGGGCGTGGTGCCGTGCTTGCGGGCGGTCGAGATCATGTACGACTGGCTGTCGTCGGTGCAGGTGTTGTAGTTGACACCGCGGCCGTCGGCCCGCAGGTAGCGGGCGTAGACGTCGCCGGCGACGTAGGGGCCGGCCATGTGGCCGACGTGCAGGTCCCCGTTGGGCGTCGGCGTCGCGGCGATGACGATCGTCTCCGTCATGTCTCCTCCTGGTGACGGCTCTCGAACACGCGGGTCATGTCGTGGTCCCACCAGATGCCGTACATCTCGAAGGAGGCGGTGCCGTCGTTGACGACCCGGTGGTCGGTGCCGGGCGGGAAGTAGGCGACGTCCCCGGCGGAGAAGGGGGCGCGCTCGCCCTCGCTCTCCAGGACCGCCTCGCCGGAGACGGCGATGAAGATCTCGTACTCGTGGTGGGCGTGCCGGGTCGAGGCGGTGCCGGGCTCGATGACGCACCAGGCGCCCTCGAAGGGGGCGTTCAGCGTCTGCCAGGGCATCAGCCGCTTGGCGAGCAGGCCGTTGTCCCGGCGCAGGTGGGCGGGGTCATAGGTACGGAGGTCCACGGGGGTTCTCCTCGGAGGATTCGGAGAGGATCAGAAGGTGATCAGGAGGCGATCGGGAGGGCGAACGGCGCCAGGAGCTCGGCGGCGGCGGCGCTGTCCCGGATGTCGTGGACGATCTCCTCCGCCCGGTTGGCCAGCGTGCTGAGCAGGGAGTCGGCGATGCCGTGCGTGTCCTCGTTGACACCCTGCAGGTAGCAGGAGGCGCCCGAGCCGGCGGGCAGGGACAGCTTGTAGAAGCGGTCGACGCCGATCTCGCCGAGACCGGCCCTGGCGGCGAGGTCGCGGATCAGCGCGGGCATCCGGCGGTCGAAGCCGGTGCCGAGCAGCAGGACGTCGCAGGGCAGCTCGTCGTAGCCGCCGCTCTTCCTGTCCTGGAGGGTGAGGACGATCTCGTCGCCCTCCAGCCTGGCCCCGGCGATCTCGGCCATCGTGATCATCCGGATCCTCTCCCGTCCGGTGAGGCGCTCCAGGTAGATCTGCCGGTAGAGGTTTTCCAGCAGGCCCGGGGACAGGCCCGCGTAGTTGGTGCGGTGCATCTCGCCGAGGAGCTGGCGCCGCGCCTCGGGGCGCGAGCGGTGGAACTCGTCGACGAAGGAGGCGTAGAAGAGCTCGTTGGTGAACTTGCTGCTCTCGTAGCCGTTGAGGCCGATGGAGCGCATGATCATCGTGCACTGGGCGTTGGGCATGCTCTGGTGGGTGGCCCACAGCATCTCGGCCGCGCTCTGCGCGCCGCCGATGACCGCGACCCGGTGCGGGGCGTCGTGGTCGAGCCCGGCGATTTTCCGGCTGTACTCGGTGCTGTGGATGATCCGCTCGCGGGGGAGGGTGTCGAACACCTCGGGGATGTGCGCGTCACGGCCCGCGCCGACCACCAGGGTGCGGCAGCCGATGGTCGAGCCGTCGGCGAGCCGGACGACCCACCGCTCGACGCCGCCGTCCCCGGCCATGACCGGCTCGACCGCCACGCAGCGCCGACCGTACTCGATGCGCACCTGGGCGAGCGACTCCGCCACCCAGAGCAGGTAATTGGATATCTCCATTCTGTACGGGGTGAAACTGCCCAGATTGACGAATTCGCTGAGCCTTCCCACGGAGTGCAGGTGGTTCACGAAGGAGAATCTGCTCTGCGGATTTCTCAGCGTGACCAGGTCCTTGAGAAAGGAGACCTGGCTCTGGGTCCAGGGCAGCAGCATTCCGCGCTGCCAGACCACGTCCTCGTGCTGTTCTATGATCAGCGTTCTGGTGGCCAGTTCCGGAGCGAGCTCTTCGAGGGCAACGGCGAGGGCGAGGTTGGACGGCCCTGCGCCGAGGGCGAGTAACTCGACTTCCTGGTGCTTCACGGTGGTCGCCTCCCGGACGACTTCTCGGGCGCGGTGCCCGTGACGAATGGTTTGCTGGGTTTCTCCTGGTCGGCTCACTGCCAGCCGGCTCCGCCGGCCGGGGCGAGAGACGCGGTGGCCGCGAGGCCCGCGCTCCCTCCGGGCACGGCCGCGGTGACAGGGACGGCGGCGAGCGAGCGGGCGCCGAGGGCGGGGGCGATGGATCGGACCGTGGTGCTCATTGTTCTTCTTTCCTTTCGACCGGCGATTCTCGGCGCCCTTTTCCTGTTTCGCAGGAGTGTCCCGGATTAACTTTTCCGGACATTTCCTGCTTCGTTCTGACACTTCGATTCTTGGCCGACCCAGCCGGATTCCGGAAGCCCCGGAGCCTGTCAGCGCGCTGCAATGGCAGGACGCTGACAGGCCTCCTCGTCGAACGTCTCGAGGCGCCCGAGCGCGAGGTCGAGATCGGTTCCGCAGGCCACCAGCGACCAGCCGGAGAGCTCGGGCACGCCGTCGAGGGCGCGCAGGCACAGCCGGGCCGCCGCACTCTCGGCCTCGTCGAGGGTGGGCCTGCGGACGAAGAGCCCGAGACGGATTCCGGCGGGATGCTCCTCGCCGTAGATGTGCTCTATCCCGTCGGCGGGCTCCGCCAGCGCCAGGAGCAGGCGCCGGAGCTCACGCGCGGGTATCCGCCCGCCGGCCGGGGCCGGGCGGCCTTCGATCTCGGGGGCGCGTAGGCGCGCGTTGATGAGATACATGAATCGACCGTGGTTCGCGCGCGGCGAATCCACCAGGTGTTTCCCCTGGCAGGTCCATGGCGTGGCAGGATCATGCCATCGCGCCGCGCTCCCGCGTCCCGGTTCCGGAGGCCCCGGACGACGCCTCGCGAGCCCTCGGGATCCTCCCCTTCGGCGGATCCTCGGCGGGTCCTCGGCGGGTCCTCGGCGGGCGGCGCGCGCCTCCGCCCACGGCGCGGATCAGGCCCTGGAGGGTCCTCGGGGGCCGTCGTGTTTCGGGAGAGACCAGGGCGATCGCGTAACCCGGTCATCACTGCCCCCGGCTAGTTTCAGACTGCGATCGTCGTGGGCCCCGCCCATCGGATCGCGTCTCGGTCATGCTCGAACCGTGGAGGGGTCGTGCTCATGCTGCTTGGCATCGGGTCCGCCGAGGAAACCGTCTACCGCACCATCCTGGAGAACCCCTCGTACGGGGTGACCGAGCTGAGCCTGGAGCTGGGATGGCCGGTCCACCGGATCCGCGCCACCCTGGACGAGCTGGCCAGGTTGTCGCTCCTGCGCCCCTCGTGGGAGGAGCCGGACGTGCTGCGCCTGGTCCGCCCGGAGGTGGGGCTGGCCGCGCTGCTGGCCAGGGAGGAGGCCGCACTGCTGGCCAAGCAGCAGGAGATCGAGCGGAGCCGGACGGCCGTCGCCCAGATGATCGCGGCCTACGGCGACCAGCACCCGGCGCGCCCGGACGACGGCTCCGAGTCGCTCGTCGGCATCGACACAATCCGCAACCGGATCGAGGAGCTGGTCTCGGAGTGCCGTCAGGAGCTGCTCGGGTTCGAGCCCAAGAGCGCCCAGACCCCGGACAACATCGCGGCGAGCCGCCCGCTGGACGAGGCTCTGCTCGACCGCGGCGTGGCGATCCGCATCATCTACCCCGACAGTGTCCGCAACGACCAGGCGACCACCGGATACGCGACCTGGCTCACCGGGAACGGCGGCCAGGTCCGCACCACCCCCGGCCTGCCGCTTCGGATGCTCATCTTCGACCGGCGGGCGGCCCTGCTGCCGACGGACCCCGCCGACAGCAGCGCTGGAGCGGTCCTGCTGCGCGGGGCGGGCGTCGTCGCCGCCCTGATCGCCCTGTTCGAGCAGAGCTGGGGTGCCGCCAGCCCTCTCGGCGAGGAGCGCAGGCGCGACGAGAAGGGCCTCAGCGGCCAGGAGCGCGAGGTGCTCCGCCTGCTCTCGACAGGGCTGACCGACGAGGCGGTGGCCCGCAGGCTCGACGTCTCGGTGCGCACCCTGCGGCGCGTCACCGCCGAGCTGATGGAACGCCTCGACGCCCGCAGCCGGTTCCAGGCCGGATACCTCGCGGCCGCCAGGGGATGGCTGCCGTCCTGCCTGTGACCACACCGCGAGAACCCTGGGCGCCCCCTCGTCCGGGGGCGACGCGGCACGAGGGACCGGCTCCGGCGTGAACGGGGTTCAGCTCGCCGCGGGAAGCGCCGAGCCGTCCATCGGGCCGTCGGGACTGTAGACCACGCACATGACGTCGCGGTCACCGCCGGCCCAGGTCTCCCGGGTCGGCAGGATCGGGTAGAAGTTCAGCCCCGAGGCCGACTCGCCGCTCCAGTGGCTGTCGAATCCCCGCCGGCAGCTCCGCCACGCGAACGCGCTCAGCGCGGCCGGATCCCATTCGCCGTCGGGAGCGTGCACGAAGCCGTACGACTGGTTGGCCGCCCGCTCGTGGCAGGGCGTGTACAGCACGACGACCTCCGCCGCCTCCCCGGAGTACGCCGGATCGGTGAAGCACTCCCCCGCCTCGATGTGCAGGATCCCGCTCGTCCGCGCGGTGACGAAGGTCTCGTCCTTGATCGTCGGCCCCGGCGCCGGGGTCGGCGGCGGGAACAGCGTCCCGAGCGCCACGAGGCCGAGAAGCAGGGTCCGGCGGCGGGCGGGCCGCCGGGTGCCGGCCTGGCGGGTGACGGTCAACGGGGCATCCTGTTCCTCGGGAAGCGGCTCTTCACCCGGGGAGCGATTCCGCTGTTCGACGGCTGGTCGGCCACACCATAGGCGCGGTCCGCGGAACGCGCGGGCAACGGAGGGTGGCGAGCGCTCGGACTTCCGGCGACATCGGCGGTACGGCCGGGTTCCCAGGTTCCCGAGGGAGCATGTTCATCCGGGCGCAATGCTCCATATAGGCATTCGATGATCTTTTCTGGATCAATACGGACGTCCACCGCACTCCCTCGGTGGAATGTTATTCCTCCCCTGGAAAAGAGCTCATGATGGGCGAAGTCAACATGCCCCGGCCCGCCGGATCCCGGCGAACGAAGCTGACGGCGGCGGGCGCGGGCGTGCTGCTCCTCGGCGGCCTGGCGTTCGGCCCGGTGGCGTTCGGCGCGGCCGCGCCGCCGAAGTATCCCGCCGCCGACATCCACAAGCCCTCCCCCATGCCCGACCGGGTCATCCTGACCCCGACCACCACCCCGTCGACCAGCCAGAAGGTCACCTGGCGGGCCGTGGCCGACGCCGAGTCGGCGCAGGCGGAGATCCTCGAGGCCCCGCGGGCGCTCGGCGAGGTCGCGCCCGCCGCGGGCACGGTCGTCAACGTCAAGGCGGCCGTCAGCACCCCGGTCAACACCACCCTGGGGTACGCCTCCACCTACCACACGGTGGAGTTCACCGGCCTGAAGCCGAACACCCGGTACACCTACCGGGTCGGCGACGGCACCAACTGGGCGGAGTGGAGCGACTTCACCACCGCGGCGGCCGACCTGCAGCCGTTCTCGTTCATCTACTACGGCGACGCGCAGAACTACATCGACTCGGCGGTGCCGCGCGTCTTCCGCCAGGCGTTCGCCGACCGCCCGCAGGCGAAGATGATCGTCAACGCCGGTGACCTCATCGACTCCGCGAACAGCGAGGAGCAGTGGGGCCAGTGGTACAAGGCCGCCGGCTTCATCGACAGCCAGGTCAACAACATCTCGATCCCCGGCAACCACGAGTACAGCGGCGGGCTGTCCACCTTCTGGCGGCCGCAGTTCCCCTATCCGGACAACGGGCCGGGTAACCCGGAGCTGAAGCAGACCGCCTACACCATCGACTACCAGGGCGTGCGCTTCATCGGCCTGGACTCCAACGTGCAGGGCAACGCGGCCCTGATGACCGCGCAGGCCACCTGGCTGGAGGGCCTGCTCAAGGACAACCCGAACAAGTGGACGGTGGTGACCTTCCACCACCCCGTCTACTCCACCACCGGCACCCGCAACAACCCCGTCGTACGCGCCCAGTGGGGCCCGCTGCTCGAGAAGTACGGCGTGGACCTGGTCCTGCAGGGCCACGACCACTCCTACGGCCGGGGCAACGTGGCGACCGCCCGCAAGTCGGTCACGGTCAACAACGGCGTCGCCTACGTCGTGTCCGTCTCCGGCGGCAAGATGTACGACCTCAACAACGGCGAGAACTGGACCGGCAACGGCGCCGAGGTCGTCAGCCGGAGCCAGAACACCCAGCTCTACCAGCTGATCGACGTCGAGGCCGACCGCATCACGTTCGAGGCCCGCTACGCCAACGGCGAGCACCACGACGGCTTCGTCATCCGCAAGAACAAGGCGGGCGAGCGTACGGTCAACGAGATCCGCACGCCGGAGAACACCGTCGGCGAACAGGTCACCGTCGACAGGACCACCGTCGGGACGCGTGGCGAGCTCAAGATCTCCGCATACGGCTACGACCCGGGCGAGCGTGTGTCCGTCTTCCTGAGGGAGGCCGGCGACCGCGACAGGGGGAACGGGCACGACAGGGACGACTCGATCGGCGTCCGGACCGCCGACGAGCTGGGCCGCCTGACCTACACCTTCAGACTGCCGAGCAGGGCGAAGAGGGGTGACACCTACGTGGTGTACCTGGACAGCGCCCACCAGAAGATCACCAGCCCGGTCATCACGGTCACCAGGTAGTGACCTCTCCGGGCGCGGGGCTGCCGTGACGGCGGCCCCGCGCCCGGAGGTACCGGCGCCACGCCAAACCACGCCGACGCCACGCCGACGCCAGGTCGGCGCCACGCCGGAGCCGTGCCGGAGCCGTGCCGAAGTCGTGCGAACAGGAGATCCGTTGAGAATCCACACCCGCGTGCTGGCGGGCGCGCTGCTCGTCTGCGCCCTGGGCGGCTGGGCCACGCCGGCCGCCGCCCACCCCTTCGGGCCGCCGTCCACCGCGCGGATCGGGGCCGACGGCTCGCGCGTGACCATCTCGTGGTTCGCGGCCGAGGACGACTGGGTCGCCCTCGGCCAGTCGATCGGGGCGTTCGAGGACCCGGCCACCGGTGCCGTGTCGACGGAGCTGACCGGTGAGCAGAAACTCGAGCGGTCGCCGGCCCTGCGTGACTACCTGCTGGACCGGGTCACGGTCACCCAGGGCGGCCGGCGGTGTGAGAGCCGACTGGAGGAACTCCGGGCACTGGTCACCGACGGCGCCCGCTTCGTCTTCGACTGCCGGAGCCCGGTCACGCAGGTGGACGTCACCGTCGCCGCCCTGACCGACCTCAACAAGGCGTACCGGACGATGCTCGTCGCCGAGACCCCCGCGACCCCCGGGCGGACGCTTCTCACCGAGGCGGAGAGCACCCGGCGCCTGACCTTCTCCGGCGCGGGCGGCGGTGGCCTGCCCCCGGGAACGGCCGTCGTCGTCTGGGCCGCCGTGCTGCTGGCCGGGGCGGGGGTGTTCGCCGCGTTGTGGAGGCGGCGCGGGGCGGGCGGGCGGTCGTGACGGAGTTCGGCGGCTTCGAGAGCCGGTTCGTCTCGCTCTTCGACGACAGGGGCGTCTTCTGGGCGATCCTCGCCGTCGCGCTCGTCGCCGGAGCCCTGCACGCCGTCGCCCCCGGCCACGGGAAGAGCGTCACGGCGGCCTATCTGGTCGGCACCCGGGGCGGTTACCGCGACGCGCTGCGCCTGGGGGTCATCGTGGCGCTGATGCACACCTTCTCGGTGCTGGTGCTGGCGTTCGCCTGGGTGGGACTGAGCGGCGCCGCGAGTTTCGGCACGAAGAACGTCACCGCCTGGATGCAGGTCGCGGCCGGACTGGTCACGATCGGCGTCGGAGCCCATCTCACCTACCGCCACCTGCGGGAACGGAACCGGGACCGGCTGCTGACCCCCCACGGCCACGGCCACGGGCACGGCCACGGCCACGGGCACGGACACGGCCACGGCCACGGGCACGGGCACGGACACGGACACGGACATGAGGTCGAGCCCGGAGCCGATCCCTGGTCGCGCCGGGGCCTGCTCGCGCTCGCCCTCTCCGGCGGGCTGCTGCCCTCGCCGTCGGCCTTCGTCGTCCTGATGAGCGGGCTGCTCACCGGCCGGGCCCTCGACGCCGTCGTGGTCGTCGCCGCCTTCGGCGTGGGGATGGCCCTCACCCTGACCGGCGTGGGCGTCGCGACCATCCGGGGGTACGCGCTGCTGACCCGGAGGACTCTCGGCTGGTCCCGGGCCTCCGCGGCACTGGCCTGGGCTCCCGCCGCCGCCGGAGTCGTGGTCTCCTCCGCCGGCGGTCTCTACCTGGTCGCGGCGATAGGCGTCGTGACCGGTTGACCGTGCGGACGGCGACCCCGGCCGCGGGGAGGAGGCGTCCGGGCGGCCGTGGAGATCCCCGCGCGGACGGCCGCCGGCGGCGTGTGGTGGTCGATCAGGGTTCGTAGGCGCGCGGGCGAGGCCACCAGCCGGGCACCGCCGCGCGGTATCTCTCGTAGTCGGCGCCGAACGTGCGGCGCAGGGTCGGCTCCTCGTACCAGCGGACGAACGCGACGACCGGCACGGCCACGGCGACGGCGTACAGCAGGAGGACCGGGCGGCCCAGCAGGAGCGCCTGCCCGACGATGACCGCGAGGACCGCCACGTACATCGGGTTGCGGACGTGCCCGTACAGCCCGCCGACGACCAGGTGCTCGGTGGGGGCGATCGGGGCGGGGGTGCCGAGGCCCTCCACGACGAACCGGACGAACGCCCTGACCAGCACCGCGGCCCCGGCGAGGACGAGTGCCGCGCCGGCGAGGCGCAGTGACACCGCGATCCAGGAGGGTGCCGCGGGCAGGAGGTCCCCCATCTCCCAGCGGG
Organism: Streptosporangium sp. H16; assembly: GCF_051918855.1. NCBI lineage: Bacteria > Bacillati > Actinomycetota > Actinomycetes > Streptosporangiales > Streptosporangiaceae > Streptosporangium > Streptosporangium sp. H16. The sequence continues at coordinate 108,717 of NZ_JBPXMD010000017.1, forward strand.
TGATCCACCAGGGCAGGAGCCCGGCGACGGTGCCCGGCACCAGTGCGAAGAAGATCGTGGTCCCGACGGCGGCGGGCGTCCTGCGCATCGCGTCACACTCCCTTTCATGGCCGCCGGAGGCGTACGGCCGTCGCCGAAGGCCATTAATTCATTGTGCGTTGAGTTTAGGTTCGAGCCGGAGGGGCGTCAACGGCGGGACGCCCCTGCGTGGCCATCCGGGTGAAAGGTGCCCGAAAGGGAAGATTCACGGGGGGTATGACGGCACGGGCGAATCGCGTTAACCCTGTGCACGTAGGCTGTCCCGGGCTCACAGGGGCGCCGTACACATGCCGTACACATGGGGGAGACAGTGGTTCCGTTACCAGCCGACACCGGCACGCCGTCGCGAGCACTCCTGCCGGGAGGTCCCGCGCCGCAGGCCAGGACGTTGCTGGACATTCTCGATCAGACCACGCGACGTCATCCTCACGCACTCGCCCTGGACGACGGGCAGACCCGTCTCGACTACACCGCGCTGCGGGCCGAGGCGGGCCGGATGGCCCTGGAGCTGCGAGCGGCCGGGGTCGGGCGCGGCGACCGGGTCGGGGTGCGGATCCCCTCGGGCACCGTCGGCCTGTACGTCGCGATCGTCGCCGTGCTCACCGCCGGGGCAGCCTACGTCCCGGTGGACGCCGACGACCCCGACGAGCGGGCCGAGCTGGTCTTCGGCGAGGCACGGGTCCGCGCCGTCATCGGCGACGGCGGGAAGATCGCCCCCTACGGCGACCCGTACGAGCAGCTGGGCGCCCACGCGCCCTGCGACGACGCGGCACGCGGGACCGGCCACGGAGAGCATCCCGGCGATCACACCGCCGGATGTGAGATTCACCACCCCGGCACCCCGGACTCCGGCCCCGGACGCCTCGTTGCGGAGCCCCCGTCTACCGGCGGGTCGGAACTCGACTACGCGGCGGAGCTGCACGGCGCGGGCCCGCGCGACGGGCGCGGCGGCGGCGCCCCCGGGAGCACCTTCGCGGCGGTCTCCCCCGCGGCCCGCGGCGGGGAGGTCCGGGACAGGGAGCGGGAGCGGAACCGGGGCAGCGGCCGGCCGGGTCCCGAGGACGACGCGTGGATCATCTTCACCTCCGGGTCCACCGGCAGGCCCAAGGGCGTCGCGGTGACCCACCGCAACGCGGCGGCGTTCGTGGACGCCGAGGCGCGGCTGTTCCTCACCGGGGAGCCCATCGGGCCCGGTGACCGGGTGCTGGCGGGGCTGTCGGTGGCGTTCGACGCCTCCTGCGAGGAGATGTGGCTGGCCTGGCGGCACGGCGGCTGCCTGGTGGCGGCGCCGCGCGCGCTGGTGCGCACCGGCATGGACCTGGGGCCGTGGCTGCTGGACATGGGCATCACGGTCGTGTCGACCGTGCCGACCCTGGCGGCGCTCTGGCCGGTCGAGACGCTCGACGACGTACGGCTGCTGATCTTCGGCGGCGAGGCGTGCCCGCCGGAGCTGGCCGAGCGGCTGGCCGTGCCGGGGCGCGAGGTGTGGAACACCTACGGCCCGACCGAGGCGACGGTGGTGGCGTGCGCGGCGCCGCTGACCGGGGAGGGCCCGGTGCGGATCGGGCTGCCGCTGGCGGGCTGGGACCTGGCCGTCGTCGGCAAGGACGGCGAGCCGGTGGCCATGGGCGAGACCGGCGAGCTGGTCATCGGCGGGGTCGGGCTCGCCAGGTACCTGGACCCGGCCAAGGACGCCGAGAAGTACGCGCCGCTCGGCTCGCTCGGCTGGGAGCGCGCCTACCGCAGCGGCGACATGGTGCGGGCGGAACCCGAGGGGCTGATCTTCGTCGGGCGGGCCGACGAGCAGATCAAGCTCGGCGGGCGCAGGATCGAGCTGGGCGAGGTGGACGCGGCGCTGCAGGCGCTGCCCGGGGTCGCCGGGGCGGCGTCGGCGGTCCGCACGACCGGCGGCGGGCACCAGCTGCTCGTCGGCTACGTCGTGCCCGGTGAGGGGTTCGACCAGGATGACGCCAGGGACCGCCTCCGCCACTCCCTGCCCGCCGCGCTGGTCCCCAGGATCGCCCTGGTGGACGAGCTTCCGACGCGCACCTCCGGGAAGATCGACAGGGACGCCCTGCCCTGGCCGCTGCCCAAGAAGGCCGGGACGCCCGACGCCGGGGTGCCGGACGTCGACCCGTGGGTGGCCGAGTGCTGGCTGGACATCCTGGGCGGCACCGAGGGTGACTTCTTCGCCGAGGGCGGCACCAGCCTCGCGGCGGCCAGGCTGGTCTCGGCGCTGCGGACCCGCTACCCGGCGGTCACCGTCGGCGACGTCTACGACAACCCGACGCTGCCCCGGCTCGGCAGGCACCTGTCGGCGCTCGACGCGCCGGAGGTCGTGACCACCGACCGGATCGTCACGCCGATGCCGCGCCGCGCCGCGATCGCGCAGGCGGCGCTCACCGTGCCGCTGCTCAGCGTCGGCGCGCTGCGCTGGGTGGTGGCGCTGGCCGCGCTGAACAACCTGGTGGGCCTGCCCTGGGCCCCGGTCGTCTCGTGGTGGTGGGTGCTCGCGGGCGCGCTGCTGTTCGTCAGTCCGGCGGGGCGGATCGCGCTGGCCGCGGGCGGCGCCCGGCTGCTGCTGCGCGGCCTGAGACCGGGCACGTACCCCAGGGGCGGCGGCACGCACCTGCGGCTGTGGTTCGCCGAGCAGCTCTCCGAGCGGCTCGGGGTGGGCGAGGTGTCCACCGCGCCGTGGCTCACCCACTACGCGCGGGCGCTCGGCGCCCAGGTCGGCGACGACGCGGACCTGCACTCGATGCCGCCGATCACCGGGATGCTCAAGCTGGGCCGGTACGCGGCCGTCGAGCCCGAGGTCGACCTGAACGGCTACTGGATCGACGGCGACCAGGTGCGCGTCGGCGAGATCAAGATCGGCGCCTCCGCCACGGTCGGCGCCAGGACGACCCTCTTCCCCGGCGCGAAGATCGGCAAGAACGCCCAGGTCGCGCCCGGTTCGGCGGTGGCGGGCTCGGTGCCGTCCGGGGAGCGCTGGGCGGGCGTGCCCGCGAGCCGGATGGGCAAGGCCCGTCCGCCGGCGGCCGCCCGCCCGCCGCGCTCGTGGCACTGGGCGACGGCCTACGGGCTGTCCGCGCTGGTCCTGAGCGCCTTCCCGGTGATCGCCGCACTGCCCGGCCTCGCCGTCCTGCTGCGCGACGGCGCGCCCTCCCTGGCCTCGGTCCTGTACGGGGTGCCGGCGGCCACCGTCGCCTCGACGGCCACCCTCGCCCTGCTGACCGTGATCTCGGTGCGGCTGCTGTCCGCCGGCCTGCGCGCCGGGCAGCACCCGGTGCACAGCCGCCAGGCCTGGCAGGCGTGGGCGACGGGCCTGCTGATGTCGATGGCGCGGGTCTGGCTGTTCCCGCTGTACGCGAGCATGGTCACCCCCGCCTGGCTGCGCGCCCTGGGCATGAAGGTCGGCCGGGACGTGGAGCTGTCGACGGTGCTGGCGCTGCCGTCGATGACCTCGGTCGGTGACGGCGCCTTCCTCGCCGACGACACGATGGTCGCGCCGTACGAGCTGGAGGGCGGGCGGCTGCGGGTCGACCACGTGCGGATCGGCAAGCGCGCGTTCCTCGGCAACTCGGGAATGACCGCGCCGGGGCGCAAGGTGCCCAAGGACGGGCTGGTCGCGGTGCTGTCGGCGGCGCCGAAGAAGGCCAAGGCGGGCTCTTCGTACCTGGGGATGCCTCCGGTGGAGCTGCGCAGGGCCGCCGAGGAGGGCGACCGGAGCCGCACCTACGACCCGCCGCCGAGGCTGAGGTTCGCCCGCGCCGCGGTCGAGGTGTGCCGCGTGGTGCCGGTGATGTGCACGGTCGCGGTGGCCGTGCTCGTCGTGGCGGCCCTGGAGTGGCTGGCGGGGGCGTACGGCTTCGCGGTGGCGGCGGTCCTGTCGGGCGTGGCGGTGCTGGGCGGCGGGGTGCTCGCCGCGGCGACGGCGACCGTGGCCAAGTGGGTCCTGGTGGGCCGGATCGCGGTGGGCGACCGGCCGCTGTGGAGCTCGTTCGTGTGGCGCAACGAGCTGGCCGACACCTTCGTGGAGGTGCTGGCCGCGCCCTGGTTCGCCCAGCGCTGGCTGGGGACGGCGCCGCTGAACCTGTGGCTGCGCTCCCTGGGGGCCCGCGTGGGCCGGGGGGTGTGGTGCGAGACCTACTGGCTGCCGGAGGTCGACCTGGTCAGCCTGGGCGACGGGGTGACGGTGAACCGGGGATGCGTGTTGCAGACCCACCTGTTCCACGACCGTGTGATGAGCATCGATACTGTCGTCATGCGGGACGGCTCCACCCTCGGACCCCACGGGGTGGTCCTGCCCGCGGCGACGATCGGGGAGAACACCACGGTCGGACCGGCGTCCCTGGTGATGCGCGGCGAGTCCGTGCCCGCAGGGACCCGCTGGTTCGGCAACCCGATCGCGGCGTGGGCCCGGCGAGGATAGCGCGCGAAGAACAGAGGAAGCCGGTGTGACCCTGAGCACGACCTCCATCCCTCAGCTGTACTTCCCCATGCACGGCGACGACGGCTACCGGGTGGAGCACTACGACCTGACCCTCGACTACCGGGTGGCCCCCAACCGCCTGGGCGGGGTGGCCCGGATCTCCGCGGTCGCGCTGCGGCGGCTCACCCGGGTCGCCTTCGACCTCGGCGCCCTCCGGGTGAGCGGCGTGCTGATCGACGGCGCGCCGGTGCGCTTCACCCACCGCGGGGGCAAGCTGCACCTGTCGCCGCCGGGGCTGCGGCCCGGCCGGTTCACCGTCGAGATCCGCTACTCGGGCACCCCCCGGCCGGTGACCAGCCACTGGGGCGGGCTCGGCTGGGAGCAGCTCACCGACGGCGTGATCGTGGCCAGCCAGCCGATCGGGGCGCCCTCGTGGTTCCCTTGCAACGACCGGCCCGACGACAAGGCCACCTACCGGATCTCGGTCACCACCGCCTCCGCCTACCACGTGGTCGCCAACGGGGAGCTGACCTCCAGGCGGCGGGCGGCCTCGACGACCACGTGGGTGTACGAGCAGGCCGAGCCGATGGCCTCCTACCTGGCGAGCGTGCAGATCGGCCGCTACCAGCAGGCCGAGCCGAGCCCGGGGATGCGGCTGGTCTTCCCCGCCAGGTTCGCCTCGCGGGTGCGCCACGACTTCGAGCGCCAGGGCCGGATGATGGAGGTCTTCCGCGAGCGGTTCGGCCCCTACCCGTTCGGCTCCTACACGGCGGTGGTCGTGGACGACGAGCTGGAGATCCCGGTCGAGGCGCAGGGCATGTCGATCTTCGGGTTGAACCACGTGGACGGCAGGCGGGGCGAGGAGCGCCTGGTCGCCCACGAGCTGGCCCACCAGTGGTTCGGCAACAGCCTGACGGTGGCCGACTGGAGCGGCATCTGGCTGCACGAGGGGTTCGCCTCGTACGCGGAGTGGATCTGGTCGGAGAGTTCCGGCGGCCTGTCATCCGATGACCACGCGCAGCGCTGGCACCGCCGCCTCTCCGCGCTCCCCCAGGACTTCGTGCTGGCCGACCCGGGCCCGCGGCGGCTGTTCGACGACCGGATCTACAAGCGCGGCGCGCTCACCCTGCACGCGCTCCGCCGTACCGTCGGCGACGAGTCCTTCTTCGCGCTGCTCAGGGAGTGGACGGCCGGGCACCGCCACGGGACCGTCACCACCGGCGCCTTCACCGCGCTGGCCGCGGGCCGCACCACGCGGCCGCTGGACGAGCTGTTCGCCGGCTGGCTGCAGGACCGCCGTCTGCCCGCCCTCCCCTGAGCCTCACACATCGGATGACTGCTATAACGGTCTACAACTTCGTGGAGGTACGGCATGCGCGTCGCGTTGCACACCCGGGTCAAGCCGGGCAGGGAGCCGGAGTACGACCAGGCGCACCGGGAGGTGCCCGCCGAGCTGACCGAGGCCATCAGGAGGGGCGGCGCGCACCAGTGGACGATCTGGCGCAGCGGCCAGGACCTGTTCCACGTGATCGACTGTGACGACTACGAGGCGCTGCTGTCGTCGCTGGCGGACCTGCCGGTGAACATCGCCTGGCAGGCCAGGATGGCCGAGCTGCTGGAGGTCGTGCACGACTACTCCGGGGAGGGCGCGGGCAAGGGCCTCCCGGCGGTGTGGCGGCTGCCCTGACGCCTCTCCGGAAAGCCCGGGTTTCCGGAAAGCCCGAGGCTTCCCCTCGGGAAGGCCGGAGGCGCCCCGGGAATACCCGAGACCCTTCCGGATTCCCGGGAGGACCTGAGGCCTGTCCGCTCTGGATTCCCGGGAGGACCTGAGACCCTGGCCAGGGAAACGAGGTCAGGCCGGCGCGGTCGCGAGACAGAAGCCCAGCTGGTCGTACAGCTCCAGCTGGTCGTAGTAATCCCGGTGAGTGACGACCTTGTCGTCCTCGATCGCGCATAGGCCGCAACCCCGGAAGATGATCTTGCGGCCGGTTCCCTCCGCCACGTGACCGTCGGGCAGGAGGAAGGGCCCCGCGTGAGTGCCCGTGAACGTCCACTCGGTGACGGCGGGGTCGTCGCAGCACACCTTGTACCAGGGGGTGACGTGCATGTCCGGGAAACCTTCCAGCAAGTGCTGGTAGTACCAGAAGATCTGTTCACGACCTTCGGCGATGCCCGCCGGCGTAACGAAGACGGCGTCCTCGCTGTAGAACTCCATCAGCTTGTCGATTTTATGCTCGTTGAGCGCGTCGAACAGCCTGTCTTTGATATCGCGAGCATCGGACATGCCATACCTCCCTGGCCGTCAGGACCACGGTATAACCGATTTTTTGGCAGCGGAAGGGCGACGGCGGCGTCCGCCACGAAACCAGAACATGCGCGCTGAGCAGCGACGATGTGAAGAAATTCAGGGGATCGCGGCGGGCCACGATACCCCTGAAGCCTGAAGCCTTTCAAGGCACGGTCACCCCCGAATCGGCAAAAAAATACCCGCGGAACCCGCGGGGAATTTCCAGAGGATCTCCCATCGGCCACACCGGGCGGGCGGCCGCGACGGTCCTTCATGGAATTCACCGGAGTGGTCGCAGAACGATTTTTTGACGATGATGGCCTGCCGGTGACCCGGACTGATTCGGCGGCAAGGAACTTGAACAGATATCTCCCCCCGCCTCTTTTCCGTGCCCGGCATTGATGACAGCCTGAAAAGGCCGGATTTCCCACCGCACGCCGGGCACGGTCGCGGCGGGCCGAACGCCGGAGAGGCCCCGGGCGGCCGGAACGGCCCCGGTGGGTGGGGCCGAGGGGCGGCCAACCCTACGGAGGCGAAATGAGCGGAAAGAACGATCGCACGACCAACCGGCTCGCCCGCGCACTGGGCTGGACCGGCCTGGGGCTGGGGCTGGGATACGCCGCGGTACGGATGAACCGGCACCGCTCGGATCGAGGGCGCGAGGGCCCGATGAGCCTGCACGCGGCCATCACGATCAACCGTCCTCGCCCGGAGGTGTACCGGTACTGGCACGACTTCGAGAACCTTCCTCGCTTCATGACGCACCTGGACTCGGTGGAGACGACCGGTGACGGGCACTCGCACTGGAAGGCGAGGGGCCCCCTGAAGCCCGTCGAGTGGGACGCGGAGATCGTCGAGGACAGGTCCGACGAGCTGATCTCCTGGCGGTCCATGCCGGGCGCCCTCGTCGGCAACAGCGGTTCCGTGCGCTTCTCCGACGCCCCCGGCGGGCGCGGCACGGAGGTGCGGGTGAACCTCGCGTACGACCCGCCGGGCGGCAGGGCCGGCCTGGCCTTCGCCAGGCTGCTCGGCGAGCACCCCGAGCAGCAGGTGCGCGACGACCTGCGCCGGTTCAAGCAGGTCCTGGAGACCGGTGAGGTGGTCCGCTCGGAAGGCAGCCCGGAGGGCACCCGCGCGCTGCGGCAGGCCATGCAGCGTCCCGCCCAGCCCGTGCCGCTCTGAAGCCGTGACGTGAGGAGAATCCCATGAAGGCCAACTGCTGGATGGGCCGCAACACCGTCGAGGTACGGGAGGTTCCGGATCCCAGGATCCTGAACTCCCGCGACGCCGTCGTCCGTATCACCTCGACCGCGATCTGCGGCTCCGACCTGCACCTCTACGACGGCTACATCCCGACCATGAAGAAGGGCGACATCATCGGCCACGAGTTCATGGGCGAGGTGGTGGAGGTGGGCCCGAAGGTGGCGACCCTGAAGGTCGGCGACCGGGTGGTCGTGCCCTTCCCGATCGCCTGCGGCAACTGCACCTCCTGCGAGCACGGCATGTTCTCGGTGTGCGAGAACTCCAACCCCAACGCGGGCATGGCCGAGAAGCTCATGGGTCACACCCCCTCGGGCATCTTCGGCTACTCCCACATGCTCGGCGGCTACCCGGGGGGCCAGGCCGAGTACGCGCGCGTGCCCTTCGCCGACGTGGGACCGATCAAGATCGAGGACGACCTGCCGGACGAGAAGGTGCTGTTCCTGTCCGACATCCTGCCCACCGGCTGGATGGGCGCGGAGATGTGCGACATCAAGCCGGGCGACACGATCGCCGTGTGGGGAGCCGGCCCCGTCGGCCAGTTCGCGGTCGCCAGCGCCTACCTGATGGGCGCCGAACGGGTCATCTGCATCGACCGCTTCCCCAACCGGCTGAGGATCGCCGAGCGCGCGGGCGCGGAAACGCTCAACTACGAGGAGGTCGACGTCCTCGACGCGCTGCGGGACATGACCGCCGGCCGCGGCCCGGACGCGTGCATCGACGCCGTGGGGATGGAGGCCCACCACCCCACCACCGCCATGTACGCCTACGACCGGGTCAAGCAGGCGGCCCGGCTGGAGACCGAACGGCCGTACGCCCTGCGCGAGGCGATCATGGCCTGCCGCAACGGTGGGATCGTGTCCGTGATCGGCGTCTACGGCGGCGTGCTCGACAAGTTCCCGATGGGCTCCCTGATGAACCGGTCACTGACCCTCAGGAGCGGTCAGTGCCACGTCCAGCGCTACCTGAAGCCCCTGCTGAAAAAGATCCGCGACGGCGACATCGACCCCAGCTTCGTGATCACCCACCGCATGCGGCTCGGGGACGCCCCGCGCGGCTACGAGATGTTCAAGAACAAGCAGGACGACTGCAACAAGATCGTCCTGACCCCGTAGCCGGCGCTCCGTCACCCGGCCGGCGGCCGGCCGGGTGACGGAGCGGAACCGGCGGTGACGAGGGCGACGGGAGCGGGTGCGGGGTACGGGCGGCCGGGAGCACGGCTCGCGGAGCGGCGCGGTCGCTATCGTGGGCGGGTGCCTCCCGTCCCCCGTGCCCGCCCGCCCCTCTCCCACCGCGTCTCCCATCGCGTCTCCCACCGCACCCGACTGCTCGCCGCGCTCGCGGCGCTGGTGACCGTCGCCGCCGGGCTGACCGTCCGCGCGGTCACCGGCGGCTGGTTCGGCAAGTACGCGGGCGACGCCCTCTACACCGTGCTCGTCCACGCGCTGGTGGTGCTGGTGTGGCCCCGGGTCACCCCGGTGCGGGCCGCGATCGGCGCGCTGGCGTTCAGCTGGGCGGTCGAGCTGGCCCAGTTGACGCCCGTTCCCGCCGCGCTCTCCGAGGCGAGCGTCGTGGCCAGGCTGGTGCTCGGCAGCACGTTCGGCGCGGCCGACCTCGTGGCGTACGCGGCCGGGGCCGTCCTCGCCGCGTCGGCCCACACCCTGGCCGGGCACCGCTCCCGGCAGCGGCGGGAACGGGCGTCCGCGGCGCCCTGAGCATCGCCGGGCGGATCATATGATTTTCAGACCATGCCTGAAGGACACACCATCCATCGCCTGGCCAAAGAGCACCGGCGGGCGTTCGGCGGGCGGGCCGTGCACGCGGAGAGCCCGCAGGGGCGGTTCGCCGCCGGGGCCCTGCGGATCGACGGCCGGGTGCTCACCGAGGCCGACGCCCACGGCAAGCACCTGCTGCTGGGCTTCGACGACGAGCGCTGGCTGCACGTCCACCTCGGCATCTACGGCAAGTACACCTTCGGCCAGGCCCCCACGCCCGCGCCGACGGGGCTGGTGCGCCTGCGGCTGAGCAACGCGGGCGAGTACGCCGACCTGCGCGGCCCCAACACCTGCGAGCTGCTCGACCCGGCGGGCAAGGCGGCGCTGCACGCCAGACTCGGGCCCGACCCGCTACGGGCGGACGCCGATCCCGAGGTCGCCTGGCGGCGGATCAGCCGCAGCCGCGTCTCGGTCGGGGTCCTGCTGATGGACCAGTCGGTCGTCGCGGGCGTGGGCAACATCTACCGGGCCGAGGCGCTGTTCCGCCAGGGGATCGACCCGTCACGGCCCGGCCGCGACCTCACCCACGGTCAGTGGGAGGCGATCTGGGCGGATCTGGTGCTCCTGATGGCCGAGGGCGTCCGGGTGGGCCACATCGACACGGTCAGGCCAGAGCACACGCCGGAGGCGATGGGCCGCCCGCCCCGCGTCGACGGCCACGGCGGCGAGGTCTACGTCTACCGGCGCTCCACCATGCCCTGCTTCCTGTGCGGCACCGAGGTCCGTACGGAGGTGCTCGCCGGGCGCAACCTCTTCTGGTGCCCGGTCTGCCAGGTCGGCTGACCTCCGCGCAGGCCCGGGACATCGGAGCGAGGCGAGATCCCCGAAACCGGCACCGGGGAGTGCCTCACATCAGCGTCCTGGCCGTCCAGAGCTCGGGGAAGATCTCCCGCCGCATGCTCCGCTCGAGCCAGCTCAGGCCGCTCGACCCGCCGGAGCCCGGCTTGGCGCCCATCGAGCGCCGTACCGCCATCAGGTGCCGGTAGCGCCAGTCGGAGAACTGCTCGGCCAGGTCGGTCAGCGCCTCGGCCAGCGGCGCGAGCGGGCCGCCGTAGACCTCGACCCAGACCGCCTCGACCTCGGGGTCGGGCCCGTACTCGGCGGCCGGGTCGCGATCGAGCACCGAGCGGGGAACCGCGTGGCCCGCGCGGGCGAGGAAGGCCAGGACCGAGTCGTAGAGGCTCGGCCGGTGCAGCGCCTCCACGAGTTCCTCGTACGCCTCGGGGTTGCGGCGGTGCGGCCGGATGAGCGCCTCGGACTTGTTGCCGAGCAGGAACTCCACGTGGCGGTAGAAGGCCGACTGGAAGCCGGACCCCTCGCCGAGGGCGTCGCGGAAGGAGTTGAACTGCGCGGGGGTCAGCCAGCTCAGCGCGGCCCAGGCGGCGTTGAGCGCCTCGAAGTGCCGGACGGTACGCCTGATCGTCAGGGTCGCGGCGGTGACGTCGTCCGCGTCGAGCTGCCGCTGGGCGAGGCGCCACTCGGCGCGGAGCAGTCCGAAATAGAGCTCCATCACCTGGGTGGTGACCAGGAACGGCAATTCTTCCGGGACGTCGGTGACGGTGCGCTGGAGCCCGTGCAGGGTGGCGGTGCCCACGTAGTCGTCGTAGGGCGTACCGGTTTCGAAGCCCAGCGTCGGCAGCCCTTCGTTGGCCTCGGCGCGCGCCTTACGGTCCTGCTCCGTGAGCTGCTTGATGCCGGTCATCACTCCTCCTTCGTCGGTCTACCTCCATGGTGGTCTGTATCGGTCTGTACGGAAATAATAGAAGAAAGGCAATTATTGGACTGGGCCTTCGGAACGGAAGGCATCGAGCAGATCAAGTTACGACGTGACGGAGCGTGACCGTGGACGCGATGGACTGGGCGTTGCTGGCCGAACTGCAGGGCGATGCGCGACTGTCGTACAGCGAGCTCTCGCGCCGGGTGCACCTGTCGGCTCCGGCGGTGGCGGAGCGGGTGCGGCGGCTGGAGGAGACCGGGGTGATCACCGGCTACCACGCCCGGATCGACGCGGCGCGGGCCGGGCGCGGGGTCGCCGCCCTGATCAGGATGTCGTGCTACGGGCCCCGCTGCGTGCTCCGCGACGAGCAGGCGCTGGCCTGGCCGGAGATCCTGGAGGTGCACCGGGTGACCGGCGACGCGTGCTGCCTGCTGCGGGTGGCCGCCTCCTCGATGACGGCCTTCGAGGAGATGATCGACCGGCTCGCTCCGTACGGTCACCCGTCGAGCATGATGGTGCTGTCCAGCCCCGTCCCCTGGCGCCCGCTGTCCCCCACCTGAGAAACCTCCCGGAGGGCCTTCCCCCGGCGAACCCGCCTCCACCGGCGGAGGACCCGCCGGTGGAGGCGGGTCAGGAGGGTCAGGAGGGTCCGCGGTGCTCGGCGACCGCCCCGGCGGTGGCCCGCCAGATCGGTGACGCGGGATCGATGACGTCGAAATGATCGCCCGACATCTCGAGATATGTCACCCGGTCGCCTGACTCCTGGGCGGCTCGCGCGTAGCGGCGCCCGAAGTCGACCAGGTCCAGGTCGTCCCCGCCGCCCTGCACGATGAGCTGGGGCACCCCGAGGGGGAGCCGTTCCAGCGGCCCGGAACGCCGGTAGGCCGCGGGCGCCTCGGCGGCGGATCCGCCCAGCGCGACGGCGACCGCGCCGGAGCTCATGTGCCTGCGGTCCCCCTCGGCCAGGTCGAGCACCCCCGCCAGCGAGACGGCCAGGGTGATCCGGTGGTCGTCGGCGGCGGCGCGGAGGGCGAGCTGCCCGCCCGCCGAGTGGCCGATCACCACGAGCGGCCCCCAGGCGCTCTCCGCCGCGAGGGCGACGCCCCGGGCGACGTCCGAGGTGGTCGCGTCCCAGCCGTGCAGGTCGGGGCGGCGGTATTCGAGGTTCCAGGCGGCGAACCCGCGCTCGGCGAGGTCGATGGCGAGCGCGTCCATCAGGTCCGCCCCCCAGATGGACCGCCAGAAACCACCGTGCAGCAGCACCACGGTGGGCGTCCGTTCCCCGGTCCCGCGTACCGCCGTCACCGTGGGCGCCTGCCCTTCGGTCTCGTACGGCGGCGCCCCTGCGGGCATCTCACGCGGCGGAACCGGGGCGGGCGCCTGACCGGCGGCCCCGTACGGGAGGCGCACCTCCGCCCACTGGTCGGGGTGGTCGCCATAGGCGACCCGGTGCGCGGGCCGGCGCAGGCGGTGCACGGCGTGCCTGATCGCCCAGGTCAGCCCCCAGACCCCCCGCCCGTGTATGTGGGTTCCCGCCGTGCCCGTCGTGCTCCTCGCACCGCCCGGGGACCCCGCACCGCCCGTGTCCACCGCACCGCCCGGGGACCCCGCACCGCCCGCGGAGCCCGTGCCGCCCGCGCCGTCCACGGAGGCGGGAAGCGGGGCGTCGGCCTTCGTCAGGTCGAGCCAGACCGCGTCTGGACGCTCGGCGAACAGGGCGCGGGCCTCCGGATCCGGGCCGGGCAGGACGACCAGGACGTCCGGTGACCCCAGCCCCGCCCGGAAGCCGGACAGGTCCGAGGCCGCCGACACCATCCCGCTGACACCGAGAGCCGCGAACTCGCGATCGGCCACCTCGGTGAGCAGGCGAAGGTCCGCGACCAGCCCGGGACCGGTGAGCACCAGCACATGCGAATTCGGAGGAAACATCCGATTATTCTGCCCCATTACGTCGTGTTTACGGCTCGGGGATATATGCCTGCATCAGCAGTTTCTCGGCGTCGTCCAGATAGCTCTCCAGGGCCCGCTCGGCCTCGGCCGCGCGTCCGGCCTCCATGAGCTCGACCAGCTCCAGGTTGCGGGCCACGAACGGCTCGTGGAAGGCGCGGGGGTTCTTCATGACGTGGAAGACCAGGCGGAGCTCGGCCAGCAGCTGGCGCATCGCCTCGTCCAGGCGGGGACTGCCGTTCAGGGCGGCGAGGCTCTGGTGGAAGCGGATGTTGGCCGTGCCGACGTCCTGCCAGCGTCCCTCGGCGGCGGCGCGGGACGCCTCGGCGACGGCCTCCTTGATGGCGACCAGGGCCTCCCGGGGGGCGTGCGCGCCGTTCCGCACCGCGGCACCCTCGATCACCCGGCGCACCCGGTAGAGGTCGGCCACGTCCTCGGCCGACAGCACGCGTACGAACACCCCCCGGTTGAGCCGATGCTCCAGCAGACGTTCGTGACCGAGCAGCCGGAACGCCTCGCGCAGGGTGTTGCGCGAGACCTCCAGCGCCGCGCCGATGCTCTCCTCCGACAGGCGCTGACCTGGGACGAAGAGCCCTTCGGCGATCCGGTCCCTGAGGATGTCGGCGACCACCTCGGCCGCGCTGCTGCGTCCGAGGCGGCCGCGGTCGCGCTGTAGCGCCGCGGTGACGTTTTCCACGTCTCCAAGAAATCATCAAACAAACCTATTGTCGAATTGTTCAACGATTCTTATGTTGATAGGAACTCATCACGAAGCTAGCTCACGGGACATCCCCCTACAAGAAGCTCACAAGAAGCTAAGGAGCGCACGCGATGGCAAGCTCCCAGACCAGGCGGGTCATTGTGGCCGGACTGGTCGGCACCTCCCTGGAGTGGTACGACTTCTTCCTCTACGGCTCGGCCGCCGCGCTGGTCTTCAACAAGCTCTTCTTCCCCACCTTCGAGCCGCTGACCGGGACCCTGCTGGCGTTCCTCACCTACGCGATCGGGTTCGTCGCGCGACCGCTCGGCGGGATCGTGTTCGGCCACTTCGGCGACCGGGTCGGCCGCAAGAACGTGCTGGTGGTGACGCTGCTGCTGATGGGCGTCGCCACCTTCCTGATCGGCCTGCTGCCCGGCTACGCCACCATCGGCGTGGCCGCCCCGCTGCTGCTCGTCACCCTGCGCTTCGTGCAAGGCCTCGGCCTGGGCGGCGAGTGGGGCGGGGCCGTGCTGATGTCCATCGAGCACGGCGATCCCCGGCGGCGCGGGTTCAACGCGAGCTGGCCGCAGGTCGGGGTGCCCGCGGGAAACCTGCTGGCGGCGGGCGTGCTCGGGATCATGTCCGCGGCGCTTCCTGAGGAGGCGTTCCTGTCCTGGGGATGGCGGGTGCCGTTCCTGCTGTCGGGCGCGCTGGTGGTCGTGGGCCTGTGGATCCGCCTGCGGATCGTGGAGTCACCGCTGTTCGCCCAGGTCGAACGGGCCGGCGCGAAGGCCCGGATGCCGCTGGTGGAGGTGCTGCGCACGCACCCGCGCGCGCTGATCTCCGCGGGCTTCGCGCGCATCGGCGTGGACGTCGCCTTCTACATCTTCGTGACCTACATCCTGGCCTACGTCACCGGCCCCCTCGGGCTCGAACGCGGGGTCGCGCTGAACGCGGTGCTGATCGGATCCGCCTTCCAGCTCTTCCTGATCCCGCTGTTCGGCGCGCTGTCGGACAGGGTCGGCCGCCGGCCGGTCTATCTGGCGGGCGTGATCGGGGCCGCGGTCTGGGTGTTCGCCTTCTTCCCCCTGCTCGACACCGGATCCTTCCCGGTGATCGCGCTGGCCTCGATCGTGGCCCTGGCCTGCCACGCCGCGATGTACGGGCCCCAGGCGGCCTTCATCGCCGAGCTGTTCAGCACCCGCCTGCGCTACAGCGGCGCCTCGATGGGCTACCAGGTCGCCGGGATCTTCGGGGGCGCCCTCGCCCCGATCATCGCGCTGTGGCTGTTCGACCGGTTCGACAGCACCCTCGCCGTCTCGCTCTACGTGGTCGCCGCGCTGGCCGTCACCGCGGTGGGCCTGGCCATGGCCCCCGGGGCGCACGACGACGACCTGCCCGCCCCTCTCGACGGCACGCCCGGCGACGTCCCCGCCGGAAACCACGCCGGAAACCCCGGCGGCCTCCCCGACGGCGACCCGGGAACGCGCACGGGGACCGCTTCCCGGGACGCCTGACCTCCCGGCCGCGGTCACCGGCCCTCCCCGGTGGCCGCGGTTCTCCCCGAAGCCGGAAACCGCCCGATTTTTCGGATATTTCCCGAACTCACCGGCCCACCGGCTCGTCCAACCCGGTTGGAGCACGTGAGGAACCCTCAGAGCCCGCCACGAAGGGAAGCCGGTCAGGCCGGCGGCCGGGGACGGCCATCCCCGGCCGCCGCCCTCCGGTGCCCGCCCAAAGGAGGATCGGCATGCCCATCGGAAAAAGCGTCGCCGCCGTGGTGTTCGCGGTCATCGCGGTGATCGTCCTGATCAGCGTCGGAGGTGGCTTCGCACGCACCGAACCGGGCCAGGTGGCCGTCGTCAGGGACGGCGGCCCGCTGGACGACTCCGGGATCCGGCAGGTCATCCCGCCCGACTCGGGGCTCACCTGGGTCGGCCTGTGGTCGTCGGTGCACTCCTACCCCGCCCAGCAGCGGATCTACACCATCACCACCGACGCCAAGCGGGCCAGTTCCAGCGGCGTGGACGAGGTGACCGTGCCGAGCTCCGACGGGGTGAACCTCGGCATCGAGGGCACGCTCTACTTCACGCTCAACCTCGACCAGGAGATGCTCAAGCGCTTCGACGACAGGTACGGCACCCGTACCTACCTGGGCCAGGACGGCGAGTCGCACTCCGCCTGGGACGGGGACGAGGGATGGAACGCGTTCTTCATCCAGTCCGTGCGACCGGTGATCTACAACGCCCTGCGCAGCCAGATCGGCGCCGCCGAGTGCGCCGAGCTGCTCTCCTCCTGCTCGCTGGTGCAGACGACCTCGAACAAGAAGGCCCTGCCGGCCGTCATCGACAGCAACGCCTCCATCATCCGCGCCCAGAACGGCATCAACCAGATCCTGGAGCGCGACCTGGAGCAGCTGCTCGGCGGTCGTTTCTTCACCGGCCTGCGGTTCACGCTGGTCCGGGTGACGCTGCCGTCCGAGATCCAGGCGGCGGTGAACAAGACCCAGGTCGCCCAGGCGGGGATCGCCGAGGCGAAGGCGAAGGCGTCGCAGGCCGACGTCGAGGCCGAGGCGAAGATCAGGCAGGCCGAGGCGGACGCGAAGGCGTCGGTCGCGCTGGCCAAGGGTGAGGCCGAGGCGAACAAGCAGCTCCAGGAGAGCTACCGCAAGTGCCGTGCCTGCGTCGAGATCGACAAGCTGAACGCCCTCCCCGAGGGCATCACCGTCTACGCTCCGGGCAACTCCGACATCGTCGTCCCCGCGAAGTGAGCCCGGCCCCTCGACGCGGCTTCTCCCCGGATCGCAGGCCCCCCAGGACGACCGGCTCGTCCCGGCGAGGCGAACCCGGCCCCCGCACGCGAGGCCGGGTTCGCCTGAGTCCGGGCACAGGCCTTTCCAGGCCTGGGCACGCACGAAGCCGTGCATATAAGATCACTAAAATGATGGTATGTCCGCTTACCGGAAAGATCTCTAGCCGTGGAACCTCCGAGACGTTAACGTCTGCGCATGCGCCACGTTGAGATCTCGGGCAAGCGACTCCGGCTCAGGGAGATCACCCTCGGCGACGTGGACGCCCTGCATGCCGTGTACGGCGACCCGACGGCCACCGAGCACCTGCCGTTCGACCCCCGCACCCGCGAGGAGGTCGAAGAGACGATCATCGAGGCGATCAAGGGCTCGGAGGTCGAGCCCCGGCGTCTCTACGTGCTGGCGGTGACCGACCTCGACGACGGCGAGGCCTTCGGCGTCGCCCGGCTGCACATCGAGGCCGACCACCCGCACAGCGCCGAGATCGGCCTCGGACTCCGTCCCGACCACTGGGGCCGGGGCATCGGCACCGACCTGATCCGGCTGATCCTGACGTTCGGCTTCCGCGACCTGCGCCTGCACCGCATCTGGGGCGCCCGCTCCCCCGCCAACACCGCCGCCCAGCTGGCGATGCTGGTCGCCGGGATGGTCGAGGAGGGCAGGATCAGGCACCACGTACGGGCCCGCGGGGTCTGGCGCGACTCCATCGTGCACTCGGCGCTGGAGGACGAGTGGGAGGGCCACCGTGACGTCTGACCCGAGGCGTCCCCCAGCCACGAACCAGCCACGAACCAGACGCGCACCGGCCGCGAGCCAGACGTGAACCGGCCATGAACCGGCCGTGAACTGGCCACGAGCCCGGCACGAGCCAGACCCGAACCGCCCGCGCACCGGCCGTGAACCGGCCGCGGGCGCGGGAGAACCCACCCCTGAGCCTCCCCTTTTCAGAATGTTGTGACGGGAATGCTGCCGTTTCCGGTCACAGGAAGTGTCAAATGGCCCTAGAGTCCGCGCATGTGAGCGAAAGTCCCATCCTCCCCGTACGAGGGCGCCCGGTGCGCCCCTCCGGAAGGCACCGCAGGCCGGTACCCTCCCAGCTCCCGCCCGAGGCACCAGCGCTGGTGCTGGCCGCGCTCGGCGACGCCTCCGGCACCGCCGCGGAGCTCGCGGCCCTCATACGGGGGGACAACCCACAGATCCAGGTCCGCCTGGCCGCGCTCGGTGAGGACGGCAAGGAGCTGACCTCCGAGCTGGAGGCGGCGGCCAGAGAACGGCCGCAGGACGCCACGGCCGCCGTCGTGGTGCCGCTGCTGACCGGCCCGCACCCGGTCGCGGACCGGCTGATCGCCGACGCCGTGGCCTCCAGCAAGGTCTCGGTGACGGTCACCGACCCCCTGGGGCCGCATCCGCTGCTCGCCGAGGCCCTGCACATCCGCCTGTCGGAGAGAAGCCTGGCGCGGGCCGACCGGATGCGGCTGCTCAACGTCTCCAGCCCGGTGGACGCGGTCATCCTCGCCACCGTCGGCGGCGAGAACGCGGCGGTGGAGGCTCAGCCGACGGCGGTGTTGCTGGCCTCGCGGCTGACCCTGCCCGTCCTGGTCGCCTCCCTCGACAGCGCGCCCGCCGTGGCCGACGCGGCCGGGCGGCTGCGCGGCATCGGCGCCCAGCGCATCGCCCTGTCGCCCTGCGTACTGGGCCCGGAGGCGGCCCCCGGGCTCGCGGACGCGGCGGCCGAGGAGATCGGTGCCGAGTGCGCCGGCGTCCTCGGGGCGCACGATCTGATCGCGGACCTGGCCGCCCGCGCCTACGGAAGCGTCCTGTCGGCGGACTGAGCGACCCGATGTGATCTGTCCCCTCT
This sequence comes from Streptosporangium sp. H16, assembly GCF_051918855.1. Taxonomy (NCBI): domain Bacteria; kingdom Bacillati; phylum Actinomycetota; class Actinomycetes; order Streptosporangiales; family Streptosporangiaceae; genus Streptosporangium; species Streptosporangium sp. H16. The sequence continues at coordinate 127,544 of NZ_JBPXMD010000017.1, forward strand.
GACGGGTAATGACCCGGGTAGTTGTCAGAGGGGATAGATCATGCTGTTCGGAAAAGAGCACGTCGACCGATACCGCGCGACCGACGGAGCCGAGGGACACGAGTGGCAGGGCACCACCGCCCTGCTCCTCACCACCACCGGCCGCAAGTCCGGCGAGCCGCGGACCACTCCGCTCATCTACCAGCGCCATGGCGACGACCTCCTCCTCGTGGCCTCCAAGGGAGGCGCCGACGAGCCGCCGCTGTGGTACCTCAACCTCCAGGAGAATCCCGAGGTCGAGGTGCAGGTGCTGGGTGACCGGTTCAGGGCCAGGGCCCGCACCGCCACGCCCGAGGAGAAGCCGGAGATGTGGTCGATCATGACCGCGGCCTGGCCCGCCTACGACGAGTACACCAAGAAGACCGAGCGGGAGATCCCCGTGGTCGTGCTGGAGCGGATCACGTCATGATCGGCGCCATGCCGGCCGGAGGGATCCCACCATGATCGGAAACCGGCACGGCCGGGTCCGGCGAGCGGTGCGGGCCGGTCAGGGCTCCAGCCAGACGTAGCCCGCGAACCGGCCGGTCGTGCCCTCCCTGCGGTGGGAGAACAGGTCGGCGCTCTCGATGGTGCAGCGGGTGTCGTGGGTGATCTCCCCGACGCCCGCCTTGCCCAGCTGCGAGGTGATCGCGGCCCGCAGGTCGAGGGCCGGGGTGTCCTGGCGGGTGATCGACCAGGCCTCGGGAAGCATCACCGCGACCTCGTCACGCATCTCGGCGGGGACCTCGTAGCAGGTGCCGCAGGCCATCGGCCCGATCAGGGCGGTCATCCTCGCCGGGTCCGCGCCGCGCCCGGCCATCTCCTCGACCAGGGCCGTGACCACGCCGGACATGGTGCCGACCCGCCCCGAGTGCGCGGCACCGACCAGTCCGGCCTCCGGCTCAGCCAGCAGGACCGGCGCGCAGTCGGCGCAGAGCGCCGCCAGGCCGAGACCGGGCACGTCGGTGCAGACCCCGTCCAGCGGCGGCGGGTCGTCGCCGAACGGCTCCCTGACGTATCGGACGTCGGCGCTGTGGACCTGCCGCATGAACACGACCCGCTCCAGGCCGAACTCCGCGGCCGTCCTGGCCCTGTTCGCCGCGACCGCGTCCGGCTCGTCGCCGCACATGCCCCCGAGGTTGCGGCTGCCGTACGGATCGGCGCTGACACCACCGTGACGATCGGTGATCCTCATCTGAAAGTTCACGGGCCGACCTTACCCGCCCAGGAACCCGGTCCCCCGGACGTTCGTTTCACAAGGACACAGACCTCCTGGAGATTGCGAGCGTCATGGCACAGGTTGTGTACGACCGCAAGGAGCAGTACCAGCAGATCGAGAGCGGCCTGATGCCCGGCGAGCAGATCATCGCCGTCTACGACGCCATCGGCACGGGCACCGGCTTCCTGGGGCTCACCGACAGGCGCGTGATCGTGCAGGACAAGTCGTTCGTCGGGAAAAGGATCGCCATCACGAGCATCCCCTACAACAAGGTCTCGGCGGTGAGCGTGGTGAGCAACAAGTCGATCGCGGGCTCGTTCTTCTCCTCGGGCGCCATCGCCATCCACGTGGGCACCCACACGTACGAGGTGGAGTTCCGGGGCGACAACAAGGCGCACCACGTGCACAACGTGATCCTGCACTTCATCACCGCCTAGGAACTCCCTCTCGGAGAGATCCGCGGGAGCGGGAACCGTCAGGAGACCGGCGCCTCCCCGGCGGCGACCCGCCGGTAGAGCTCCATCGTCCGCTCGGCGATGCGCTCCCAGGAGAAGTGCTCCACCGCGCGGACCCGCCCGGCCTCGCCCATCCGGGTCGCGAGGGCGGGGTCGGCCAGCAGCCGGTTGACCCGCTCGGCGAGGTCGGCGGCGAAGGCGTCGGGGTCGTGCGGGGTGCCGTCGGCGGCCTGGTCGATCGGGACCAGCAGGCCGGTCGAGCCGTCGGCCACGACCTCGGGGATGCCGCCGGTGGCGGTGGCCACGACGGCGGTCTCGCAGGCCATGGCCTCCAGGTTCACGATGCCCATCGGCTCGTAGACGGAGGGGCAGACGAACACGGTCGCGTGGGTGAGGATCTGGATCACCTCGGGACGGGGAAGCATCTCCGAGATCCAGACGACGCCCTCGCGGTCGAGCCCGCGCACCAGCGCGGTCACCTCGGCGGCGATCTCGGGCGTGTCGGGCGCGCCCGCGCAGAGCACCAGCTGGGCGTCGGGGTGGAAGTCGCGCGCCGCGTGCAGCAGGTGGACCAGGCCCTTCTGCCGGGTGATGCGCCCCACGAAGACGACGTACGGCCTGCTCGGGTCGATGCCGTGCCGCTCCAGCACGCCGGTGTCCCGGTCGGGGGCGTACTCGCCGGTGTCGATCCCGTTGTGGATCACCGTGACCCTCTCCGGCGAGATCTCCGGATAGCTCGCCAGCACGTCGCGGCGCATCCCCTCGGAGACCGCGATGATCGCGTCGGCGGTGGCCAGCGCGCCGCGCTCGGCCCACGATGACAGCGTGTAACCGCCACCCAGCTGCTCCGCCTTCCACGGCCGCAGCGGCTCCAGGCTGTGGGTGGTCACCACGTGGGGCGTCCCGTACAGCATCTTGGCGACGTGGCCGGCGAAATTGGCGTACCAGGTGTGGCTGTGGACCAGATCGGCGCCCTCGCACCCGGCGGCCATCTCCAGATCGACGCCGAGCACCTGGAGCGCGGCGTTGGCCGTCTCCAGGCCGCCGGGCACCCGGTAGGCCGCGACGCCCTCCTCCGGTCGTGACGCTCCGAAGCAGCGGACCCGGGTGTCGGCGAGCCTGCGCAGCTCCCGGGCGAGGTATTCGACGTGAACTCCCGCCCCTCCGTACACGTCGGGGGGATATTCACGGGTCAGCAGATCCACTCGCATACGATCAGCCTAGTGTTTCATCCCTGTTCATCAGGTTAGGGTCCATCTATGAGAGTCCTCGCGATCGTGCTCGCCGGTGGAGAAGGTAAGAGGCTCATGCCTCTGACAGCTGATCGAGCAAAGCCCGCGGTGCCTTTCGGGGGGATATACCGTCTCGTCGACTTCGTACTGTCCAATCTCGCCAACGGTCACTACCTCCAGATCGTCGTGCTGACGCAGTACAAGAACCACAGTCTCGACCGGCACATCTCCCGGACATGGCGCCTGTCGGCGATGCTCGGCAACTACGTCACGCCGGTTCCCGCCCAGCAGCGCCTCGGACCGCACTGGTTCTCCGGCTCCGCCGACGCGCTGTTCCAGAACCTGAACCTCATCTACGACGAGATGCCCGACCACGTCATCGTGTTCGGCGCCGACCACATCTACCGGATGGATCCCCGGCAGATGGTCGAGCAGCACATAGAGTCCGGGGCCGAGGTGACGGTGGCCGCGATCCGGCAGCCGCTCTCGCTCGCCGACCAGTTCGGGGTCATCGAGGCCGACCCGGCCGGGCGTCGGATCGTCGCCTTCCGCGAGAAGCCGAAGGACGCGGTGGGCCTGCCTGACGCTCCCGACCAGGTGTACGCGTCGATGGGCAACTACGTCTTCAAGACCCAGTCGATGATCGACGCGCTCAGGGAGGACGCGCTCGACCCGACGAGCAAGCACGACCTGGGCGGCAACATCATCCCGATGATGGTGAAGTCGGGCAGCGCGGAGGTCTACGACTTCGCCGACAACATCGTGCCCGGCTCCACCGAGCGCGACCGGGGCTACTGGAGGGACGTCGGGACGCTCGACGCCTACTACGAGGCCCACATGGACCTCATCTCGGCGCACCCGGTCTTCAACCTCTACAACAGCCGGTGGCCCATCTACACCGGTCACGACCCGCTTCCCCCGGCCAAGTTCGTGCACAACGACGGCGACCGGGTGGGCAGGGCGATCGACTCCCTGGTCTCCGCGGGCGCGATCGTCTCCGGCGGGCTGGCGGAGCGCTCGATCCTCTCCCCCGGCGTGGTGCTGCACTCCCACTCCCAGGTCGAGGACTCGGTCCTGATGGGCAACGTGAAGGTGGGCCGCGGCGCCATCGTCCGCAAGGCCATCATCGACAAGAACGTGATCATCCCGGACGGTGCCAGGATCGGCTTCGACCTGGAGTACGACCGCAGCCGCTTCGCGGTGACCAGCGGCGGCATCGTCGTCATCGGCAAGAACGAGATCGTCGAACGCTGACAAGGGGACCTGTCCCCGCCGGTTCTCCGGCCCCGCCGTCACGGCGGGGCCGGAGACCACCGCGGCCACCGGCTCGTTGTCCCTGGCTCTCGCCGAACAGGGCCATCGAGGACGAGAGATACGCCGTTGTCGCGTTCGCGTGACCGTCCGGACGTACCTGCCCCTCTCCGCGCGACTTCTTGATCTGTACGGGATAGATTCTCCCGATACGTTGACGCCTTCCTGGGGAGCCCCAAGGATCTCCCGGACAGACCCCCAAGTACGAGAGATCACATGTTCGGCATCATTCGTCCCTGCGGCGAGCACTCCTGCCCGACGCTGCACCGGGCCTGGATGGCACACCTGTGCGGGCTGTGCCTGACCCTCAGGGACGGGCAGGGGCACGCGGCCCGGCTGGCCACCAACTACGACGGACTGATCATCTCGGTGCTGGCCGAGGCGCAGGGCCCGGCGGGCTCCCCGCACCGGACCGCGGGCCCCTGCGCGCTGCGCGGGTTCCGGCCGGCGGACGTGGTGGACGCGCGGGCCGCGGGCGTACGGCTGGCCGCCACGGTGTCGCTGGTCCTCGCGGCGGGCAAGCTGCGCGACCACGTGGCCGACGGCGACTCCGCGCCGGGCACCGGCACGGCGCGCAGGGTGCTGGCGGCCCGCTGGGAGGCGGCCGGGGCCCGGATGGGGGCCGGGATCGGGTTCGACACCGCCTCGCTGGCCTCGACGGCCGAACGCCAGATCGAGCTGGAGAGCGGCTCGGGAGTGACGCTGCTGGAGCTGACCGCTCCCACCGAGGAGGCCGTCGCCGCCGCGTTCGCCTACACCGCGACGCTCGCGGGCACCCCGGGCAACGCGGCGGCGCTGGCCGAGGCGGGCCGGTTCTTCGGCCGGATCGCCCACCTGCTGGACGCCGTGGAGGACCGGGCGGACGACGCCGCCCGGGGGGCGTTCAACCCGCTGACCGCCACCGGCACCTCCGTACGGGAGGCACGGCGGCTGTGCGACGACGCCGCGCACGGCCTGGAGCTGGCGTTGCTGGAGCTGGAGCTGGCCGACCGGCACCTGGTGGACGTGCTGCTGGGCACCGAGGTGCGGCGGGCGGTGGACCGGACGTTCCGCCACGCCTCCGAGTCGGGGCACTCCTACGAGCGGCCCGGAGTCGTCCGCAAGTCCGCCGCCGGGGTGGGGACCCTGCTGACCTGCGGACTCTGGCGGCCCCGGTGGAGCTCCCGCAGGCGGAACGCCTGGGACGACCGCTGCTACCTGACACGCTGCGACGGCTGCGGCTGTGACGGGTGTGACGGCTGCTGCGACTGCTGCAAGTGCTGCACCAAGTGCGACGGGTGCTGCTGCGACTGCGGCGCCTGAGATCCCTGGGGCGCGGGCGGGCCCGTCGCCTCAGACCGGATCCCGCCGGTCGCCGTCCCGATCGCGAGAACCGTCCTCACGGGAGTCTCCCCCCAGGCCCCGTGACATCAGGCCCGCGCCCATCAGCCCGGTGAGCGTCCCGGGAACGGTCGCGGACGGGGGCGGGGTCTCGACCCGGAAGCGGGGCAGCGCCTCGGGGTACCTCTCGCGGACGAAGGTCACCATGTGCTCGCGCATGTCGCACTTGAGATCCCAGGCGCTGGCGGAGTCGGCGGCGCTCATCAGGGCGCGCAGCTCCAGCAGCCCGTTGGGAAGGGTGTCGGTGACCTGGAGGGTCCAGTCCTTCTGGTCCCAGAGCGGGTGCTCGCGCAGCGCCCGGTAGAGCTCGGCGCGCAGCTCCTCCACCGGCACCGACCAGTCGACCCGGAACATCACGTGGCCGATCACCCGGCTGCTGTGCCGGGTCCAGTTCTCGAACGGGTTGGCCGTGAAGTAGGAGACCGGCAGGACGAGCCGCCGCTCGTCCCACAGCCGCAGCACCACGTAGGTCAGGCTGAGCTCCTCGATCCGTCCCCACTCCCCCTTCACCACGACGACGTCGTCCAGCCGGAGCGCGTCGCTGAAGGCCAGCTGGAGCCCGGCGAGCATGTTGCCCAGGGTCGACTGGGCGGCGATACCGACGACGACACCGGCGATCCCGGCCGAGGCCAGCAGCCCGGCCCCGAGCGCCCGCACCTGCGGGAAGGTGAAGAGCATCGCGCCCAGCGCGACCACGATGATCACCGCCGAGGCGACCCGGCGGACCAGGGTGATCTGGGTGCGGATGCGGCGGGCCCGGCGGTTGGCCTCGCCCTCGACGGTGATCAGGCGTTCCAGGACCACGTCGGTGACCGCGTAGGCGGCCTGGATGACCAGCCAGGTGGCGCACCCGATCATCGCCAGGCTGAGACCGCGATCGATCACCTGGCCGACCGAGGCCGTCGCCATATCCGGTTCGTAGATGGTGCGGGCCGTCGCCACGGCGGCCGTGGCGAACCCCGGCCAGGTGCAGCGGCGCACGAGCGGACCGGCGAGAACCCATTTCTCACCGATCAGCCGCGAGCGCAGCACCCGTCGCACCACCTCCACCGCCACGACGGCGGCCGCCACGGAGACAATCATCATGATCCAGCCGGACACTTGAGGCGTCCTCCTCGACGTCTTCCATCCTCGTCGTGCTCTTACCTGGATCACCAGCTAATCAGAAGGATTCATCGAATGTGACATTCCCCTCGACGGCTATCTGGTAGGCCGAAACCCGCCGTTCGAAGAAGTTGGCCAGCTCCTGCACGTCCTGCAACTCCATGAACGCGAACGGGTTGGCCGTGCCGTACCTGGCGGGCATCCTCAGCCTGACCAGGCGCTGGTCGGCCACGTACTCCAGGTACCGGCGCATCTGGTCCACGCTCATCCCGAGCAGGCCGTCGCCGCACAGGTCGGCCGCGAAGGCCAGCTCGGCGGCCACCGCCTCCTCGATCATCTGGGTGACCTGCTCGGCGAGCTTGTCGTCGAACAGGTCCGGCTCCTCGGCCCGTACGGTCTCCACGACGCCGAAGGCGAACTCCATGTGCATGGACTCGTCGCGGAACACCCAGTTCGTCCCGGTGGCCAGGCCGCTGAGCAGGCCCCTGGAGCGGAACCAGTAGACGTAGGCGAAGGCCCCGTAGAAGAACAGCCCCTCGATGCACGCCGCGAAGCAGATCAGGTTGAGCAGGAACGCCCGCCGGTCCTCCCGCGTCTCCAGCCGGGTCAGCCCGCCGAGCGAGTCGATCCAGCGGAAGCAGAACTCCGCCTTGTCCCGGATCGAGGGGATGTGCTCGACCGCGGCGAAGGCCTTGACCCGCTCGTCCGGATCGGGCAGGTAGGTGTCCAGCAGGGTCAGGTAGAACTGGACGTGCACCGCCTCCTCGAACAGCTGCCTGCTGAGATACAGGCGCGCCTCGGGGGCGTTGAGGTGCTGGTAGAGGTTGAGGACGAGGTTGTTGGCCACGATCGAGTCGCCGGTGGCGAAGAACGCCACGAGGCGGTTGATCAGGTGGCGCTCCTCGGGCGTCATCCTCGCCAGGTCGGCCAGGTCGGAGGTGAGGTCCACCTCCTCGACGGTCCAGGTGTTGCGGATCGCGGCCCGGTAGCGCTCGTAGAACTCGGGGTAGCGCATCGGCCGCAGGGTGAGATCCATGCCGGGGTCGAGCAACATCGGGTGAATGCCTTTCTGGGAGCTTTCTGGAGACTCTTTTCGAGGAGCCGGGACGGCTACTGGCAGGCGTCGCAGTACTCGGGGTTCTCCAGGGAGCAGGCGATCGCCTCGGGGTCGGGGACGGCCCGCGCGACCGGCGCCGCCACGGTGGCCTGCGCGATCCGGGTGGCCGGGCGCGAGCGCAGGTAGTAGGTGGTCTTGAGGCCCGACTTCCACGCGTAGGCGTACATCGAGGAGAGCTTGCCGATGGTCGGCGTGGCCATGAAGAGGTTCAGCGACTGCGACTGGTCGATGTACGGGGTGCGCGCGGCGGCCAGGTCGATCAGCGCCTTCTGCGGCAGCTCCCAGGCCGTACGGTAGAGCGCCTTCAGGTCGGCGGGGATCTCCGGGATGTCCTGGACGGAGCCGTCGGCGCGCTTGATCGCGTCGCGGATCAGCGGGGTCCACAGGCCGCGGGCCTGGAGGTCGCGGACGAGATAGCGGTTGACCTGGAGGAACTCCCCCGAGAGGGTCTCGCGCTTGAAGACGTTGGAGACCTGCGGCTCGATGCACTCGTAGCAGCCCGCGATGGAGGCGATCGTGGCCGTCGGCGCGATCGCGATCATCAGCGAGTTGCGCAGGCCGGTCCCGGCGATCCGCTCCCTGAGCTCGGCCCACTCCGCGGACCCCGCCGCCCCGTAGTGGTCGGGGTGCAGCACCCCGGCGGCGGCCCTGGTCTCCTCGTACGACGGGTGGCGGCCCCGCTCCACGGCCAGGTCGGAGGAGGTCCGGTAGGCGGCGAGCGCGATCTCCTCGGAGATCCTGGTGGACAGCTCCAGGGCGCGCGGCGAGTCGAAGGGCAGCCGCAGCGTGAACAGCACATCGGCCAGGCCCATCACGCCGAGCCCGATCGGGCGCCACTTCCGGTTGGCCGCCTCCGCCTCGGGGGTCGGGTAGAAGCCCAGGTCGATGGTGCGGTCGAGGAACCGCACGGCGGTACCGACGGTCGCGCGCAGCCGCGCCCAGTCGACGGCCTCCCCGGCGTCCGCCGACAGGTGGGCGGCGAGGTTGATCGAGCCGAGGTTGCAGACGGCGGTCTCCGCGTCGCCGGTGACCTCGAGGATCTCGGTGCAGAGGTTCGACAGGTGGATGACGTTCTGGGGCCTGGCCGTCTGGTTGGAGGTCCGGTTGGCCGCGTCCTTGAAGGTCATCCAGCCGTTGCCGGTCTGGGCGAGCGTGCGCATCATCCGCCCGTACAGGGTGCGGGCGGGGATCTGCCGGGTGAAGCGGCCCTCGGCCTCGGCGGCCCGGTAGGCGTCGTCGAACGCGGCGCCGTACAGATCGGTGAGGTGCGGGACCTCCTTGGGGTCGAACAGCGACCAGACGCCGTCGGCCTCGACCCGGCGCATGAACTCGTCGGGGATCCAGTTGGCCAGGTTCAGGTTGTGCGTGCGGCGGGCCTCCTCGCCGGTGTTGTCGCGCAGTTCCAGGAACTCCTCGACGTCGGCGTGCCAGGGCTCCAGGTAGACGCAGGCCGCGCCCTTGCGCCGGCCGCCCTGGTTGACCGCGGCCACGCTGGAGTCGAGCGTGCGCAGCCAGGGCACGATGCCGTTGGAGTGGCCGTTGGTGCCGCGGATCAGCGAGCCCCGCGAGCGGACCCTGGTCCAGGCGATCCCGATGCCCCCCGCGTACTTCGACAGCCGCGCGACCTGCCCGTAGCGCTCGTAGATGGACTCCAGCTCGTCGCGGGGCGAGTCGAGCAGGAAGCACGAGGAGAGCTGGGGCCTGCGGGAGCCGGAGTTGAACAGCGTGGGCGAGCTGGGCAGGTAGGACAAGGTGGCCATGAGCGCGTACAGCTCGGCGGCCTCCTCGACGGTCTCGGACAGGCCGCAGGCCACCCGGAGGAAGAAGTGCTGCGGGCGCTCCAGGACCTTGCGGGTCCTCGGGTGACGCAGCAGGTAGCGGTCGTAGACGGTGCGCAGCCCGAAGTACTCGAACCTGGCGTCGGCCTCCGGGTCGGCCAGCGCGTCCAGGACCCCGGCGTGGGCGGCCACGAACTCCGCGAGCCTGTCCTGGATCAGCCCCGCCTCGTGGGTCGCGGCGATGGACTCGGAGAAGTCGCGGACGCCGTGCTCGGCGGCCTCGTCGGCGATCAGCTCGGCCAGCATCGCGGCGGCGACCCTGGAGTTCTCGGGATCGGTGATCACCCGGGCGGCCGCCTCGTCGATCGCCAGCCTGCGGTCGTCCGCCGCGGTCCCCGCCGCGGTCCCCGCCAATGCCTGTGTCACGTAGTGCCCCTCGCTCGATCGGACTTCCCCGTACGGCTCCGCCGGATGGGCACGCGTCCGCGAGCGATCCCGGGCACGCCGGATCGCCTCGTTCCGCGGACCCTCCCACGAGGCCCTGGACGTTCACGTCACCGGCAGGTCTTCGGACTCACGGGCGCATCGCACACACCTACCGGCCGTCGCTTCCCAGGCATGGTTCACCCAGTGCTCGATAACGGCTTTCGTTCCCGTTCACCGCTGCGGGGCAGTCCCGGAATCTCACCGGGTTCCCTCTTGCCTCGCCCCTCGCGGGGCGAACCAGCAACGAGCAGGATCCTACATCTAGGGGCGCCGGACGCAACTGCCCCAACAGGTTGTGTCGGAGGACTTCAACAGTCCGAGCTCGTGGAGCACGCCGCGAGTGCGGCCCGTCTCGGTGGAAAGCCACTGGCGGAACTCGTCGCCGCTGAGGTAGACCCGGCTCCATCCGTGGGACGCGCACAGGGCACGCCAGCGCGGCGCGGCGTCGATCCTGTCACACAGGGCGATAGCGGCGCCCCGGTCCCCCTGGCTCATGCCCTTGGGGCCCAGCAGGCCGCACCAGTCGCTGTACTCCAGGCGGACGTCGACCTCCATGAGCGTCGGCGCGTCGATCCCGTCGATCCGGCCGCCGGAGGAGACCACCAGGGGCCGCAGGCGGCCCGCGGCGATCTCGGGCCGCAGGGCGCGCGCCGATCCCAGCAGGGCCGCCACCCGGCCGACGTGGAGCGCCTCGGCGGCGTCCTCGGGGGCGAGGTATCCGGCGTACTCCAGCAGCCGGGCGTCCACCCCCAGGCACTTGCCGATCATGCCGTAGAGCACGTGGTCGGAGCCGCCCTCCGACCGGCCGCCGACCGTCAGCCCCGCCGGGTCGTGCCGCAGCCGCGCGACGAAGTCCTCGAAGGTGCGCAGGCGGGAGCCGGAGGGGACCACCAGGACCGCCCAGTCGCCGACCAGGCGGGCGATGGGGGTGGCGGCGTTCACCACGGCCGCGGTGTTGGCGATCTCCGCGGCGGCCACCATCGGCATCGCGGTGACGAGCAGCCTGCCCTCGCGCGCGAAGGGTCCGCGGAAGGCGCCGAACGCGTCGCGCGGGGCGGAGCCCAGCGCCCCCGCCCGCTCGACGGCCATGGCGGTGCGCGCCAGTCCCGACTGGACAAGGACGGTCGCCAGCCTGCCCGCGATCCTGTCCCAGCCGTGGCCGTCGGCGGTCGGCTCGAGAAGGAACAGGCGCTTCACCTCCGGATCGGCGCCGCCGTCCGCGCCGCACCCCGCGGCCACCACGGCCCCCGCCGCCAGTGCGAAAAACCCCCTACGGCGCATAAGCGCCCCTTCCCCCAAGAACCCCCTATACCATAGGTTACTTTCCCCTCACTTTCTGTGATGAAGTGGGGTATGCCGGAACTTCCAGTGATCCGCATTCGGGCACGGATCACCGGAAAAACACTGGAAATCCGGATATCGGAGACGACCGTCTCGCGGGGGTTCGGGAAAGCGCGCCCCCGTCCCCGGCCGGCCGGGGACGGGGGCGCGAAAGCAGGGGGCGAGGGGCAGAGAGGTAGAGGGTCTCACTCCACCGTGACGCTCTTGGCCAGGTTCCTGGGCTTGTCGACGTCCCTGCCCAGCGCCACGGCGGCGTGGTAGGCGAAGAGCTGGAGCGGGATCGACAGCAGGATCGGGTCCAGCTCGGTCTCGTTCTTGGGCACCACGACGCAGTCGTCGGCCAGCTTGGGGTCGGCCGTGCGGTGGCCCACCATGAGCACCCGGCCGCCCCGGGCGCGGATCTCGCCCAGCGTGGTGAGGTTCTTGTCCAGCAGCTCGTCGTCGGGGACGATCGCCACCGTCGGCATGTCCGGGCCGATCAGCGCCAGCGGCCCGTGCTTGAGCTCGCTCGCCGGGTACGCCTCGGCGTGCACGTACGAGATCTCCTTGAGCTTCTGCGCGCCCTCGCGGGCCACCGGGTAACCCCTGACCCGGCCCACGAACATCATGCTCGGCGACTCGGCGTACTTGCCCGCCAGCTCCTTGATCTGCGGCTCCAGCGCCAGGATCTCTTTGATCTGGTCCGGCAGCCTCCGCAGGCCGTCGCAGATCCTGCGGCCGTCGGCGGGAGACAGGTCACGCACCCGGCCCAGGTGCAGCGCGAGCAGCGCGAAGGCCACGGCGGTCGAGGTGAACGCCTTGGTGCTCGCCACCGAGACCTCCGGACCCGCGTGCAGGTAGACGCCGCCGTCGCACTCGCGGGCGATCGCGCTGCCCACGGTGTTGACGATGCCGAGCACCCTGCCGCCCTTGCGCTTGAGCTCCTGCACGGCGGCGAGGGTGTCGTAGGTCTCCCCCGACTGGCTGATCGCCACGTACAGGGTGTCGGCCTCCACCACCGGGCTGCGGTAGCGGAACTCGCTGGCCGGCTCCGCGTCGGCCGGGATGCGCGCCAGCTCCTCGATGAGCTGCGCGCCGATCTGGCCCGAGTAGTACGCGGAACCGCAGCCGATGATCTTCACCCGGCGGAACGAGCGGGTCTCCCGCGCGTCCATGTTGAGACCGCCCAGGTGGGCGATGTGGAAGCGGTCGTCCAGCCGCCCGCGCAGCGTCCTGGCCACTGTGTCGGGCTGCTCGGAGATCTCCTTGAGCAGGTAGTGCTCGTAGCCGCCGGTGTCGTAGTGCCCGGCCTCCCAGTCGACGGTCAGCGTCTCCTTGGCCGTCTCCCGCGCGTCGCTGGCGAAGGTGTTGAACCCGTCGGCCCGCAGCACGGCGATCTCGCCGTCCTCCAGGTGCACCACCTGGCGGGTGTAGCGGACCAGCGCGGCGACGTCGGACGCGGCGAACATCTCCTTCTCCCCGATGCCCAGCACGATGGGGCTGCCGTTGCGCGCCACGACCACCTCGCCGGGACGCTCGGAGTCGATCACCGCGATCCCGTACGTGCCGACGACCCGCTTGAGCGCGGTCCGCACGGCCTCCTCCAGCGAGTCGGCCTCCTTGACCGTGCGGGCGATCAGGTGCGACAGCACCTCGGTGTCGGTCTCCGACAGGAAGATCGCCCCGTCGGCCTCCAGCTTGGCGCGCAGCTCGTCGGCGTTCTCGATGATGCCGTTGTGCACGACGCCGATGCGCTCGTCGGTGGACAGGTGTGGGTGGGCGTTGACGTCGCTGGGCGCGCCGTGGGTGGCCCAGCGGGTGTGGCCGATGCCCAGGCCGCCCTTGAACCGCGCGGGCACGACCGCGGCCAGGTCGGCCACCCGGCCCTTGACCTTGCGCATCTTGAGGCCCTTGTTGGACACCACCACCCCGGCCGAGTCGTAGCCTCGGTACTCAAGACGCTGCAGGCCCTCCAGCAGGATGGGTGCCGCGTCCTTGGGCCCTACGTAGGCCACGATTCCGCACATGTATCCGCTCCTTTGTCCATAAACGATCGGGGTGCCGCCGTCCGCTACCCGTAGACGATCCGGCGAAGCTGTCGCAGGGAGAGTTCGGGTGCCGCGACACGGCGTACCGCCAGCTCGGCGGCGACCTTGGGGAAGATCTTGTCGTTGACCAGCCCCCTGGCCTTGAGCTCCGCGTGGCGCCGCCGGACGAACTCGTCGACGGGCTCGGAGAAGTAGGCCAGCACGTCCGCGACGACCCGCGCCGCCTCGCCCGGACCGAGCGCGCTCGTCCGGGTCAGGTGGGTGATCAGATCCTCGTGCGGATTCCGTGCCGTGGACACAGAGCAGGACCATACGCATCCGGGAGAGAACACACCAAGTTTCCTGCCCGATTTCGGGCAGAGAATCTCTTCAACATCTCAACCCCGCCGCAATGCGCGACAGTCGGTAATCTCTGATAACTCTAGGTAGTTACCAGAGGGGGAGGAACCGCTATGCGCCGCCTGCCGGGGACCACCGTCGTCGCCGCTCTCACCGTCCTGGCCTCGGTCGCCCTGGCCTCGGTCGTCCCGGCGCAGGCGGCACGCCCCGGGGACCGGCCCACCCGGCTCCAGACCCACCCGGCCCCCGCCGGGACCACGACGCCGGCCGCCAGGGCGACGGGAGCGGTGGCACGGTCCGGCAGGCAGGCCGCCTTCACCGAGGCGGCACGGAGATACGGGGTGCCGGAGAGCGTGCTGCTCGCGGTCTCCTACCTGGAGTCCCGCTGGGAGGGCCACGACGGGCTGCCCAGCGTCTCCGCCGGGTACGGCCCGATGCACCTGATCGACGGCCGGGCCGAACCCGGGCACCCCCACGGCGCCGGGGAGGACCCGCGCGGCGACGAGACCCGGCCGCGCGTGATCGCCCTTCCCCCCATGGCGGCGGACCCGCCGGAGGACACCCTGCGGCGGGCCTCGGAGCTCACCGGCCTGTCCCCCGACCGGCTGCGCGAGGACGCCTCCGCCAACATCATGGGCGGTGCCGCGCTGCTCGCCGACTACCGGCGCCGCACCGGCGGCGAGGGCTCCGGCGACGATCCGGCGAGCTGGTACGACGCCGTGGCCCGCTACCCCGGCGCCCCGCAAAGGGGCGCGGCGGCCGAGGAGGCGGCGCTGTCCTTCGCCGACGAGGTCTACGCGACGATCCGGGCCGGTGCCGCGCGGGTGACCGGCGACGGCGAGCGGGTGACCCTCCCCGCCACGCCGGCCCTGTCCGCACCCCCCGCCCCGCCCGCCCCCGCGGCGCAGCGCCGCGCCCCCGCGCCCACCCTGGCACCCGCCACCGTGCGCGCCGTACGCGCCGCGAGGCCCGCCGCGAAACCCGCCACCAAACCCACCGCGAAGCCCGCGAAACCTACCGCGAAGCCCGCGACGCCCGCCACCAAGCCCACCGCGGTGCCCGCCACAGTGCCCGCCACAGTGCCCGCCACAGTGCCCGCCACAGGGTCCGCCAAAGTGCCCGCCGCAGGGTCCGCCCCCACCCCCACCCCGGCGCCCGCCCCCACTCCCGCCACGAAGATCGCCATGATGCTCGCCCAGCGGCCCGCCCCCGCTCCCGCGCCGGGACCCGACTGCCCGAAGAGCGTCTCCTGCGAGTGGCTCCCGGCCGCCTACAAGCGGCTCCCCGGCGGCGGGTACGGCAACCACGACCGCTCCGCCGGCCCCCGGAGGATCGACTACATCGTGATCCACGACGGGGAGACGAGCTACGACGCGATGACCCGCCTGGTCAAGAACCCCGCCTACTTGAGCTGGCACTTCACCATCCGCTCCGCCGACGGCCACATCGCCCAGCACCTGCGGGCCAGGGACATCGGCTGGCACGCGGGAAACTGGTACGTCAACTCCCGCTCCATCGGCCTGGAGCACGAGGGCTACCTGGCCAGGGGCGGCGCCTGGTTCACCGAGGCGATGTACCGGGCGTCGGCCAGGCTGGTCCGCCACCTCGCCGCCAAGTACGACGTCCCCCTCGACCGGGCGCACATCCTGGGGCACGACAATGTGCCGGGCACCACCCCGGAGACCGTGGGCGGCATGCACGACGACCCCGGCCCCTACTGGGACTGGGCCCACTACTTCGAGCTGCTCGGCAGGCCGCTGCGTGCCTCGGGCGGCGACGACGCGCGCTCGGTGCTGATCAGGCCCGACTACGACACCAACAGCCCGGGATTCACCGGCTGCGCCGGGGGGTGCCGCGGCCTGGGCGCCGCCTCGGTCTGGCTGCGCACGCGCCCCTCCGCCACCGCGCCACTGGTCAGGGACATCGGCAAGCACCCCACCGGCGGCTCCACGTACAGCGTCTACGACCACGCCGCCCGCGCCTCCACCGGCCAGCGGTACGCGCTCGCCGAGCGCAGGGGCGACTGGACCGCGATCTGGTACCTCGGCCAGAAGGCCTGGTTCCACGATCCGGCCGGAGCTCCCACCTCCGTACGCGCGTCCGGCCCCCTGGTGACGCCCCGGCCGGGCCGCTCCCCGGTCAGGGTGTACGGCAGGGCCTACCCGAAGGCGCCCGCCTACCCGGGGGGCGTTCCCGTACAGACCCTGACCCCGCTGCAGTACTCGATACCCGCCGGGCAGGCGTACAGCTCCGACGCGACGGCGCGGGCCTCCTACCTCAGGGCGGCCGCCTTCGACCCGTCCGAGCACCATGTCGTCACAGGCAGGATCCGCTACCGGCAGATCCAGTTCGGGCACCGGATCATGTTCGTCCGGGCCTCCGACGTCCAGCCGGTCACCAGGTGAGGATCTCGGCAGCCCGCCTGGTTGCGCACATCCGCCCTGCGGAGGCGCTAGAGTTTTCACGTGCCCCGGAACGTTTCCGGGGGTCACGCGGAAGTGGCTCAGTGGTAGAGCATCACCTTGCCAAGGTGAGGGTCGCGGGTTCGAATCCCGTCTTCCGCTCCGGCGGGTCCTCAGGGGCCCGGCCGGTGGAGTGGCCGAGAGGCGAGGCAACGGCCTGCAAAGCCGTCTACACGGGTTCAAATCCCGTCTCCACCTCAACGCACGACCATCGGACCCCCAGGGATCCGGTAAAGTAGTGCGAGCGCGGAGGGGAAACCCGAAGCGGATACGCGGAAGTGGCTCAGTGGTAGAGCATCACCTTGCCAAGGTGAGGGTCGCGGGTTCGAATCCCGTCTTCCGCTCTGGTTCGCCCGAGGACGATTAGCTCAGCGGGAGAGCGCTTCCCTGACACGGAAGAGGTCACAGGTTCAATCCCTGTATCGTCCACCATATCTTCGTAGTTCAGATGGGGCTTCAAAGCTTCATCATCCCGCTTTCGCGGCCTGGTCGCGCGCGGCGTCGGCGATCGCCCCGAGGTCGTCCATGGCGCTGGGACCGTTGACGACGACCAGGTGGTCGTCCGTGAAGTTGGCGATCTCCGTCGTGTCGCCGCGCCGCACCACGTTGGTCGGGCCGGGACGCCCCTCGACCTTTCCCACGGAGCCGCATTCGGCGTAGAAGCGCTTGAAGGCCTGGACGGTCTCGATCCCGGAGACGACGAGCTCCGAGACCGACACCCCGTCCGCCGAGGCGAACACCCGGAACCGCACCCGGGCCTCCCCCGGGGCGATGACCCGCTTCCCGCACGGCACCAGCGCCCTGTCGAGGTCGGCCCAGCGCACCTCGCCGGTCCTCTCGGCCGTCCACGGGCCACCGGGCAGTTGCGAGGCGTCGAGCAGCACCTGCGCCGTCGGCTTGGCGGTGACGGGCCCCCCTCCCGCGGTGACGGGCCCCCCTTCCGCGGCGCAGGCGGACAACCCGGTCACGGCGACGGCGACGATCAGCGTCCATCGGGTCATCTGATCCTCCTTCGAGGGGACACGGACGACACCGACGCCGCGACGACCACCAGCAGGGTCACGAACCCGGCGACGGCCAGGTGCGTGAGGCGGACGACCACGTCTTCCGGAAGGGAGACCGTGCCCGCCGCCATCATGGCACTCGCGGCGGCCCACAGACCACCGATGACGATCTTCAACGGGGACACGGGGCTCACCCCGTCCAGGCAGCCGCACGGCACCCGGCCCCGCGCCCGCAACAGGACCGCGAGATACCCGGCCAAGGCGGTGTGCCACACCGCCGCGGCCCCCCAGACGTGGCGGCCGGGATCGCCCACGACCCAGGCGGCGATCACCGCGGCGCCGACCACCGGCTCGGCCAGGCCGGCGGCGCGGATCATCCAGGCGGGCAGCAGGCCGTGCCCGCGCGTGACGTCGTCCTCTCGTACGAAGCCCGCCATCACGAGGAGCAGCGCGCCGGCCAGCGCGACGTCGGCGAGCAGGATCATCCTTCACCGGCCCAGGAGGAGAACCAGCAGCACGAGCAGGAAGCCGGCCGCGCACCATCGGCCCACCCGGGCCGACCGCCCCAGCAGGTGACGGTCCCACCTCTGGGGGTCGCCGCTCAGCGACCGGGTGAGCGGCATCAGCACCCGGCCCAGGCCGAACCCGAGCCCGGCCAGCACCCCGGGGAGGATGCCTCCGACGAGCACGACTGTGAGGACCAGGGCGTGCGGGAGCGCGGTCGGAGTGAAGGTGCGCACCCCGGTGCCCATCTCGAAGCCGAACTGGAACGGGCCCTCGAACCGGGCGCGCGGAATGATCTCCTGTGGCACGAGCCTGCGGTTCTGGATCAGCTGGAGCGGCCGTCCGGCGAGTTCGAACACCAGCAGCACCGCAACCACCGGGACCAGTACCCAGGTCCGCCCGGCTTCGGGCACCACCGACACGAGGCCTCCGAAGGCCCCCACGACCGTCCCCGACACCAGCCCGCCCAGCACGAGCCCGGACGAGAACGCCGTCATCTGTCCCCGCCAGACCGACGAGGTGAGCAGATCCGCCGAGTTGAGGCTTCAAACCGAGCCGGACAGCGAGAACCCGGCGACGATCCCCATCAACGTCCAGGCGATGAGGTCCAGCCGGCCCGGCCATACCGCGCCGGCCACGGCCATCGCGGCGGCCACGGCGAACAGGAGCCCCGCGGTGCGGGTGGCGGCCATGGTCACGGGTTCGCCTTGGAGCAGATGTAGAACGTGCTGCCCGCGCCGTACACCACGAAGCGGCCGTCGGCGCAGCGGTAGGGGGTGCCGCTGTGCGTCCAGCGCCAGGCGTTCTTCTTCGTGACCCCGCTCGCGCCGCAGTTGACGATCGGCGTGTAGTACGAGTAGGCGTTGCCGTCGGTGCGGAACCAGCCGTCGCTGCCGCAGTAGCTGCTGGAGTACGCCGCGCCCACGCACACCCGCTGGGTGGTGCCGTCCCGGTAACCGTCGAAACTGGCGTAGCCGGAGTTGGAGCAGCCGGACCACTCAGAACCGACGGTCGCGGAGGCGCTCCTGATACGCGCGGGCGGCAGGGCGCCCACCACGTTCAGCGCCAGCGCGCCGCCGAGGACACCGACCGACTTGACCATCGTGCGCCGGGACACCCTCTGCCGTACCGAGGGGCGCGCCTCGGTCTCCTCCTCCGCCGTCGGCACGTCGGCCCAGTAGTCGCCGGTCATGTCACTCACCTCACGTTCGACGATTCGGGCTGATTCACCCCGAGGAGCCGGTCCAGGTCCGGGTCGGACCCGACCGCGCGGCGCCACTCCTCGGCGCCGTCCGGGGCGTACTTGACGAGAGAGGGGGTCGCGCCGACCGCGACCGACCCCAGCAGTTCGGCGTCGGCGACGGCGCTGACGTGCGGGGCCCGCTCGACCCACGCCGCGCAGGCCTCGGTCGCGCTCAGCTGGATCAGGTGGCCGTCGATCGCACCGGGCGGGATCGCGGCCAGGTGGCCCACGCGATCCCGGCAACTCAGGCAGTGCTCGGACACCACGAGCACGAAGGTCGGCCGCCCGTCGGCGGAGGCGAACCGGGCGAGGCGCCGGACCGCGGCCGGGCCGGGGGCGGGGGTGGCGAGCACCGCCTGCTGCAGCTCGCGCACGGTCCTCAGCAGGGCGGAGATGGCGAACAGCGCGACCACCATGCCGAGGAAGGCGAACACGGCCAGCGAGTTGACGACGTTCTGCACGGCCGTCAGACCAGCCCGCACGTGAGGGAGTCGGCCACGGCCGCGAACCGGGGGTCGTCGGCCTCCCGCGCCGTGAGGATCGCGGTCGTCGTCGCGTTGACCAGGATCGCCGAACGGAGCACCCGCCCGTCGGCGGCCCTCTCGTCGCGTTTCCACAGCGCGCCGCCGCGCACCCGCTTGCCAGAGCCACCCGGGGTGGGCAGCGACCCGGCCGGGTTCACCTGGATAGAGCAGACGCCCTCCAGGCTGTTGACGGCCAGCAGGTCGCCGAGGCGTACGCGCGCGCCGGGCCTCGGCGCCAGGACGACCCCCTCCGGGGCGTCGTGGACGTCGAAGAGGGAGAGGTAGCCGATGAACACCTCGAAGGGCACGTTCGCCCCCGGGACGAACGTGTAGACCTCGTGGTGCGGCCCGATCCACAGCATCGTCGTGCCGCCGTTCTCCAGGTCCTCGTGGGAGACCAGCCGGGCCCCGTTCCAGGAGACCTCGCGGACGGTGAACCGCTCGTACTCACCGAGGTGGCGGGCGATCAGCTCGCGCGAGCCGGCCGCGCCGGTATGGAAACGCAGGGCGCCGTTGTCGCTCTGCGCCCAGATCATGTAGCTCCAGCCCATGGTGAACGGCTGAGGACTGCCGTCGACGGTGAGGGTCCGACCATCGGGTGTTCGCGCTAACATCGCCACCGCCCCAGAGTGAGCGATCCGTCTCCACGGGCGCCACACGGCGGCCACACGACCGCCACATCACAGGTCGCCGTCCTCCATGAGGATGCGGTCGTGCAGGATCGTCAACGTGTGCGAGGGCCCGACACCGATGCGCTCGACCAGGGCCGCCCGGCAGTCGTGGTAGGCGAGCAGCGCGTCGGCCCTCCGCCCGCTCTTGTGCAGGGCCAGCATGAGCTGCGCTCGCAGGTCCTCCCGCAGCGGGGCCCAGGCGACCGCGATCCGGAGCTGGTCGATGGCCTCCTCGTACGCCCCCAGCCGGACGCACGCGCCCGCGAAGTCGCTTACCGCGGCCATCCGGCGTTCGTTGAGCTGGGTGGCGGCGTTCCGCAGCACTTGGGAGCTGTCGGCGAGGTCCTGGAGAGCGGCGCCGCGCCAGAGGCCGAGCGCGTCCCTGAGCAGGCGGGCCGCCGAGGTGTCGTCGCGCGCGCTCAGGGCGGCGGCCGCGGCCGACCGCGTCGACTCGAAGTCGGAAAGGTCGAGCCGGTCGGCGACGTCGGTCACCCGGTACCCGCCGGGCACGGTCTGGATCGAGACCCCCGAGCAGGCCAGGCACTTGCGCAGATCCGCGACGTACGTCTGCAGGTTCCTTCGCGCCGACGGCGGGGCGTCCTCCCCCCAGAGGGCGGCGACGCAGCGGTCGGTCGAGACCGCATGCGGCGAGTCGAGCAGCAGGAGGGCGAGGAGCTGGCGATGTTTGATCCGGGTCACGGCGAGATGGCCGCCGTCCGGTCGATGGATCTCGAAGTGCCCGAGCAGGAGAAATCTCATGAAGCTCCAGCCGACTCTGGGAGTGGCGGAGACGGACGGGAATCGAACCCGCCGCGCCGAGATCCTCGGCGCCACCGGTTTTGAAGACCGGGAGGGCCACCAGGCACCTGCACGTCCCCGATGGTAACGCTATCAAATAAATGTTCTGGAACCAGTGTTGTCCTGGCGTCTGGTGGTGCCCAGCCGGTCGAGATGTTCGGGCAGCGGGATGACGACCCGGCGGCTGGTGTTCGGCGCGATTCGCGCCTCGGCCGCGGTGAAGGGCCGGGGCAACCTGGCGAGCGCGGTGGCGATCACGAGCACGCGGCCACCACCGCGCGGAAGAGGTCCCCGTCGCGTTCCGGCGCGACCGCCCGCAGGTCGAGCAGGCAGCGCCCGCCCTCCACCCGGCCGGCCACCGCCGGGTTCCCCGTCCGCAGGGTTCCGGCCAGGGCGGCGGCCACGGCCACCGCCGCGCTGGGCAGCACGACGCCGGGTGCTCCCCCGCCCCCGACGGCCGCCTCGGTGTCCACGGCCTCGGCCCCCACGCCCGCTTCTGCCAGCCGTGCCGCGAGGACCTCGGCACGGCGGCGCAGTACGGCCGGGTCCGCGCGCAGGGCGTCACGGGCCGGGTTGGCCGCGTGGGTGAGCGTGGCCTCCACGGCCGCCAGGGTCAGCTTGTCCACCCGCAACGCGCGGGCCAGCGGATGGCGGCGCAGCCGCTCCACCACATCGGCCCGCCCGAGCAGCAGCCCGCACTGCGGGCCGCCGAGCAGCTTGTCCCCGCTGGCCGTGACCAGGTCCGCGCCCGCGCGCAACCAGGTCGCCGCGTCGGGTTCGTCCGGCAGCAGCGGTTCCGGCTCCAGCAACCCGGAGCCGATGTCGGCGATCAACGGCACCCCCAGCCCGGCCAGATCGCCGACGGACGGTGTCGCCGCGAAGCCCTCGATCCGGTAGTTCGAGGGGTGCACCTTGAGCACGAAGCCGGTCGCGGGCCCGATCGCACCGGCGTAGTCGGCCACGGACGTGCGGTTGGTGGTGCCGACCTCGCGCAGCCGGGCGCCAGTGGACGCCAGCAGCTCGGGCAGCCGGAAACCGTCGCCGATCTCGACCAGCTCCCCCCGGCTGATCACGATCTCCCGCCCCTGGGCCAGCGCGGTCGCGGCCAGCACCAGCGCCGCGGCGTTGTTGTTGACCACGTGTGCCGCCTCCGCGTCCGGGACGGCCCGCGCGAGCGCGGCCAGCGCCGCCCGGCCGCGCCGCGCCCGGCGGCCGGTCTCGAGGTCGAACTCGACGTCGGTGTTCCCGCCCGCGGTACGGATCGCCTCCAGGGCGGCCGCCGAGAGCGGGGCCCGGCCGAGGTTGGTGTGCAGGAGCACCCCGGTGGCGTTGATCACCTCACGGGGCCCGTCACCCGGCAACGACCGCATCACCTCGTCGGGGACGTCAGACGGACTGATCTCTCCGTCCCTCGCACGTCGCTGGGCCGCGTGGACGGCCCCCTTCACTCGATCACGGCCCATGCGCGCGACGAACGGCGCGAGGCGGGGATCGTCCAGGACCGCATCGGTCCGGGGAATGTAGCGACGCGAGTCGATCACAATGAATCGGGATATCGCACTACGCCGATCCGCGCAATGATGTCGACCGTCGAATCGATTCCTCGAATCGATTCGACCCAGGGTAAACCGGCCCTGCGGCCCGTGTCACCGGGGCCGGTGAAGTCGCATGGCGAGCAGGTGTTCACCGAACCCTCGCCGGTCATCCTCACGGCTCCTCACGGTGAACCGGTTCGATCTAATATGTGGAAGCGTCGTGGTCGATCCATCTGAGGAGTGCCGGTGAACATCGGGGAGATCGCCAAGCGGTCCGGCGTGTCACGCAGCACGGTGTCGTACGCGCTGAGCGGCAAGCGGCCGGTGGCGGAAGGGACCCGGCAGCGCATCCAGGCGGTCATCGACGAGCTCGGCTACCGCCCCAACGCCGCGGCCAGGGCGCTCAAGGAGGGCAGGACGCGCACGATCGGCCTGGTCATCCCCCCGGCCAGCCGGCGTCTCACCGACGTCCAGCTGGGCTTCGTGGCCAGCGTGGTCGACGCGGCCGCACGCGCCGACCTCGACATCCTGCTCTCACCGTCCGGCGGCGAGCACGACCGCTCGTTCGAGCGCGTCGTCACCGGCAGCCGGGTCGACGGGGTCATCCTCATGGAGATCCGGCTGGAGGACGACCGGGTCACCCGCCTGCGGCAGACCGGACTGCCGTTCGTCGGCATCGGCCACACCAGCAGGCCCGACGAGATGACCTGGGTGGACATCGACTACGAGACGCTGATAGGTCGCTGTGTCCGCCATCTCGCCGACCTGGGTCATCGTCACATCGCCCTGGTCAACCGCTCGGCCGAGCTCGTCGCCGCCGGGTACGGCCCCGGCCACCGGGCACAGCTCGGCTTCACCCGCGCCATCGCCGAGCGCGGCCTGGAGGGCGTGCAGGTCTGCTGCGCCGACGACGCCCAGGCGGGGAGATCATGCGTCGAGCGGCTCCTGGCCGCGCACCCCGAGCTGACCGCCATCGCCACCGTCAACGAGGCCGCCATCCCCGGGATGTACCGCGCGCTGACCCGCGCGCGCCTGACCGTACCCGGCGATTTCTCGATCACCGGGGTCGCGGCCCGGCACTGGGCGGAGAACCTGCACCCGCCGCTCACCGCCGCCGACATCCTGGCCGACGAGCTCGGGGCGCACGCCGTCGACCTGCTGATCCAGCGCATCGCCGATCCCGGCCTCCCGCATCGCCACCTGCTCGTCGCGCCGCCGATCTCGCTGCGGGAGACGACCGGGCCGGCGCGCTCCCGAACCGGCGGCGCCTGAGCCGCGGGCACGGCCGCGACGTGCCGTCGCGGGCCGTGTGGAGGACCGATCGGTTCGGCAGCACGGCCGGTGACGTGGCGGGCGAAGGTGGTTGCACGGCGGTTCCTTCGGGGGGTGGGGGGTGGATCAGGCCACGCCCTCCTCAGGTGGGTGCCGCCCTCCCGAGGTGGAGACCGTCGTCGAACGGGGAGATGCACGACGGCGGCCGGCTGCGCGGATCCGGCCACGAACGCGAAGCGCCTCCACATCCCGCTCATGTGATCCAGCCGCGGAGGCACCGGAAGGAGCACTCCCGGGACCTCGCTACCAAATTACGTTCTGGCCGCTCGTGCTCGTCAAGGCCTTAAGCCTGCTTATTTCACAACGAGCACATCGAGATTCCGGCCGCGGTGAGCCGCCCTTCGCTTTCACCTGCGATGATGTCCGCCAGCTGCCGTCCGCGCCGAAACCTCCCGAATGAAACGTTCATATGTGTCGTACTGATCGGGCATCGCCCGATCCGCCGTGAAGGCGACCTCGACGACCACCGCGGCGAGATCCGGCAGCGCCTCCCCTCCTGCCCCCGGCCGGTCATCGGCCGCAACAGAATCCGAACCGGTTCGCTCCCAAGGCGTTCGGACGGGTTGTGAGCAGGCGAGCGAGACGGACGAACGTTTCTTCCGGGCCCGGCTCCCGGCGAAAACGCGAGCATCGCCGACGAGAGCCCCGGAAGGGAATCCGGCAGGCAGCCGGGCAGAACTGAGTCTTGACAAGCGGTCCGACCGTCGTATGTGCTTCGCTGTGCACCACTGCCTCCTCCTCCCCCGGTGGATTCAGAACCCTATCGAATCGATTCGTATTCGTAGTGGCGACCGACTTCCCGACGAGCCCCGTGGTCTTCCGAGCGCGTCTGTCTCCGCCAGGCCCTACTGCCAGGCCCTACTCCCAAGGAGCACGACAATGCAGGTTTCCCCCATTCCCTTACCGGGCCGCATGACGCGTGGACGGCACTCTCGAACGGCCGTCATCGCCTCTGTCGTAGCGGTGGTGACGGCCCTCCTGGCCACCGGCCTGACCTGGTGGGCGCCGGCCTCGGCGGCGACCACGCCGCTGATAGGCACGGCGTCGGGCCGGTGCCTGGACGTCAACGGCGCCTCGCAGGCCAACGGCGCCGCGGTGAACATCTGGGACTGCAACGGGCAGCCCAACCAGCAGTGGACCACGACCGACGCCGGTGAGCTGCGGGTGTACGGCGGCAAGTGCCTCGACGTCTACGGCGCGGGCACCGCCGACGGCACCGCGGTGATCATCTGGGACTGCAACGGGCAGAACAACCAGAAGTGGCGCCTGAACGCCGACAACAGCATCACCGCGATCGGCAGCGGCAAGTGCCTGGACGTGTCCGGCTACGGCACCGCCAACGGCACCAAGGTGCACATCTGGAGCTGCCATGGCGGCACCAACCAGAAATGGAGCACCGGGACCCAGCCCAGCCCGACGCCGACCGTGACCCCGACGCCGCCCCCGCCCGGCGCGCGCCCGTGTGACATCTACGCCTCGGGCGGCACGCCGTGCGTGGCCGCGCACAGCACGACACGGGCGCTCTACGGCGCCTACGCCGGCAACCTTTACCAGGTCAGGCGCTCCTCCGACAGCACGACCCGGAACATCGGCGTCCTGACCGCGGGCGGCGTCGCCAACGCTGCGGCGCAGGACTCGTTCTGCACCGGCACCACATGCGTCATCACGGTCCTGTACGACCAGTCCGGGCGGGGCAACGACCTGTGGTACCAGGGATCCACCGTGGTCCCCGGCTCCCCTCAGAGCAGGCCCGCGATCGCGACCACCGAGTCGCTCACCGTCGGCGGCAACAAGGCCTACTCCCTCTACATCAACCCCGGCAACAGCTACTGGCGGGACGGCCACCTGACCGGCGTCCCCACGGGCAGCGCGCCCGAGGGCATGTACATGGTGACCAGCGGCACCCACGTCAACAACGGCTGCTGCTTCGACTACGGCAACAGCGAGACCACCAGGAAGGCCGACGCCGCCGGCGCCATGGACGCCATCAACTTCAGCACCCAGTGCTGGTTCGGCGGCTGCTCGGGGACCGGCCCCTGGGTCCAGGCCGACCTGGAATGGGGTCTGTTCCCCGGCGGCAGCCAGGCGTGGAACCCCAACCAGCGGGCCTTCCCCCACAAGTTCGTCACCGCCACGCTGAAGAACAACGGCACGACCCGGTTCGCGATCAAGGGCAGCAACGCCCAGTCCGGAAGCCTGTACACCCTGTACGACGGCCAGCTCCCCAACGGCTACAGCCCGATGAAGAAGCAGGGGGCGATCATCTTGGGCAGCGGCGGCGACTGCTGCAAGCCCGACGGTGGCGCCAACCTCAGCGCGGGCACCTTCTACGAAGGAGCCATGGTCGCCGGCTACCCCACCGACGCCACCGAGAACGCCGTCCAGGCCAACGTGATCACCGCCGGCTACCGCTGACCCGTCCCTGGAAAAGACCCTCACCCGGCCCGCACGCCGGCCCCCCTCCCCAGCGGTGGCGGGGTGGCCGGCGTACGGCCACACGATCACCTTCGCGGTGCGGTACTTTCTCCTTTCCCGTCCAAGGAGAGCTCTTTCGACCATGGGTGCCAACCACTCACACGGCCCGGCCGCCCCCAGTTCCCGTGGCACGGTGTGGGCGACACTGGCCGTCATCGTTCCCCTGGCGCTGGCCACGCTGACCGCCCTGATCTGGTTGTGGCCCCCTGAGCTCACCTCCACCGGCCAGCCGCCGGCCGGCCTGCAGCGGGTGACCGGGACGATCACCGCCGTCACCCTCACCCCGTGCCCGCAGGAGCCGCCCGCGGACGGGCAACCCCCCGGCCGGCAGCCGCCGGCCGACCCCGCCACCTGTGGCGACGCCAAGGTCGAGCTGACCAGCGGGCCACGGACCGGCCATTTCATCACCAGTGGCCTGCCCAGCGGGCCCGGCTCGCAGAAGTTCGCCGCGGGCGACGACGTGATCCTGATCCACACCCCCGGCGGTGAGCTGGAGGTGTCGCCGTACCAGATCTCCGACCACGACCGGTCCTCCCCGCTGTGGCTGGCCGGTGTCGCGTTCGCGGCGGCGGTGATCGCCTTCGGCCGCTGGCGCGGGGTGATGGCGCTGGTCGGGCTGGCCATCACGTTCGTGCTGCTTCTCCTGTTCGTCATCCCGGCGATCCTGACCGGACAGCAGCCGCTGCTGGTCGCCATCGTCGGCGCCGCGGCGATCATGCTCGCGGTGCTCTACCTCACCCACGGCTTCACCATCCCCACCTCGATGGCCGTGGTCGGCACCCTGATCAGCCTCAGCCTGACCGGTGTGCTCTCGTACGCGGCCATCGGCATCGCCCAGCTCAACGGGATCACCGACGAGAGCTCGTTCTACCTGGACGTCAGCTACCGGATCAACACCGAGGGTCTGCTGCTGGCCAGCATCATCATCGGCTCGCTCGGCGTGCTGGACGACGTCACCGTCACCCAGGCCGCCACCGTCACCGAACTCGCGCACGCCAATCCCGGCTACACCTTCGCCCAGCTGTACCGGGCCGCCGCCCGGGTCGGCCGTGCCCACATCGCCTCGGTGATCAACACGATCATCCTCGCCTACGCGGGCGCGTCCCTGCCGCTGCTCCTGCTGGTCAGCGTCGGCGACCAGCCCATCGGCGAGGTGGTGACCAATCCGGTCATCGCCACCGAGATCGTCCGCAGCGTCGTGGGCACGCTGGGGCTCATCGCGGCCGTCCCGATCACCACCGCCCTGGCCGCGCTGGCCAGCGCCCGGCGGGCCACCCCCGACCACCAGTCACTCGCCACGGCGCGCCACCGGCGGCGGACGGACCCCCTGACCGACTCCGTCACCCGTTCCTAGCGGCCGGCCTCCGGAGCCCGCCCCCTCCCACCTGGGACGATCTCCGGGCAATCATCAGGATCATCTTTTGGGCACGCGATACTCGATGATGGAGAGGCACCATGTAAGGACGCATGACCTGAAACATGGTTAATCGCTATGCTCGTGAAACACGGCAAAGGGGGCGAGCCTGTGCAGCGCGTGGTGGTCGATCCTGAGGTGCCCAGGGATGTCGCCGAGCTCTTCCGCCGGAACGGTCCGCTGCTCTACCGCCTCCGCACCGCTCGCCCGCCCAGGGGCCAGGACGACCCCAGGATCCCCGGAGTGCTCATAGGGATATTCGGCGGGACGGTGGCTCTCGCGGCGGGCGGCCTCTTCGCCCTCGGCGCTCCGCTCTCGGCGGCCGTCCTGCTGCTCACCCCGCTGATCGGCCTGTACCTCTTCATCCTCGGGGTGGTCTACCTCGTGAGGAAGCCCTCGCCCGCCGACTCCGTCGAACGGATCCTGTACGCGCACGCGCGGCACTGGCAGGGGCGCTTCCTGATCCTGGAGGACTTCGACCACAACGCCAGGCACCTGCTCGGCCGGGTCCAGCGGGCGATCGACTTCGTCGTGCACTCGCGGGTCAACGCGATGGGCATGCTCGACAGCGTGCGCAACTCGGTGATGCTTCCCGCCGAGGAGTGGGAGATCGCCCGGCTGCTGACCAAGCTCTCCGTGCTGCGGGCCAAGCACCACAACCTCGCCAGGGGAGGCAGGAGCCCCGAGGTGGTCGCGGCCATGGCACCGCTGGAGCGCGCGCTGGCCGCCAGCGAGGCCGCCGTCCTCGCCCGGGTGGAGGCCCTGGAACGCTACGCGGGCCACGTGGCCGACGCCGAGCGGGCACTGCGCGCCCAGGGACAGATCGAGGTCCTGCGAGCGCACCTGCCCGAGTACGAGCAGCTCGTCGCCGAGACGGGCGCGGCCAGATTCTCCGGACCGGAGATCGGGCATCTCAGCGACGACGCCGACATGCTTCGGCGAGCGCTCCGCGAGAGCGTACGCTCGGCGCACGAGGCGTTCCGCCATCTCGACGGCTGACGTGAATGTGATCGAACGGAGGGCCGAGCCTGTGCGGCGAGTGGTGGTCGATCCTGAAGTCCCTCCCAAGACCGCCGACCTGTTCCGCCGGCACGCGTCGATGCTGTCGCGCATCCGCGCCGGTTGGAGCCCCGAGCCTCCGCCGCCCAACTCGCGCCTGCCCGGACGGTTCCTGAACGTCGGCGGAGGGGTGGCCGCGCTCTTCCTGGTGTGCCTGATGTTCCTCGCCGATGTCGGGCAGCTGCTGTTCTTCATGCTCGCGCTGCTCGTCTTCGTGGTCTTCGTCGGCCTGCTGGCCGCCCGCGAGCCGGCGGAGCCGGAGACGATCGAGCACGAGCTCTACCGCGAGGCCCGCTGGTACGAGGGCCGCTACCTGCTGCCCGCCGAGGACTTCGACCACAACGCCGGGCAGCTGCTCGACCGGACCCAGCAGGCGATCGACTACATCCTGCGCTCGCGGGTCAACGCGATGGGCATGCTCGACAGCGTGCGCAACTCGGTGATGCTTCCCGCCCAGGAGTGGGAGATCGCCCGGCTGCTGACCAAGCTCTCCGCACTGCGCAACGAGCACCACGAGTTCGTGTACGGCGGCAGCACGCCCGAGGTGGCCGCGGCCATGGCGCCGCTGGAGCGGGCGCTGGCCGCCAGCGAGGCCGCCGTCCTCGCCCGGGTGGAGGCCCTGGAACGCTACGCGGGCCACGTGGCCGACGCCGAGCGGGCACTGCGCGCCCACGAGCAGATCGAGGCGCTTCGCGCGCGGCTTCCCCGCTACGAGGAACTGCTGGCGGAGTCCGGGGCGGACGCCTTCGCCGTACCGGAGATAGGGAGGCTGGCCGAGGACGCCGGTCATCTCGAGCAGGCGCTTCGCGACAGCGTCAGCTCGGCGCACGAGGCGTTCCGCCACCTCGACGGCCATCCCGCCACTCCCCCCGGCGGTCCCGCGCCCTTCGCGAGCGGGTTCCCCACCCCTTCCGACCGGTCTCAGGGCCGGGGGGACGGATCTCCCGCCCCCTTCCCCCGCGAGCCCGCCGATCCTTCCGGCGAGCCTCCGCCCCCCGGAGACGCGCCTTCTCCTGGAAATGCGCCTTCTCCCGGAGACGCGGCGGAGGAACCCCCGGGCCGCTGAGACACCGCGGTGGGGCCTTTCCTGGCCCGGTGCCGGTCCGGGCGGGTCTCACCCTTGTCATGGATCGCGAAGAAGGCGAGGATAGCTCGCGTTCTTTGGAGGTAGCATGCGGATCCGCCTGGATGTGACCCTCGGCGTGGTCGTGCTCGTCGACGTGCTCCGGGTCTTCCTGCCGTCGCTGATCACACTCTTCGGCCGGGCGGGAAGCACCCCCGCGGAGATGATGGGCCTGTACGCCGTCTCCTGGTTCGTGCTGGCCTTCCTCGCCGTCCCGCTGGCCAGGTCCGTCCGGCCGCCGCTGATGGCCCTCGGCGCCGCGGGCCTGCTGCTCCTGTTCAGGCTCGCGCTCCAGCTGACCGGCGGCGGGGACGTTCAGCTGTACGTGGCAAGCCTGGGCCTGCTGGCCGGGCTGGTCTGGCTGGTGGCGATCGCGATGAGCGGCATCGACGCCCGGCCCGTGATGGGCGGGTTGATCGTCGGCCTGGCCGCCTCCACGGTGATCCACGCGGCGCTGGACGGCATCGACCTGATGTGGCGGCCTGGAGCGGTCCCGTGGATGCTGCTGCTGGTGGAGCTCCTGCTCTTCTGCGCGTTCACGGTCCGGGCCGAACCTCCCGACGAGGAGTACTCCGGGGCTCCCCGCGCCTGGCTGGCGGTCGGCCCCGCCCTGCTGCTCTGGGGTCTCTACACCGGCAACACCGCGCACGCCCAGGCGGCGACCGACTCCGCCCAGCAGGCCGCCGCTGTGATCGTGGCGGCGTTCGCGGTGGTGTCGGCGGCGCCCGCCGCGCTGCCGGTACTGCGCCGCCCGCTCCTGCCCGCGGTCGCCCTGGTGGCCTCGGCGGTGGCGTTCACGCTGGGCAGGGCCACCGTGGACGGCGTCCACGGCGTGGCGCCCGGCTGGACGATCGTCGCGCAGATCGTCGGCCAGGTCGCGCTGGGAGCCTGCCTGGCGCACGCCGCGGCGACCTTCGGCCGGGACCGGCCGGCCCGGCGGGGGCTGGCTGCGGCCGGGGGGATGCTGCTGTTCGTCGTGTTCGTCTTCGGCTACTACGCCGCCTACGACCTCTACCTGCCCAACGGGTGGGTGCCGGTCTGCGCGGCGCTCGTCGTCGCGCTCCTGGGCGTGGCGGGCAGCGCGGGCCTGCCGCGCCGTTCCTACGACCGGCGGTTCGCGGCGGTCGCCGTGGCCGCGGTCGCGCTGGTTGCGGCCGTTCCCCTGTGGCAGGGCACCCCGCCCCGCTGGGAGGCGCCGGGCGACGGGCTGCGGATCGCGGCGTACAACATCAGGATGGGCTACGGCGAGTCCGGCAGGCTCTCCCTGGAGCGGCAGGCCGACGCGATCAGGGAGCTGCGGCCGCACGTGGTGGTGCTGAGCGAGGCCGACAGGGGCTGGCTGCTCAACGGCGGCCACGACGGGGTACGGCTGATCGCCGAGCGGCTGGACATGCACTACATCTGGGCCCCGGCGACCGACGAGGTCTGGGGCGACGCCCTGCTCACCACGCTGCCGATCACCACGGTGAGAAACCACGTGCTGGTCCAGGGCGGCCCGACCGGCGCCCAGGCGCTGGAGGTCGGGTTGCGGTGGCAGGGCCGGGACATCACCGTGATCGGCACCCACCTGCAGCCTCCGCCGGGCCGGCGCGAGCTCGACCAGGTCGAGCAGCTCGGGGGGATCGTCAGGAACGCCGCGAAAGGCGGCACCCCGGTGGTCGTGGCCGGTGACCTCAACCTCCAGCCTGGTGACCCCGCCTGGCGGGCGCTGACCGGCGCGGGCCTGACCGACCCCTTCGCCCCGGTGAGGCCGTTCAACACCATCCCGTCCCTGAGCGGCCCGGCCGAGCAGATCGACCACGTACTCGTCACCCCGGGTTTCACCGGAAAGGACCAGGCCAACCCGGATGTCCCGTACTCCGACCACCGCCCGGTCGCGGTCACCCTGGTCGCCGGGCCTTGATCGAGTTCCGCTGGGTAATGTCAGTCGCATGACGGGACAACCTGTACTGGTCTTCGACGGCGACTGCGGTTTCTGCACGACGAGCGTCCGGTTCGCCGAGCGCCGCGTCGGGGTGCGCGCCCGGGTCGTCCCCTGGCAGCTCGCGGACCTCCGGGCGCTGGGCGTGACCCGCGAGCGGGCCGAGCGCGAGGTGCTCTGGGTCGAGAACGGCCGGGTGTACGGCGGCGCGCAGGCGGTGGCCAGGCTGCTGATCTCCGCGGGTCTCCCGTGGAGCCCTCTGGGGCACGTACTGCGGATCCCGCCGTTCCGGTGGGTGGCCCGGGGGATCTACCGGCTCGTCGCCGCCAACCGTCACCGCCTGCCGGGCGGCACCCCCGCCTGCGCCCTGTCCTCGAAGCCCCCGAAGCCCCCGAACTCCCCGGACTCCCCGGTGGTCTCCGGCCCCGCGACCTCGGAGCGCCGGTGAAGGGCGTCCTGCTCACCGGGTTCGAGCCGCTCGACGGCGTCGGCAACCCGTCGTGGGAGGCGATCAGGCTCGTGCCCGGGGTGCGTACCGCGCTGCTTCCCTGCGCGTTCGGCGGGGCGCTGGAACACCTGCGCGCGGCGGTGGCGGAGCACGATCCGGCGGTGGTCGTGTGCGTCGGGCAGGCCGGAGGGCGGCCGGACGTGACGGTGGAACGGGTGGCCGTCAACCTCGACGACGCCCGCATCCCCGACTGCACGGGACACCGGCCGATCGACGAACCGGTGGTGCGCGGCGGCCCCGCCGCCTACTTCTCCACCCTGCCGGTGAAGGCGTGCGTGGCGGCCGCGCGGGCCGTCGGGGTCCCGGCGAGCGTCTCGCAGAGCGCCGGGACGTTCCTGTGCAACCACCTCTTCTACGGCCTCATGCACATGATCGCCACCGAGAGGCCGGCGATCCGCGGGGGGTTCGTGCACGTGCCGTTCAGCCCCGAACAGGTCCTGGACGACGCCAGGCCCTCCATGCCCGTCACGGTGGTCGCCCAGGCGCTCACCGCGATCGTGACCACCGCCGTCTCGGTCTCCCTGGGCGGCGACCTCCGCCTGGTCGGCGGCTCCCTGCACTGAAGGCCCGTCGTGGTGGCCGGCCCCGGGGTCCGCGCCGAGGGCGGCCTCCGCCCGATCGCCGGCGCCCTCCGCCGGGAGTCGCCGACGGGGTGCCCGGTACCGGCTTTACGGCTCGGTTCGGTCGCACGGCCCGGTCCGGTCACACGACCCCTCAGAGCGGCACGCCGTACACCGTACGACGGCCCGCGAACTCGCTCACGCTCCACAGCGTCCTCCTGTCGCGAACGCAGGTCAGGTCCTCCGGGCCCACCGGGTAGGGCCGCCTGCGCACCGTGTCGCCGACCACGATCAGGGTGCCGTTCCCGGTGGAGCCCACGGTCTGGCTGAGATACCAGGTGCCCTCGTGGGAGAGCGCGCCCTGGATCTTGCCCCCCGGCAGCGCGTAGGCGTCCACGGCCTTCACGACGCCGCCGGCGGGGGCGTTCAGGATGCCCGCCTCGGTCAGCGGCCAGCGGGCCACCCGTCCGACCGTGCCCGCGGTGTCGACGTACTCGCCGGAGATCAGGGTGTCGGGGGCGGTGCTGCGGTCGACGGCGGCGAAGGAGAAGCGGACAGTGCCGCTGGTGGTGGTCCAGGCGTCGGTCTGCGGCATCACGTACCGGTAGCCGAACGCCTCGTACACGTCGCCCTTCCTGCCGATGGTCTCCGTGCCGTCCCCGTCGATCTCGAAGATCTGCCGGGTGTCGAAGACCCGCAGGCCCCGGGTGGTGTCGGCGACGTACAGCAGGTTGCCGTACCAGGCGACGCCGCCGGCGTGGATGTTGATCGGCGCGATGTTCCCGTCGGCGCCGGTCCGGACGAGCAGGACGTGCCGGTAGCGGAGCGTCGCGGTGTTCAGGAAGCTCAGGCGCACGCCCCGCTCGGCCCCCGACTCCGGCGTGTGGTACCAGCTCACCACGAACGCGCTCCCGCCGATCCCGGCGTCGGAGGCGCAGGTCAGGCCCTGCGGGTACCACTCCCTGGTGGCGTTGTCCCCGGCATCGAAGCTGTACCAGTCGACCGGTTTCGGCCTCATCGTGGCGAACGCCCCGGCGC
This sequence comes from Streptosporangium sp. H16, assembly GCF_051918855.1. Classification (NCBI taxonomy): domain Bacteria; kingdom Bacillati; phylum Actinomycetota; class Actinomycetes; order Streptosporangiales; family Streptosporangiaceae; genus Streptosporangium; species Streptosporangium sp. H16. The sequence continues at coordinate 161,522 of NZ_JBPXMD010000017.1, forward strand.
CGGCCGACCCCTTCCTGACCATGACACGGTTGGCCTTGGCCAGGACGGTGTCGAGGGATACCCGCTTGAGCTCCTTCTCCAGGATCTTGATCCCGGCCGCGAGGCCGCCACCGTCCCGTTTCAGCCCGAACGGCTCCGCCGATACGGCCTTCATCTGACTCATGAGGGGTCTCTCCCTGTCCGGTTCCGCCAGGATCGGCGGATCAAGATACGGAGTTCATGAGTATGCCGGTACTCAAATCCCTTTTGTAGTTAGAAAGGCCAGGTGTGGACGGGCTCCCCGGCCAGCGACAGCTCCCGGTACCGGCTCACCATGCGCGCCGCCGCGGCCTGGTCGCCGCCCTCGCGGGCCAGCGCCTCCCGCTGCCAGATCGCGCCGGTACGGCGGCGGGAGACGCGTTCGCGCACGATGTCCAGCGCCCACCGGGTCTCGTCCGGGTCCACGCCCATCCTGTCGAGCCCGGCCTCGGCGACCGGGAGCAGGTCCAGGGCGAGCCGCTCGGCCGGTATCTCCTCGCTGCGGCCCGGCCAGCTCATCGGCGCGTCCAGGCCGTGGATCGCGGCGCGGTAGAAGTTGCGGTAGGCCCCGGCGAAAGGGAACTCCTCCACCGGCCGGACGGCCAGGGCGGCGGTCAGCCCGAGCAGGAACGCGCTGTTGGCCGCCATGTCCGGCGCGCTCGGCCCCGCGGGCAGGGCGCGCATCTCCACCCGCAGGTGGCCTCCGTCTCCGGGGTCGTAGACCGGCCGGTTCCACTGCCACACGGTGCCCTGGTGCAGCCGCAGCTCGGCCAGCGCGGGGACGCCGCCCGGCGCCTCCTGCACCGCCGAGGTCATCGGCAGCACCGGCTCGTAGTCGCGGACGCACGTCTCGAACATCTCCTCGATGCTCCGCACCCAGCCGGAACCGAACCCCACCCGGCGATCCCTGCGGTCGAGCCGCTCCACGTCCCGGTCGTCGGCGGCCTCCTCGAACAGCGCGATCCTCGTCTCCTCCCACAGCCGCCTGCCCAGGAAGCCGGGAGAGTTCCCGCTGACCGCGAGGACCGGGCCGATGGCCAGCTGGGCGGCGTTGTAGACGCGGGCGAAGTCGGCGGGGGTGGTGCGGAGATGGACCTGCCAGGAGGTGTTGGCGCTCTCCAGGATCACCCCCTCGACCTCCAGCTCCAGCAGCTCGACGCCCTCGACGCGCACCCGGAACGGCTCCGTGCGCAGCCGCCGCATGCCCCTGGCCAGCGCCCGGTAGCGGTCTTCACCGCTCAGCGCCTCGTGGGTGAAGTCGAACTCGCTCAGCGACGGCAGGATCCCGATCGCCACGGCCTGCCCGCCCTGCGTGGCGGCCGCCGCGTCCACCACGGCCATGATCTCCCGCATCTCGCGCACCAGGGCGCTGAACGGCCGCCCGGCAATCGGCAGCGGGGTCAGGTTGGCCTCCAGGTTGAACCTGCCCAGCTCCAGCGTGAGCCGGTCGTCGGCCGCGGCGGCCTGCACCTCGTGGTTACGGAGAAGCGGCCGCCCGTCGGGGGTTATGAGGAACATCTCAAGCTCGGCTCCGATGGTCGCGGGACCGGCGCCGAAGCCCGGCCTCGCGAGCACCTCGCGGAGGGTGTCGAGCTGCTCCGCCAGTTTCGCCCTGAAACGGAGGAACTCCGCCTCGGAGTAGCGGTCCTTGTCGACTTTCTGCCCCATCACACCGTCCGATCCGTTGACCCTTGTGCCCTCCCTCTCTCCCAGAGTGCCCGTTCTAATCAGAACGCACCGCCACCGGCGGCGCGCACGGGGGTGCCGGAGGTCGTACGGCCTCCGAGGCGGCCCGGGGCCGCCCGCCCGGACCGGCGCGTCGGCACAATAGGCTCACCGGCCAGACGGGCCTGCCGGCGGAAGGGGCCGGGGGCCGGAGCGAGGGAGTGTGCGCGGATGCGAGCGGTGGTCTTCGACGCCTTCGGGGCCGAGCCGGAGGTCCGGGAGGTGCCCGCCCCCGAGCCTCCGCCCGGCGGAGCGGTGATCCGCGTGGAGGCCACCGGGTTGTGCCGGAGCGACTGGCACGGCTGGCAGGGCCACGACGCCGACATCCGGGTCCTCCCCCACGTGCCGGGGCACGAGTTCGCCGGGGTCGTCGAGGCGGTGGGCTCCGGCGTCGCCTCGTGGCGGCCCGGCGACCGCGTGACCGTCCCGTTCGTCTGCGCCTGCGGGTCCTGCGCGGCCTGCCTGTCCGGCGACCAGCAGGTCTGCGAGCGCCAGACCCAGCCGGGGTTCACCCACTGGGGTTCCTTCGCCGAGTACGTGGCCGTCCACCACGCGGACGTGAACCTGGTGCGCCTCCCCGAGGAGATGGCCTTCACCACCGCCGCAGGCCTGGGCTGCCGCTTCGCCACCTCGTACCGCGCCGTGACCGCCGTGGGCCGGGTGCGGCCGGACGAGTGGGTGGCCGTGCACGGCTGCGGCGGCGTGGGACTGTCCGCCGTCATGATCGCCGCCGCGGCCGGGGCCCGGGTGATCGCCGTGGACGTCTCGGCGGGCGCCCTGGAGCTGGCCAGGCGGTTCGGTGCCGTCGCCTGCGTCGGCGCCGAACCGCCCGGGGCCGATGTCGCCGCGCGCGTCAGGGAGCTGACCTCGGGCGGCGCCCACGTCTCGATCGACGCCCTCGGCGATCCCGGGACGTGCGTGGCGTCGATCGAGAGCCTGCGCCGCCGGGGACGCCACGTCCAGATCGGCCTGCTGCCCGGGCTCACCCCGCTCCCGATGGGCCGGGTGATCGGCTACGAGCTCGAACTCCTCGGCAGCCACGGCATGGCCGCCCACGCCTACCCGGCGATGCTGGAGGCCGTCGCCGACGGCACCCTGAGCCCGGACGCCCTGGTCACCCGCTCCATCGGCCTGGACGAGGCGGGAGCCGCGCTCGCCTCGATCGGCTCCGTCCCCGGGGTCACGATGATCCTGCCGTCCCGGCGCTGACGGGTCCACCGGGTCCCCGGTTCTCCGGAGGATCAGGTCAGGCGGCGGACCCGGAGGCCGGCGCCCCACCTGCCGACGGCCTCGTCGTCGGCGAAGGCCAGGGCCCTGAGCATGTTCCCCCCGTCGCTGATCTCGACGTTGCGGCGCAGGCGCCGGCTCAGCGGCTCCGGCAGCCTGGTGGTGCTCGCCTCGATGGTGTCGCCGTAGAACGGGGCGAAGGTCACCCCGGCGAATCCGGTGCGGCGCAGCAGGGCCGGTACGGTCTCGGCCGAGTAGAACATCAGGTGGTTCTTCGTGAAGCCGTTCCAGCCGCTGCCGTACGCCTTGAGCTGCAGGGAGGCGGCGTTCACGGTGAGGACGAGCAGCACCCCGCCGGGGGCGAGCAGGGCGCGGAAGCGCCTGAAGTCGTCGAGCGGGCGGGGCAGGTGGGCCAGGACCGACCAGAGGGTGATGACGTCGAAGCCCCCCGCGGCGACCTCCGGGACGTCCTCGGGCGCCCCGAGGTGGGCTCTCGCGCCGGTGAGGCGCTCGTTGGCGGCGGCCACGGAGTCGGGTGAGAGGTCGATCCCGACCGCGTCGAAGCCGCGCTGCTCGGCGAGCTGCAGGAAGAGGCCGGTGCCGCAGCCGAAGTCGAGCAGCCTGCGCCCCTGCCCCGAGGAGAAGACGGGGCCGAAGGCGTCCATGGTCAGCCGGTAGCGCCGCTGCCGGTTGGCCGCGTACTTCCCGGTCAGGAAGCCGCTGTAGCCGGTGGCGTACAGGTCGCCCAGCCGGTCGGGCCGGATGTTGGGGTTGCGGTAGAGGAAGCCGCACGCCGGGCAGCGCACCACCCGGTAACTCCACCCCCGCCTGTCGCCGACCGGCTGGAACATCGGCTGCTGGCGTGTCTCCCCGCACAGGTGGCAGGCGACGAATTCCTCGATCTCCCCCAGGAGTGTCCGTTCCCGGTAGTCCTGGAACTTCATGACGGGGGCCCGGCGAATTCTCAGGCGCCACTGGATCTCGCGGGCGAGCCTTTCCCCGGGGCGGACATAAACCCGCTGCCCCCAGGGGACCTGGTCGTAGCGGGAGCCGTACACGACCCGCGAGAGCGTTCGTTTGACGGACACCACAGCCATCCCTTCACCAGGACCTTCCCAAAAGGAGGGTTCTTATCAAAAGTGACACGCCCCCATCAATGACTCAACCGTTGTTTCGTATCGGCGCCTTCAGATATTCGAATAGGCCGGACAGCGATTCCCCTTCCCGAAAAGGATATAAAGCAACACAGGCGCCATTCCCGCCAGAGCTCGATATAGCACTTTAAATGGCCTTATTAATGATTAAAGGGGTGATAGCGTGGTTGACCATGCGCCCAGAAGACCTCGCCCTGCTCAACGTCCCCGGCAGTGTCACGCTCCACGGCGACCTCCTCCTCGTCGACGTGGCCCGGCCCGACCCGGAATCCGACGCCTATCGGGAGAGCCTGTGGCGGGTGCCGCCGGACGGTCCGCCCGTCCGGTTCACCTTCGGCGAGCGCGACAGCGCGCCGCGCATCTCCCCCGACGGCGTATGGGTGGCCTTCCTGCGCGCCGACGCCGACGGCAATGGCGACGGCGCCCCGCAGCTGTACGTGATGCCCACCGGCGGCGGCGAGGCGAGGCCGGTCACCGGTCTGCCGCTGGGCGCGGGCGTCCCGGCCTGGGCGCCGGACTCGCGCCGGATCGCGTTCGTCGCCCGGGTCGCCGAGCCCGGCCGGTACGGCACCGAGGAGGGGGTGAGCGCCGCGGCCGAGGCGCCCCGCCGGATCACCGGGCTGCGTCACCGGACCGAGGGGGTCGGCTTCACCTTCGACCGGCCGCAGAGCCTGTTCGTGGTCAACGCCCTCGCCGACGTCCCGCGGCCGGTACGGCTGACCGAGGGACCCTACGACGTGGAGTCTCCCTCCTGGACGCGGGACGGCGAGCACGTGCTGGTCTCGGCCCCCCGCGACCTCGACGGCGAGAGCCTGCACACGGACGTGTACGCGGTCCCCTCCGGCGGGGGTGCCCCGATCCTCGCGGTGCGCAGCGACGGCTCCGCCGAGCATCCCGTCGCCCTGCCGGGAGGGGAGGTGCTCTACCTCGGCACGGAGTTCTCCGGCATCGACGCGGTCGCCCGCAACACGGGCCTCTACCGCGCGCCGCTGCGGATCGGCGGTTCCGGCGAGGGCGGGGAGGGCGGGGAGGCGGCGGCCGGGACCCGGCTGACCGAGGAGGAGTCGGTGGACTGCGAGCCGCTGCCCCCCGTACCCCGGGAGGACGGCGTCCTGGTCGCGGTGCGGGTGCGCGGCGCGGTCGAGCTGCGCCTGGTCCCCTCCGGTGCCGTCGGCGCGCCGCTGGAGAAGCTCGTCCTCGTCCTGGGTGAGCGGGCGTGCGTCAAGGCGTTCACCACCTGCGGAGAGCGGATCGTCGCGGTGCTGTCCACGCCCGCGAGCCCCGGCGAGGTGGTCACCCCCGACGGGGCGCTGACCGACTTCTCCGGCCCTCTCCCCGGGATCAGGCCGCTGCGCGAGATCACCGCCGTCTCCGCCGACGGCTACCCGGTCCACGGCTGGCTGGCCCTGCCCGAGGGCGACGGGCCGAACCCGGTCCTGCTGAACGTGCACGGCGGCCCGTTCCACCATCACGGGTGGGCGTTCCTGGACGAGACCCAGGTCTACGCGGGCGCCGGGTACGCGGTGGTTCTGCCCAACCCGCGCGGCTCCTGCGGGTACGGCCAGGCGCACGGCCGGTCGGTGGTCGGCGCGCTGGGCGGCGTGGACGCCGACGACGTGCTCGCCCTGCTGGACGCGGCGCTGGCCGATCCCGCGTGCGACGCCGAGCGGGTGGGCGTGATGGGCGGCTCCTACGGCGGCTTCATGACGAGCTGGCTGGCCGCCCGCCACGGGGACCGGTTCAGGGCCGCCTGGAGCGAGCGCGCGGTCAACGCCTGGGACTCCTTCACCGGCTCCTCCGACATCGGCTGGTACTTCGCCGAGGCCTACTGCGGCCCCGACCCGGAGGCCCAGCGGGCGATGAGCCCGCTCTACCAGGCCGGCCGGATCACCCTGCCGTTCGCGGTGGTCCACTCCGAGGACGACATCCGCTGCCCGGTCGAGCAGGCGCAGCGGATGTTCGTCGCGCTGCGCCGCAACGGCGTCCCCGCCGAGCTCCTGCTCTTCCCCGCCGGGGGGCACGAGCTCACGCGCGGCGGCCGCCCGAGGCACCGCCTGCAGCGCTTCGAGGCCGTCCTGGAGTGGTGGTCGCGCCACCTGTCCTGACGCCGGCGTACGAGAGCCGGCGAGCCCGGGCCGCCGGGACCCGTGGAGCCGGGTCCCGGCGCCGGCCGGGACGAACAGGGTCAGGCCAGGCAGGTGAGCGGCTTGCCCCCGTTGTAGTCGATCATCTCCAGCATCGCGGTGACCAGGTCGATCGGCGCGCCCGGGGGCAGCCCGTCCAGCTCGGCGTAGGCCCGGTGCAGGTTGCCGACGATGCGCTCGGGGTCGAGCAGTCCCGCGTACTCCCCGAGGTCGGTCTCGCGCGCGGTCTCCAGCGGGGATAGCCCGGCCTGCCTGCCGCGTTCGGCGGTGGCGAGCACGAACCGCAGATAGCCCTGCACGTGGTCGATGATCTCCGGGCCGCACACCCCGCCGTGTCCCGGGACGATCGTCTCCGCGCCCAGCGCCCGCAGCTCGTCGAGCGCCGCGATGGACCCGGTCACCGAACCCATCATCACGAACGGCGTGCCGCCGTTGAACACCAGGTCACCGGAGAACAGCAGCGACCGCTCGGGGATCCACACGATCGAGTCGTTGGTCGTGTGGGCCGGGACGCCGATGTGCCGTACCTCGCAGCGCAGCTCGTCGGAGTGGACGGTCACCCCGTCGATGTAGGTGAGGAACGGCGGACGGGCCTCCAGGTTGCCCCAGTCGACCTCGGTCCAGGCCAGCTTCAGGTAGTCGGGGATCCCCTCGGCGAGGATCATCTCCCTGGTCCGCTCGTGCCCGACGATCGTCGCCTCGGGGAAGGCGGAGTTGCCGAAGGTGTGGTCACCGTGGTGGTGGGTGTTGACCAGCGTCGTGACCGGCCGGTCGGTGACCGACCTGATGGCCTCGCGGTAGGCGAGCGTGCGGCGTTCGGTGGAGCAGGAGTCCACACTGATCACTCCGCGGCGGCCGACGAGGAAGCCCGTGTTGTTGATCCACCAGCTTCCGTCGGGCTGCAGGTAGGTGTAGATCCCGTCGGAGACCTCCTGGACGCGCGCCGGAGGCAGGGGATGGTCGTGTCGCGATGAACTCATACCTGGAATTGTCGGGCCTGCACCCACCACTAGTCATACCGAATGGGGTCTTTTGAGGCCTAAAGCCCGATTTCACAGGTAAAAATGCACGCCCGCCGCCCGCCGCCCGGCTCAGCCGGATCCGGCGTCCCCGCCCCCCGCCGCCGGGACGGAGAACGGCAGGGGGCAGCACGGGCTGGCCGCGCAGGCCACCAGGTCGTCACACCCGGCCTCCATCGCCCGGACCAGCGACTCGCGGATCGACAGGAGATCGGCGATCTTCCGCTCCACCTCGGCCAGCTTGTCCCCCGCCCGCGCCCGCAGGCCGGTGTCCGCCGCGCCGTGACGGCGCCCGGCCGCCTCGACGAGCTCCGACACCTCGTCCAGCGTGAACCCCAGGCGCTGCGCCACCTTGATCACCCGAAGCGCGGTCACCGTCTCCGGTGGATAGAGCCGGTGCCCGCCGTTGCTGCGCGGGGGCTCCTCCAGCAGCCCGCGCCGATGGTAGTAGCGCAGCGTCTGCGCGCCGACCCCCGCCGCCTCCGCCACCTCCCCGGTGCGGAGCCACCCCCCGCTCACGAGGACGCCCCCGGCGCCGCCGCGAGCGCCCGGGCCGACAGGCCCTCGAGCACCCCGCTGTGAACCGCGGGAACCTCCACGTCCAGCACCAGGTCGTCGCGATCGCGGATGAACGTGAAGGTGAAGAAGGAACAGCACGCCGTCTCCCGCGCCGCGAGGTCCCGGACGCTCTCCTCCAGCCGGTCCGCCCGGTCCGTACGGTCGTGCGCCCGGGGGTCGCCGCGCAGAGTGAGCCGCAGGCGGGTCGGGCTCACTCGCTCCAGCCCGTCCAGCGCCGAGGCGAACAACGCGTCGAACTCCGCCACCCGCAGGGGCCGCTCCCCGGTGGGAAGCACGCATTCAGCCGGTATCCACTCCATGAACCCTCCCAGGCCGAGGCGCCCGGCTCCGACGCGGGCGGCCCCACACCCCGACGGTAAGCCCGTACCGGGGTACCGGATGCAACCCTCGGATCACCGGCCCTCTCCGGGCCGGCCTTCCGGATGTCCCGCGATCGCCGCCGATGTAAGAATCAAAACATGGCGGAACTCAACGGGACACCGGTGACCTCGGAAGCCTTGCAGTCGCTGGCCCTCCTCAACTACGGCAACTTCACGTCCATGCGTGTTCAGGATCAGCGGACAAAGGGGCTTTCCCACCATCTGGATCGTCTCGCGAACGACTGCCGGGTCCTGTTCGACGTGAGCCTGGACAGGGAGCGGGTTCGCGAATTCGTCCGGCACGCCGTCAGGGGAGAACGAGGGGCGTTCGTGGTCCGGGTGACCGTTTTCGACCCCGCTCTTGATCTTGGACACCCCGTGTCCTCCGCGGAACCGGGCGTGCTGGTCACCACCCGGCCGGCCATGCCGCTGCCTCCCTCTCCGATTCGCGTGCGAACGGTCGGCCATCGGCGTGACCTGCCAGGGGTGAAGCACGTCGGACTGCTGGGATCGCTGTGGCACAGGCGGCAGGTTCAGCTGCGGGGATACGACGACGCGCTTTTCGTCGACGACGCCTCGTTCATATCCGAAGGGGCGACGTGGAACATCGGCTTCTTCGACGGGGAGCGAGTCGTCTGGCCGGACGCGGAAACGCTCCCGGGGATAACGATGAGGCTGCTGGACCAGGTTCACGACGATACGACGACCGCACCGGTGAACATCCGCGACGTCCCCGCCATGCGGGCCGCGTTCGCCACGAACACGACGATAGGCGTGCGAGCGATCAGCGCCGTCGACGGAATGAACCTGGCCGACGACCATCCCGTTTTCGAGACGCTCCGGAAGGAGTACGAGGAGATCCCGCCGGAACGGCTGTAACAGCCGTCCCCGTCCCCACCGGGACCGGCGGAGACCGGGACGAACCGGTTGAAGACAGCGGTCGTAGGGTGGAGTCCAGGGCATTGAAGATCCGGAGGTTTGACATGGAGTACGTGCGCCTGGGGTCCACCGGGATGAAGGTGTCGAGGCTCTGCCTTGGCATGATGAGCTACGGCGATCCCGCCAAATGGGGCGAGTGGGTGCTGGACAACGCCGTCGCGATCAACAACACCCTCAACGTGATCCGCAATGTCGTTCACCTCGACGACGGGACTTCCACGCCCGCATAGGTGTTGGTCGCGAGCAAGTCCGCGCGACGCCACACGCGATAAGTGATGCCATCAGGGCGATGAAGGAGCAGCGCCAGGCCGAAGGCAAGAAGTGATAGGCCGCCAGGCCAGAAGCCGCTTCGCACGTTCTCTTGATCTTGCTTGCCTTCGTTCGGCCTCGGCCCCCGGTCACCAAGAGAGTCCATCTCACCCGAAGGGCCTTATCGCGTTGTCGTCAGCAGGGGAGGGATTGCTCGGTCCAGATGCATTTGCCGTCTTGGAGGTAGCGGGCGCCCCAGCGCCGGGAGAGGGCGGCCACCAACTGCAGGCCCCGGCCGCCTTCGTCGGTGTAGGAGGCGTGGCGGATGCGCGGGGTGCTGAGGCTGCCGTCGTAGACCTCGCAGATCAGGGAGCGGCTGCGCAGCAGGCGCAGGCATATGGGGCCCTTTGCGTGCCGGATCACGTTGCCGATGAGCTCGCTGACCAGAAGTTCGGTGGTGATCGTCAGATCGTCCAGTCCCCAGATAGCCAGTTGTTTGCGGACATATTTGCGGGCCTGTCCGGCTGCTCTGGGATCGTCGGGGAGGCTGCAGGTGGCGACATCGTCGGCGGCGGTACTGCGGGTATGGACGATGAACAGGGCGGCGTCATCGTCGGTCTGTTCACGGGCGGGCAGCAGCGCCGAGACGACCGTGTCGCAGAGATCCTCCAGGGGCCCGACGTCGTCGCCCTGGCGTCCTAACCAGAGGTGGGGAATGCGGGGCACGGCCTGGGCCACGATTCGGCGGAGCTGGGCCAGGCCCTTGTCGACGTCGCGGGTGGCGGATTCGACCAGGCCGTCGGTGCAGAGCACCAGCAGGCTCTCCTCAGGCAGGTGCAATTCGTGGATCTCGAAGGGCGGTTCCGCGGCGCCCAGCGGCGGGTCGGCGGCCAGGTGGAGGCACAACACGGTGCCGTCGGGGTGGACGATGACCGGTGGGGGATGGCCAGCCAGGCAGAACGTACAGGTCCGGGTGGTGGGATCGAAGACGGCGTACAGGCAGGTGGCGTAAAAGTCGTCACCGAGGTCGCTGACCAGATCGTTGAGGTGGCCGAGCAGTTCGTCGGGGGGCAGGTCGAGGTCGGCGAGGGTGCGTACAGCGGTGCGCAGGCGCCCCATGGTGGCCGCTTCGGTGATGCCGTGTCCCATGACGTCGCCGATCACCATGGCGACCCGGTCACCGGACAGCGGGATCAGGTCGTACCAGTCGCCGCCCACCTCCTCGCCCCGGCCCGCGGGCAGGTAGCGCGCGGCGGCGCAGGCGACGGGGAGCCGGGGAAGCTCCCGGGGAAGCAAGCCGCGCTGCAGTTCCTGTGCGCGGGCGTGTTCCACGTCGTACAGCCGGGCCCGTTCCAGCGCCTGACCGACCAGACCGCTCAACGCCGTCAGCAGGGTGCGCTCCTCGTCGCTGAAGACACGCTCCCGGGTGAACGACACCACACATGAGCCGATGGACCGCCCGGAGGCGATCATGGGCAGGAACGCCCAGGCGTTCTTCGGTGACGCCTTCCCCACGCTCTCCATCGTTGGATAGCGCCGGCAATACTCCGTTTCCGATCCGATGAACCGGGGAGTACCGGTCCCTAACACATCGGTCACCGGGAGGGTTTCGGTGAGCGGGAGCCGGTCGACAAGACTGAGGAAATCCTGTGGGTACCCGGCGGCGCCGACCACATCCAGCTGGCCGCCTTCGATTAGCCAGACCACGAGCCCGTCGGCACGGAACGGAGGCAGGACATGGTCCGCGACGGCCTGCACGACGTCCCGGGTGGTGACGGCCTCGGCGAGCGCCACGGTCAGCTCGCCCATCCGGACCGTCTGCTCGGACCCGGCCGCCGAAGTAAGGCCTGGATCCGTGCCGGGCAAGCCTTCCAGGCGCGCAGCGGCCCATGCCGCTACCGCACCGAGAAAGGATCGCTGCTCGTCATCCGGCTCGGCGGACCCTGCCGTGAGCACGGACAACACCCCGACCGGCCCATCGGCACCCGGGAGGGGCAATGCCGCCGTGCCGGTTGCCCCGATCCCCAAGCTGTCCCCGCCCACCCAGACGTAGCCACCACGCCGCACGGCGCGTGTGGGCGCCACGTCCTGCACGGTACGAAGATCCGCCCACGCCTCGGCGGTCTCCGGGAGAAGCCCGCTGGCCGCCGCCAGACGCAGGCAACCGGTAGCGGAATCGCACCTGTGCACGAGGGCGCCCAGGCCGCCCAGGCCCGTCGTCGCCTGCTGGAGAGCCAGCGTCAGCGTCTGCGCGCTCCACTGCCCTTCGTCCGAGGTCCCCATAACGCCGAGCTGCTCCGCCTGCGGCTGCTCGGCGTGGCCCTCGGACCTAACATTCCGGGCCGCCACCTCACCTCCTGGCATAAGCGTGACAATGTGGAAAGTCACCACTTATGTACATCCACACTAGCTTTCACCGCCATACGCGGCACTTCCGGGGTCCGCGACACTCCGCCGCTTCGTGTGCGCCCCCTGGCAACACGACCCGGTAAAACTGGCCGCGTTCATCGCCACCCAGAGGACCGAGCATGCCCATCGCGAGGGCGCGGGCGCACGAGCAAGATCCTAAAAGTAAAGATGATCAATCATGGCCTCTACGGTTCTAGGAGATTGGCGGTTGATTCCCAGGTCCCGCGCGACCTGCGCGACAGGCTTGCCGGTCTCCTTGACGATGCGTACCGCGCCCGCTCGGAACTCCGGATCAAACCGGCGCCTCTTGCTTGCCACGACCCAACCTTCTCTCAGGTTCGGGTCTCCACGATATGAGGGCAAGCCCAGTTGAAGACAGCGGTCGTAGGGTGGAGTCCAGGGTATTGGAGATCCGGAGGTTTGACATGGAGTACGTGCGCCTGGGGTCCACCGGCATGAAGGTGTCGAGGGTCTGCCTTGGCATGATGAGCTACGGCGATCCCGACAAATGGGGCGAGTGGGTGCTGGACGAGGCCGCCGCCGAACCGATCGTGCGCCGGGCCGCCGACGCGGGGGTGACGTTCTTCGACACCGCCGACGTCTACTCCTTCGGTACCAGCGAGGAGGTCACCGGCCGCCTGCTCGGCAGGATCTTCCCCAGCAGGGACGACTACGTGCTGGCCACCAAGGTGTTCATGCCGATGGGCAAGGGCGTCAACGACGGCGGCCTGTCGCGCAAGCACATCCACTCCGCGATCGACGCCTCGCTGCGCCGCCTGGGCACCGATTACGTGGACCTCTACCAGATCCACCGCTGGGACCCCGACACGCCCATCGAGGAGACCATGGAGGCCCTGCACGACGTGGTCCGCGCGGGCAAGGCCCGCTACATCGGCGCCTCCAGCATGTACGCCTGGCAGTTCGCCAAGGCCCAGCACACCGCGGAGACCCACGGCTGGACAAAGTTCGTGTCAATGCAGAATCATTACAATCTTCTTTACCGAGAAGAAGAGCGGGAGATGAACCCGCTCTGCCTCGACCAGGGTGTCGGGCTGATCCCGTGGAGCCCGCTGGCCCGAGGCCTGCTGGCCCGCGCCGGATCCGAGGAGAAGACCACCCGGGCGGGCAGCGACCCCCGCATCGAGTCCCTCTACGACGACGCCGACAACGACCGCCTGATCCTCGACCGGGTCGCCCAGGTGGCCGGGGAGCGCGAGGTCGCTCCCGCGCGGGTGGCGCTGTCGTGGCTGCTCCACCAGCCCGGCCTGTCGGCCCCGATCGTGGGCGCGACCAAGGACGTGCACGTGGACGACGCGGTCGCCGCGGTGGACCTGTCCCTCACCGAGAAGGAGCTCGCCTTCCTCGCCGAGCCGTATCGCCCACGCAAGATACGTATGTGAAACCGCTTTCGCGGGCTTACCACACGGACGGCTCCTCCCCCTTCCGCACATGTGCTTTGCGCCGCTGCCGAGCGACGCTCTCGAAGACCGCGACGAACGAGTAGCTGATGTCGGCTGATCCGATCTGCGTCATGTCCGCGAGTTGCAGCCCGGCGTCCCTCGCCCGGGTGACGACTTCAAGTGGCTGGACCGCGTTGGTCCGCATCGCGACTCGGGTGCCGTCGTCCGCCGTGGCCTTGTACAGCGGATGAGCACTGGTGTACAGCGGGTTGATGTCGCTGATGATCAGTGTGCCGCCTGACGCCAGAAGCGGAGCAATACGGTTGAAGTCGGGCAGTTGCGGCATCGATGAGAGCACCAGGTTCAGCAGCACCACGTCGTGGGACTTAGGCATGATCCGGAGGTGTATTCGAGATATGTCCTCTACATGCACTTTGAGCCGGTTATACAGGGGCCGGCCAGCGAGATGCCGCTGGAGCTGGTCGGCCATGCCGGGACAGAAGTCGACATAGGTCCAGCGAATGTTGCCGTCGTTAAAGAAGTAGGTAGCCACGTTCTGTCCCGTTCCACCCCCAAGGTCCAGCACCCGCAGGCCGGGCTTCACCGCGCGGATCTCGTCGATACGAGTGATGACCTCCATGTGGGTGGCCAGCAGGTTGACCGAATTGCGCTGGTCGTAGTTCGGGGCGATGGCCTGGTAGAAACCAAGCGCCTCCTGCGTCTCGAAGACCCTGTCCGTCCTGACGTCCGCCGCGACCACAGCGAGAGCCGGGCTGGGGGCGCTCACTTCGGGCTCCTCCTCGGTCGCCTCGAGGTCGGCGGGCTGCTCTCCGATCCTCGGCGGCCAGAATTCGATAGCGCGCCCCTGCCGGAACGCCCAGACGATAAGGGTGAGGACGACGACGAGGACTCCGCCCACCAGGAAGCCAGCTCCTCCGCCCAGCACCTCCAGCAACGGCTTCATGTCCACGTTATTCCTTTCGCATATCCACTCGGTCCATCCGCAGGATTCGCCGTGACCATGACACGCGAGTGATCCGCGGGGACGCCTGTGGCCGTGGTCTCCGTACCGCCCTTGCCTGCCGACACCACCTGCTCCGCCTTGCCCCACTTCATTACGAGCACCTCCTCGCCATCATGGATGGCGTTGAGAGCTCAGATCTCTCTGACGAATCCGACCTGCGCCTACCGCCTATCAGGTACCCACGCCGGTATGTCCCGCCAGTGGCGGGGACGTTTCCGGTCCCTATGCGTACGGCGTCCCGCCTGGGCGGGACGCGTTCATCTACGCAGGGACAAAGGCGGACAAATATGGACTCGGACTCTTGTTGCGTGCGTATAGGCTGTCCCGTCGCGGCGGCATTTGTCCGCGCCAAGGCGGGACGTGTTCACGGTGTGGCGGGTTACGAAAATCCCAGCTTGGCAGTACGGCAGGAGAAACGTTCTCCCGCGCGGGACGCCGATAGTTTCTTGTCCGCAACATTGAAGCCGGGACAATTCTCGGTAATCCCCGTACAGTTGCAGGACAGTCCGGGACAACCAAGGACAGGAGTGACGCGATCCTGTGAGCGAAGAGACATTTGATCCCGTCGATCCCACTCCTGCCACGAATAAAGAGGATCTTGCGCGGCATATGCGTATGCTGAGAGCCCGCGCGGACATGCCTGCCTACCGTGACATGGAAAAGCGCGCGCTCGACAGCGGCCGTTCCCTGCCCAGGACCACGCTGAGTGAGGTTCTCAACGGAAAGCGATTCCCCACGAAGGCGTTTCTGATCACGTTCATCCAGTTATGTGGAGTTCCTCCTGAGCAGCAGGGTGTTTGGCAGCAGGCCTGGAACCGGCTGTCCGTCCAGTACCGGGTGGACCTGCGCCGGAACGCGGCGTCCCCGACCGATCGGCTCGACGAGACGCAGGAGCGGCTGAGGGCGGCCGAAGAGCTCGCAGAGCGCTTGGAGGGCGAGCTGTCCCAGGTCAGGCTGAGCGTGAGCGAGCACCGCGACCTGCTGGAAGATCTCGTCCCGATCTGGCGTCACGTTGCCGGCGCCCTCGCCGACCAGGGCCAGTGGTCGCTGGCCGAGCAGGCGCTCGGCAGCGTTGTCGAACTCTGCCACAGCCTGGCAGGTGACAGCTCACCGATCAGCATCACGCTCCGCTACGAGCTAGCTCTGATCGTGGCCCGGCAGGACGACGAGCGAGCGTCCAGCCTGCTGCGCCAGCTACTAGCCGACGGCCGCAGGGTGCTGGCCGCCACCGATCCGCTCCTTTCGGCCATACGGGAGGCGCTGGCCCGTCACGACTCGGGAACCGATCCCGCGGAAGCCGGGTCGCCGCCGGACAAGGTCTCCGGCATCCTGCCTACGGTCTGGAACGTCGAGCCCCGCAATCCCGAGTTCACTGGCAGGCATGCCATCATCGCCGACGTGAGACGGAGACTGCGAACCAGCGGCTCCGGGGTCCAGGTTCTGCGCGGCTGGGGCGGCGTCGGCAAAACCCAGATCGCCGTCGAATACGCTCATCGGTTCTCGAGTGAGTACCAGATCGTGTGGTGGATCGACGCGGAGGACCCGGTGCTGATCGGCAAACAGCTCGCCGAGCTCGCCGTACAGCTCCGGCTCGTCGACCACGACGCCGACACCGCCAACTCCGTCGTCCTCCTCAAGGCATACCTGCGTGGCCGGGACGGCTGGCTGTTGCTGTTCGACAACGCCGAGAGTCCCGCGCTCATCCGCAAATGGCTACCGAGCGGACCGGGACATGTCGTCATCACCTCACGGACCGGTGGCTGGGAGCAACTCGCGACGACCTTGCACGTCAACGTGATGGAGCGCTCAGAGTCGGTGGACCTGCTGCGCGGTCATGGACCCGACCTCGACAGGCGCGAGGCCGACGAACTGGCGGCCGCACTCGGCGACCTGCCCCTGGCACTCGTGCAGGCCAGTGTCTTCCTCGCCGAAACGATGACCGATCTCCAAGACTACCTGCGGCTGCTGAAGTCCCGGCCGCGCGAGGTTCTCAATGAAGGGGCCGTCGGCGACTATCCGCTCCCCCTCGCCTCCGCGATAGGCTTGACCATCGACCGCCTGGCCGATCTGGACCCTACCGGCCTGGCGCTGGCTCGGGTGTGCGCGTTCCTGGCCCCCGAGACCATCCAGGTGGAGTGGCTGGTCGGCAACCACCCGGCGGTATCCGAGGGGCCCGGCCCGCTGGCGGAGCTGGCCACCGACGACGCGATGCGGCTGCGCCGAGGGGTCGCCTCGATGGGCCGCTTCGGTCTGGCGGTCAATGCCCGGGGCGGCATCCGCCTGCATCGGCTCACCCAGAGTGTGATCCGCGATCGACTGTCCCGACAGGAACAGGAGCAGGTCCGAGACCACGCCCGTGCTTTGCTGGCCGACAATCAGCCCGGTGACCCCGAGGACCCCGGCAACTGGCCACACTGGGCCAGAGTGATACCGCATCTGCTGGCGGTGGCCCCTGCCGCCGACGCCGGACCCGAGCTCCGGGAAACGGCCTGCAATGCAGGCTGGTACTTGATCGAACGCGGTGACGCCGACGCCGGCGCCCGGTTGTCGGCCGAGCTCTACCACAGCTGGCGGGACCTGCTGGGCCCCGGGCACCGCCACACGTTGACCGCCGCCCGCGACCTGGCACGCGCGCTGCGCGAACAAGGCGAGTACGACCGAGCGGCCCAGTTGTACGAAACCTCTCTGGAGCAGGCCCGAGACACGTTGGGGCCCGACGACCCGCTCACGCTGCGACTCAAGCACGGCTCCGCCATCAACCTGCACCTACTCGGACGCCATGCCGAGGCCTACGATCTGCAGCGCGACGCGTTGGAGCGCTACCGGCGAGTGCTCGGCATGAACCACCCGCATACCCTGCACTCGGCCAACCACCTCGGAGTGGCTCTGCATGCCCTCGGAGAGTTCCTCCAAGCCCGCGAGCTGCACGAGGAGACGCTGACCCGCTACCGTGAGGTGCTCGGTGACGACCATCCCGACACGTTGCGCTCGGCCAACAACCTCGCGGTCGACCTGCGCTCACTTGGCGATCACGAAGAGGCCCGCAACCTGCAGACCGACACTCTGGCTCGCCGTCGCCGGATGCTCGGCGAAGATCATCCACACACCTTGCAGTCGGCCACCAGCCTTTCGGAGACGCTGCACGGGATGGGCCGCCACGATGAAGCGCGTCGGCTGCAGGAAGACACGCTCGACCGATATCTGAACGTGCTGGGAAGCAGTCACCCGGAAGCTTTGTACGCTGGAGCCAATTTGGCCAACATCCTGCTGGCCTTGGGTCGTGCTGAAGCTGCGGAGCAGCTCAAATCTGACATCGCCGCCAAAAAGCTCGAGCGTTCAGCACAGAATTATCGATTTCCTTAAAAGAGTCCAATATCAGCATCTGCGGAGCCGTGCCGCCCAACTGAAGCGCGACCGGTCATTGCCGTTCCCCCGCATGTGTGGTTCTATGTGGGCGGCCAATTCAGAAGGGGCGGGAACGCATGATGAACGGTCACGCGCGAATCGCGCTGGTTACGGCCCGTCCGAGACCCGAAGTCAACACCGACTGGGACATGCCCCTACTGCATACGGCGTTCGATCATGCCGATGCCACGGCGGAGATCGCCGCATGGGATGACCCCCACATCGACTGGGCGGGCTTCGACCTGGCGGTCATCAGATCACCCTGGGACTACTCCTGGCGATCCTCCGAATTCCTGGCTTGGGTCGACCGCTGCTCAGAAGTGACACAATTAGCGAATCCACCAGAAATCATCCAATGGAACTCCCGCAAGCAGTATCTGTTGGAGATGTACGAACGAAACGTTCCGATTGTCCCCACCCGGTACATCGTCCCTGGTGACCCCATCAACCTGCCGAGAGATCACGAGTTCGTGGTCAAGCCCGCCGTGGGCGCCGGAGCACGCTTCGCCGCACGGTACCAACCGATCGAGCGCGAACGAGCCACCGCGCACGCGGAGCGGATTCACACCGAAGGTGTGACCGTGATGGTACAGCCGTATCTCACCCGGATCGACGTCACCGGTGAGCGAGCGCTGGTGTTCGTGCGTAACCGGTTCCTGCACGCCATTCGCAAGAAGGCCGTGCTCCCACCGGGACTCCGCTACGACGAACCGCGGGATGCTCATCCCGGCACCGAGCCGTGGGAACCGACCCCGGCCGAGATGGCGCTCGCCGAACGTGCGCTGGCCGCGGTGCCCGAGGCGGACAAGTTGCTGTACGCACGCGTCGACATGGCGGACGGCGAAGCAGGCGACCCGGTCATGACAGAGTTGGAACTGGTCGAACCTGGGCTGTATCTGCGCTTCCACCAGGAATCCATACCGACGTTCGTCAACGCGATCGTCGAAGTCGCCAAACAGTCACGTGCTCTCCGTGAGAGCCAAAGCATCATCTGAAGAATGTGGGCAAATTTGTCCTTCCCGTCGGGCGGGCCGCCCTGAGCCCCCGACCAGGCTCGCGGCCCCGCGCCGGGGCGGCGTGACGACCCCCGTCAGCAGTCCTGAAACTCCAGCAGATTCTGTCCTACGCGATACTCCCCCCACGTTCCACGAGCGGAGATCATCCTGACCAGGACATGAATGAATCTTCTGGACGCCTCCGGCCGTGGGGATGGGACTGTGTTCGAAGATCTGGGACCAATGCCTTTCTCCTGTCCCACCCCCTTCGCCGAACCTCTGGAGTTCGCCAGCGTCAGAGCGCACGACGGGCCCGCCAAGATACGTACTTCCACCGGCGAAATCGGCTGGTTGGTGAGCCGTTATGCCGACGTACGGGCGCTCTGCGCCGACAGACGTATCGGCAGATCCCACTCGGACCCCGGTAACGCGCCGCGACTCTGGCATGTTCCGATGTTCGGCGCGGTGGGCGACCCGACGACGGAGATGGCGAACCACCGGGCCTGGCGCAGAATAATCGCACCTGCTTTCCACCCCGGCCGCGTAGCGTCGGCGGGTTCGCAGGCACAGCTGGTTCTCGATGGGCTTCTGGATGAGCTGGTCACCCAGGCCAGGCCCGTGGACCTCTGCTCCATGCTGGCCGTGCCGTACGCCACGCAGATGGTGTTCGAGTTCGTAGGGATCCCGGAGGAGAACAGGCCCTTCTTCCGTGAGCGCTCCCGCTGGCTGCGCGGCGGTCACGGCCCCGAGACCTCGCAGGAGAACCAGACCGCCCAGCGGATCGACACGAACCGGACGCTCAAGCGCAGGCGGAACGGCGAGGACGCGTTCTCCCTGCTCACCCGTACCGGCGCCCAAGAGGCGGCCGGTATTCTACGCACCTTCGACATCGCGGAGCACGAGACGATTGCGGCACGCATCGGCTACGGTCTGCTGTTCATGCTGGCTCATCCGGAACAGCTCCGACGTCTCAGACACGATCCCGGCCTGGTGGCGTCCGCGGTCGAGGAGATCATTCGGTTGGCGGTTCCCGGAGGTAGCTGGATACCGCGCTACGCCTTGGACGACATCGCTTTCGGCGAGACCCGGATCCGCGCTGGTGATCTCGTGGTTTTCGCGCTGCAATCGGCCAATCGCGACGAACGCCAGTTCCGTGACCCGGACGTCTTCGCCATCGACCGGTCGCCGAACCCGCACGTCGGCTTTGGTTACGGCAAGTTCTATTGTCTCGGTGCGCATCTGTCCCGGCTGCTGCTGAGAACGGTGCTGACAACGATCTTCGACCGGTTGCCGGGGCTTCGCCTCCATATGCCGGTGGAGCAGATCGAAATCAACCGGCAGTCAATCACCGGTGGCCTGCAAAGGCTTCCGGTGACCTGGTAACGAAGTCTTCCGCCGAGCCGACGGACCGTCTACCGGAATCCATTGGAGGCCTCAGGAGTCGGCGGGCAGTTCGAACTGGACGCAGGTCATACCGCGCATGTCCAGCCACGCCCGTCCCGGCGCCCGTACGAGCCGGAAGACGACCTCCTCGCACCCGGGGCAGCGGGCCACCAGGCCCGGGGCGTGGGTGTAGAGGAGCGCCTCGGCCAGCGCGAGGGTCCGCGCGCAGCCGGAGCACCGGCCGGTGGCGGCGGTCAGGTCGACGGCGAACACGTCGCGCAGGGCTCCGCCCGCCGCGTTCCCGTCGAGGTGGTCCTGGCTCATCGTTGTCCTCCACTGGGGCCGAAGCGTTCTGTGCGGATCAGACGGGGGTCGTGCCCGGCGGAGACGAGCAGGCCCGCGGCGGTCTCGACGAATCCGGTGGGCCCGCACACGAAGACGGCAGGTTCCCGCTCGGCGGGCCAGACGGCCTCGGCGAGCAGGGCGGCGTCGACCCGCGCGGGCGGGCGCCCCCAGCCGTCGGGCACCTCGCGCGTGTAGGCGTAGGTGACGTCCAGGCCGGAGCCATCGGCGCTCTGGCGGTCCAGCTCGGCGCGGTAGAGGGCCGAGCGCGGCCCGCGCGCCGAGTACAGGAGCCGGAACGGCGTGCGGATTTCGGCCGAGGCGCGGGCGCGGATCATCGCCATGAGCGGGACCACCCCCGAGCCGCCCGCGACCAGCTGCACCGGCTCGGGCGTCTCGGGCGTCTCGGGCCGCCAGACGAACCAGCCGCCGATCGGGCCGCGCACCTCCAGCGGGTCTCCCGGCGAGAGGACCCGCGCGAGGTACGGGGAGACCTCGCCGTCGGGCAGCAGCTCGACGGTGAGCTCCACGCGGTCCCCGTCGGCCGCCGAGGCGATGGAGTACGAGCGCTGCGTGGAGTAGCCGTCGGGGGCGGTGAGCCGTACGTCGACGTGCTGGCCGGCGAGGTGGCCGGGCCAGCCGGGGACGTCCAGGGTGATCGTGCGTGCTCCGGGGGTCTCGTCGCGCACGGCGGTGACCGTGGCGACCCTCCAGGTCAGTCGCCCCAGTACCGTTGCTCGCGCCATGGGTCTCCGTAGTTGTGGTAGCCGACGCCCTCCCAGAATCCCGGCTGGTCCTCGTCGAGGAGCCGGAGGCCGCGCACCCACTTGGCGCTCTTCCAGAGGTAGAGGTGCGGCACGAGCAGCCGGGCGGGCCCGCCGTGCTCGGGGGTGATGGGCTCGCCCTCGTAGCGGACGGCGATCCAGGCCCGGCCGTCGAGGAGGTCCTCCAGCGGGAGGTTGGTGGTGTAACCCCCATAAGAGGTCGCCAGCGCGTACTCGGCGGACGTCTCCACACCGTCGAGGAGGGTGTCCAGCGACACGCCCTCCCAGGTGGTGCCGAGCTTGGACCACTTGGTGACGCAGTGCAGGTCGACGGTGAACCGCTCCACGGGCAGGGCGTTGAGCTCCGCCCAGTTCCAGCGGACGACCTCGCCGGTCTCGGTGGTGACGCCGAGACTCCAGTCGTCGGTGGAGACCAGGGGCGTGGGCCCGGCCGAGAGGACGGGGAAGTCCTCGGTGAGGTACTGCCCCGGCGGCAGGTCCGGGCTGCCGGCGCGACGGCGGCCGAAGAATCCGGGCGAGACGATGCCGATGACGCCCACCTCCACTGTCCGGCAGATCACAACAACCGCGACACGCCCCTCGAACCGATCACGAGCCGACGAGTCACGAGAACTAGGTAAATCTCATCACATCCGGTCGCGTCTCACGTCACCAGGGCGGAGTCCGGTGGGTTTCCGCGCGCCGGTCCGGGACCTCACAAGGCACGTGAAGGCCCGTGAAGGCCCGTGAGCTCGTCGAAGGCTCGCGCGGACCCCTGACGGCCCGCGGCTCTCCCCCGGACGCCCGTTCGCGTGCGCGGCGGACGCGGCCCCCGCCGCACGTACGCGGTGGACACGGCGACCGGCTCTTCGGGGTTCAGGTGCCCGAGGCGGCGATCACCTCGGAGACCAGGCGCGGGGAGGTGATCAGGCGGCTGTACTCGGGCCGTCGCAACTCGCCGCCCATGAACGGGTGGGGGTTGCGGTGCACGGCGGGGCTGGGCGCGTCGACCAGGGCGGCGAAGTGGATCTCGGAGGCCCCGGTCGCCTCGACCACGCGGTGCACGTTGCGGGGCGTGATGCCGCCGCCGGGCATGACGATCAGGTCGTCGCCCGCCCGCTCGACCAGGGAGGCGATCAGCGGCGCGCCCTCCAGGGCGGTGACGTCCTGGCCGGAGGTGAGAACCCGGTCGACGCCCAGGGAGGCGAGGGTGTCCAGGGCGGCGAACGGGTCGGCGGTCATGTCGAAGGCCCGGTGGAAGGTGACCGACAGGTCCCCGGCCGCGCCGATGAGGCGCTTGGCCACCTCGACGTCCACCTCGCCCGACGGCGTCAGCACCCCGATCACCACGCCCTGCGTGCCCGCGTCCCTGATCGTGGCCACGTCGCGCTCCATGGCCGCGACCTCGTACTCGTCGTAGATGAAGTCGCCGCCCCGGGGGCGGACGATCACGTGGACCCGGATCGTCGAGACCGCCGCGAGGGTCGCCTCGACGGTGCCGAGGGTCGGGGTCAGGCCCCCCTCGAAGAGGGCCGAGCACAGCTCGACGCGGTGCGCCCCGGCCTGCTCGGCCGCGAGCGCGCCCGCGGTGCTGTCGATGCAGATCTCATAGCTAAGACTCATTTTTCCTCCAAAGCATGGATTTCACCGACTGGTCGGCCCCCGCCCAGCACCGGAACGCTCGCGAAGTCCGCCGCTCCCGAGACGTCCCCGCCGGCCGCCCTGAGCGCGGCCAGCGCGATCGCGCTCGTGGCCCGCGGGCTCCCGTCGATGACCTTGACGGCCGCCGCGTGCCCGGTGGCGAGCGCGACGACGAGGACCCCCTCGGCCCCGCCCTTGGCCACCGCCCCCGGCAGTGCCCGCATCAGCGAGGTGTTCACGTGCCCGGTCCCGCCGACGTACTCGGGGTGCTCGCGCATCGCGTCGGCGACCGCGCGCGGCGGGGTTCCGGGCTCGGCGACGACCAGGGCCCGTACGGCCCGCGCCAGCCCGGTCAGCGACAGCCCGAACAGCGGGGCGCCGCATCCGTCGACGGCGACGTGGGCCGCCCTCTCCCCCGACAGTTCCTCGGTCACGGCGCGCACCCGCCGCTGCAGGGGGTGGTCGGCGTCCAGGTAGGAGGCGGTCTCCCAGCCCGAGGCGGCGGACGCGGCGAGCATCGCGGCGTGCTTGCCCGAGCAGTTCATCCGCTCGCGCGAGGCCTTCAGGCCCGCCCGGATCAGCGTGTGCCGGGTGGTCTCGTCCTCCGGCCAGTCCTCGGGGCAGCCGAGGGCCTCGAAGCCGAGCCCGGCCCCGGCGAGGATGTCGGCGACCAGCCGCACGTGGAAGTCCTCGCCGGTGTGGCTGCCGGCGGCGATCGCCAGGCCGGGACCGCGCAGGTCCGCGCCGGACAACAGGCAGGCCAGCGCCTGGAACGGCTTGGCCGAGGAGCGCGGCAGCACCGGCGCGTCGACCGCTCCCCTGGCGACGGCCACGGCGCCGTCGGGCGCCAGGGCGACGGCGCTGCCGAAGTGCACGCTCTCCACGAATCCGGAGCGCACCACCTCCGCGAGCGGGACGAGTTCAGGCACGGGCGGGTCTCCTTCTGAGCCGGCGGGCCCCCGGGGTGTCGCGGGCGTCGAGGGTACGGGCGAGTTTGGACAGCGACGCGTTGACCACCAGGTAGATCAGCGCGACGACGAGGTAGGTCTGGATGAGCAGGCCGTTGAAGGTCGCCAGGACCTTGCCGCTGTAGAGCAGTTCGGCGTAGCTGACCACGAAGCCCAGCGAGGTGTCCTTCAGCAGGCCGACCGACTGGCTCACGATCGAGGGCAGCACCCGCCTGGCCGCCTGCGGCAGCACGATCAGGCGCATGGTCTGGCCCTGGGTGAGCCCGACCGCGAGACCGGCCTCGCCCTGGCCGCGCTCCACGGACAGGATTCCGGCGCGGAAGATCTCCGCGAACGCCGCGGCGTTCGAGATCGCCAGCGGCACCACGAGTTTCCAGAACAGCGGCAGGTCGAGCCCGTAGCGGGGCAGCGCGAACAGCACGACGTAGACCAGCAGCAGCGCCGGGATGGTCCGCACGACCTCCACGTACGCGGCGGCGGGCACGCGGACCCACCTGCGCCGCGACAACCGCCCGAGGGCGAGGGCGACCCCGGCCGCCATCGCGAGCGCGGCCGAGACGACGGCGGCGAGCGCGGTGGCCCACAGCCCGTTCAGCAGGTAGCGCCACATCGGCCAGGTCGCGTACGGCGACCAGCGGTCGGCGTCGAGCTGGCCGTTGGCGGCGAACTGGCGGAGCGCCAGCGCCAGCAGGAGCAGGACCGCGACCGCCCCCACCGCGGTCGCGATCCTTATCCTGCGGCGGGCGCGTGGCCCCGGCTGGTCGAAGAGGAGATTGCTCACCGGACCACCACCAGCCGTCGTTCGAGCCGTCCGGTGACGAACCCGGCACAGGCGGCGATCAGCGCGTAGGCCAGGCCCGCCCCGACGAAGATCGGGATGGGCTGCGCCTCCGCGAGGTTCACCCGGTTGGCCGCGGCGGTCAGGTCGACGACGCCGACCGCGGCGGCGAGCGAGGTGTTCATCGTCAGCGCGATGAAGATGTTGCCGACCGGCTGGATCACCGTGCGCAGCGCCTGCGGCAGGACCACATGGCGCAGCGACTGGCCGAAGGTCAGCCCGAGCGCGCGGGCCGCCTCGCCCTGCCCGGCGGAGACCGCGTTGACGCCGGAGCGCAGGGCCTCGGCGATGTAGGCGGCCTCGTAGAGCGCGATGACGATCATGGCCGTCACCAGCAGGTCGGCCTTGAGCCCGATCTCGGGCAGGCCGAAGACGGCGAGCACCAGCAGCACCAGCAGCGGCAGGTTCTGGAAGGTCTCCACGTAGGCCGTGCCGATCCCGCGCAGGACGCCGACCGGGCTGACCCGCATGGCGGTGATCACGAGCCCCACGACCGCGGCGCCGGCGAAGGACGCCGCGGTCAGCTGGAGGGTCACGACCAGTCCCTGCCAGAACTCGGGCAGGTGGTCCAGGAGGGCGGACATCAGGACCCCGGCACCGATCCGATCTGCGGCGGGGCGGGAGCCTCACCCTGCACGACCGTGCCGAGGGAGTTCTTCCAGGTCTTCTGCCAGAGGCCGTCGGCCTGGATCTTCTTCAGCCAGTCGTTGACGAACTTCTTGAACTGGTCGTCACCGTGCTTGAGGCCGATGCCGTACGGGTCCTCGGTGAACGGGCTGCCGACGACCTGGACCGAGGGGTCCTTCTGCGCGTTGGCCACCAGGAGCGTCTCGTCCTGGACGTAGGCGTCGCCGCGTTCCTGCTTGAGGGCCTGCATACACTCGGGGTCGCTGCCGAACGTCACGATCTTGGCCTGCGGGGCGAGCTTCTTGATCGCCGATACGGCCGGGGTGTTGGCGCCGGCGATGACGGTCTTGCCGTTCAGGTCCTCGGGCTTGGCGATGCCCGTGGTGCCCTTCCTGACCGCGAGGCTCAGCCCTGAGGAGTAGTACGGCCCGGCGAAGGCGACCTGCTCGGCCCGCTCCGGGGTGATCGTGTAGGTCTGGAAGACGACGTCCACGGTGCCGTTGGAGAGCAGCGCCTCGCGGGTCTCCGAGGCCGAGTTGACGATCTTCACCTTGGGCTCGCCGATGATGTACTTGGCGAGCGCCTTGCCCATGTCCGCGTCGAACCCCTCGACCTCGCCGGTCGTCGGGTTCTGCTGCGACAGCAGCGGCGCGTCGAGCGACCCGCCGACGATCAGCTCGCCGCGCTGCTTGATCTTCTCCATCGTGGAGCCGGGCAGGATGTCCGCGGCGGCGGCGACCGGCGCCGAGGCGATCAGGTCGTTCCCCTTGGCCTCACCCGGTACGGCCGGGCTTCCCGAGTCGGTACCGGCACAGGCCGAGAGGCCGAGCATGGACACAGCGGCGACAGCGGCCAGCCGCTTCATGGACACCATCGGGCCCACCATCCTTTTCGATCGATCTGATCAATGAGTGAGAACTTTGGCCAGGAAGTCCCTGGCCCTGTCTGTCTTGGGAGCCTCGAAGAAGGCGCCGGGCTCGCCCGTCTCGACGATCTGGCCCGCGTCCATGAAGACCACGCGGTCGGCGGCCCTGCGGGCGAAGCCCATCTCGTGGGTGACGACGACCATGGTCATGCCGTCGGCGGCGAGCCGGACCATCACGTCCAGCACCTCGCCGACCATCTCCGGGTCGAGCGCCGAGGTGGGCTCGTCGAAGAGCATCACCTTGGGCCGCATGGCCAGCGCGCGGGCGATGGCGGCCCGCTGCTGCTGCCCGCCGGACAGCTGAGCGGGCAGTTTGCCCGCCTGCTCGGCGATGCCGACGCGCTCCAGCAGCTTCCGCGCCGCCGCCTCGGCCTCGGCGCGGCCGTCGCCGCGGACCTTCATCGGCGCGAGCACGATGTTCTCCAGCACGGTCTTGTGCTGGAAAAGGTTGAACGACTGGAACACCATGCCGACGTCGGCCCGCAGCCGGGCCAGCTCGCGGCCCTCCACCGGGGCGGGCACGCCGTCGACGAGGATGTCCCCCGACCCGGCGGTCTCCAGCCGGTTGAGGCAGCGGCACAGCGTGGACTTGCCCGACCCCGAGGGGCCGACCACCACGACGACCTCGCCCCGCGCCACATCAAGGTCGATGTCGCGCAACACGTGGTGGTCGCCGAACCACTTGTTCAACCCTTTGACCTGAATCATTGCCATCTTCCTTCGAAATCGAAGATAAAGCGGAAGGTAACGGATGATTCTCGTGCAAGTCAACACGTTGCCGTAGTAAGTACAGACGTGGTATTCCTCTAGTTCATGTCAGGCAAAGAGCGGCTGCTGGTGCGGGGAGCACAGGGTGACCTTCTGCGTCTCGTCGCCACCGGTCACGCCGAGTCGCGCGCCCAGCTGGCCCGAGTCTCCGGCCTGGCGGCGTCGAGCGTCTCCCTCCGCGTCGAGGAGCTGATCGACACCGGGCTCCTCGTCGAGGAGGGCTCGGGGACCTCCAGCGGCGGGCGGCGACCCCGGCGGCTGCGGGTCAGCCCGACCGCCGGCCTGCTCGCGGTGGCCGACCTCGGGGCGCACCACGCCCGCCTCGGCCTGCTCGACCTCAGCGGCGTCCCCCTCGTCGTCGAGGAGCGCGCCTGCGACATAGCGCTCGGCCCCGAGGCGACCCTCGACTGGATGGCCGCCGCGTTCGACGAGCTGCTGCTCTCCCACGGCCCGGCCGGCGTCCCGCTGCGCGGCGTCGCCACCGGCGTTCCCGGCCCCGTCGACCCGGGCAGCGGCCGGGTGGTGTCCCCCTCGCGCATGCCCGGCTGGAACAACTTCCCCGTCGCCGAGCATCTCGGCGCCCACTACGACCTGCCCGTGCTCGTCGAGAACGACGCCAACCTCCTGGCCGTCGGCGAGGCCCGCTCGTGGCCGGGGTTCGACAACCTCATGGTGCTCAAGGCCGGCAGCGGCATAGGGTGCGGCGTGATCGTCGACGGCCGCCTGCACCGGGGCAGGGGCGCGGCCGGCGACATCAGCCACGTCAGGGTCAGGACCGACTCCTCCACCATGTGCTCGTGCGGCCACCCCGACTGCCTGGAGGCCTACGCGAGCGGCGCCGCGCTCATGGACGCCCTGTCCGGGCTCGGCATCGCGACGCGGCGCCCCGCCGACGTCGTCGCCCTGGTCGAGGACGGCGTGCCCGAGGCCACCGCCCTGGTCAGGAACGCGGGCCGCCTCATCGGCGAGGTGCTCACCGTCCTGGTCAACTTCCTCAACCCCGACGCCATCGTCGTCGGCGGCAGCCTCTCCACCGCCGAGCCGCTGATCTCCTCCATCCGCGCCGCCGTCTACGAGCGCTGCCTGCCCCTGGCCACCCGCGACCTGGAGATCGCCGTCACCCGGGGCGGCCCCGACGCCGCCCTCCTCGGCGCGGGCTCCCTCCTGCTGGACGCCGTCCTCAGCTGAGGGACCACCGGCGGTACGCCCCGCTCAGGCGAGGGACCACGGGCGGTACGCCCTCTTACGAGGGACCACCGGCGGTACGGAGGAGGCGCGGCAGGTCCATTTACCCAACGGGACTAAATATGTCTTTTTAGCAGGCTTTACCACTAATAGCGCCATATGGACCTATATGTGCGTAGATGAAAGGGAGGAAGGTGCCAGCTCTGCCCGTGGGCTGATCGACGGAGGATCCGATGGTTCGAATGATGATCGTCCTGCTCGCCATCGTCATGGCCGCGATGGCCGGCACGGCCGGTGCCGCCGTCTCCCCCACTCCCCGGCCTGTCAGCCAGCAGGACTGGGAGTTCCTCATCAAGGCGCACCAGGGCAGCCTGGCCGAGATCGAAGCGGGCCTGGCCGTCCGGCGGAAGGCCGACGACCAGGACGGGAAGGTCGGCCAGGCCGTCCGCGAACTGGGAGAGCAGCTCATCGTCGACCACATGAGACTCGACAGGCTCATTCAGCAGGTGGCCGGGGAGATGGGCGTCAAGCTCCCCGACGAGCCCAGTGCGGCGCAGCGCAGGCAGCTCGAAGAGGTGATGGCGCTGGAGGGAGCGGAGTTCGACAGGGCCTGGATCGACATGGAGATCGCCAGCCACCGCCACGGGGTCATCCTCGTGAGGCAGCAGGTGGAGAACAGCTCCGACCCCCGGATAAGGAAACTCGCCTTCGCCGTCGAGCAGGTCGTGCGGGCCCACCTGGACATGTTCCTCCATCTCCAGGAGCCCCCCGCCCCCAGCCCCTCGGAGAGCTGAGGCGAGCCGAGACCCGTCCGCGGCCCGCCCGGGTCCGAGGGCGGGCGGAACCCTGAGGCGCCTGTTCGAAGCGGGGCCTGTGCTAGACAGGGAGCCAATCAAAGGGAGCCCCATGGATCAGCTCAGCCTCGGAATCGTGTCACGATCACGCAAGGAGAACGAGCACCGGCTGGCGATCCACCCGCTGCATCTGGAGCGGATCGCCCCCGATCTCCGGGGGCGCGTCTACCTCGAACGCGGCTACGGCGAGCACTTCGGCGTCTCCGACGGGCAGCTGGCACCGTACGTCGCCGGCCTGCTCCCCCGGGAGCGGCTCCTCGCGGAGTGCGACGTCGTCCTGCTCCCCAAGCCGCTGGCCGAGGACCTCGAGGGGATGCGCGAGGGGCAGATCGTCTGGGGCTGGCCGCACTGCGTCCAGGACGAGAGGATGACGCAGCTCGCGATCGACCGGCGGCTGACACTGATCGCCTTCGAGGCGATGAACCACTGGACCAGCGAGGGCGCGTTCAACCTGCACGTCTTCCACAAGAACAACGAGCTGGCGGGCTACTCCTCGGTCCTGCACGCCCTGGAGCTCATCGGGACGACGGGCGTCTACGGCCGGAGGCTGCGGGCGGTCGTCATCGGCTTCGGGGCGACGGGGCGCGGCGCGGTGACGGCGCTCAACGCGCACGGCGTGAACGACATCGACCTCCTCACCTTCCGGGACGTCACCGCGGTCGCCTCGCCGATCCACTCGGCGCGCATCGTGCGCTTCGAGCACGAGGCCGGCGACCCCAACCGCAGCTACGCGCTCACCGAGAGCGGGCGGGTACCGCTGGCGGCCTTCATCGCCGACCACGACGTCGTCGTCAACTGCGTGCTGCAGGACACCGGCGCCCCGCTGATGTTCGCCGACGAGGAGGACCTGGCCGCCTTCGCGCCCGGCACCCTCGTCGTCGACGTGTCCTGTGACGAGGGGATGGGGTTCAGCTGGGCACGGCCCACGACGTTCACGGACCCCATGTTCGAGGTGGGCGACAACGTCCACTACTACGGCGTCGACCACAGCCCGTCGTATCTGTGGGACTCGGCCACCTGGGAGATCAGCGAGGCCCTGCTGCCCCACCTGCGGACGGTGCTCGACGGCCGGGCTGCGTGGGATGCGGACGACACCATCCGGCGGGCCGTCGAGATCCGCGACGGCGTCGTGCAGAACCCCGCCGTCCTGTCCTTCCAGCACCGCTCGCCGGTTTACCCCTACCCGCGCGAGCAGAGCGCGTCCCCGGCACTCGCGCCCGGGCGCTCAGCCGTGACCGGCTGAGCCCCCGGGCGGGGCGGTGGAGCCGCGTACCACCAGCTCGGTGGCGAGCTCGACGTGATGGGAGTCGACCCGTTCGCCCGCCGCCAGGCGCAGGGCCGTGCGTACCGCGACGCCGCCCATCTCCCGCAGCGGCTGGCGTACGGTCGTCAGCGGGGGTGAGGCCATCCGGGCGACCTGGGTGTCGTCGAAGCCGACGATGCTGAGGTCCTCGGGCACGCGCAGCCCCCGCGCCCTGGCCGCCTCCAGCACGCCGAGCGCGATGTCGTCGCAGCCGGTGAAGATGGCCGTGGGGGGCTCGGGCAGGTCGAACAGGGCCGCGCCGCCCGCGACCCCCTCCTGGTAGTGGAAGGGCCCCTCCCGTACGTGACCCGGGGGGACCGCGGCGCCCGCGGCCTCCATGGCGGCGCGGTAGCCGTGCAGCCGGGCCTGCTCGCAGGCGGCGGTGGCCGGTCCGCCGAGGTAGGCGATGCGCCGGTGTCCGAGCGCGAGCAGGTGCTGTGTGGCGGCCAGGCCCCCGGCGAAGTTCGTCGAGCCGACGCTGGTGACCCCCCTGGTCTGCGGCAGGTTCAGCGGGTCGATCACGACCAGGGGCAGGCCCGCGCGGGACAGGGCGGCGAGCTGCCCGGCGGTCAGATCGCTGGTGATGGCGATCACGGCCCGCCGTCCGGCCGTGGCCAGGCCGCGGGCCCAGGCTCCGGCGCGGTCGGCGGTCGTCCGGATGCTCACCACGATCGCCGCGCCGGCCTCGGCCCCGGCCCGCACCGCGCCCTGGACGATCTCGGTCGAGTACGGGTTGAGGTCGGCGTCGAGCTCCACCTCGATCGTGGCCGGCACGGCTGTGCCGCCCCGGTCGCTCCGGCGGCGCTGCGGCGGCGCGACGTAGTCGTGCTGCTCCAGCAACGACTCCACGAGGGAGCGGGTCCCCGGGGAGACGTCACCCCGGCCGTTGAGCACCTTCGACACGGTCGCGATCGACACGCCCGCCGAGGCCGCGACCGTGGCCAGCGTGGCCCGTCTAGGACTGGCCGGCATCTGTTCCTCCCTGCTGTGCGGCGGAAGAGCCCGGCGCCGGTTCCACGTCCACGCGGGTGACCAGCCGTCGGCCCACGCCGACGTGACGCAGCGGGCCGGTCAATCGTAGGTGGCCCCGGCAGGGCAGGTCGGACGCCGACGCGCCGACGAACACCTCAAGATCCCCAGGCTCGACGACGCGCCGCAGGTCACGCCCGGTGAAGGCGGTCCGGTCGGCGGGCACGGTGAAGGTCGCCACGGCGCTCGCACCGGGCTCCAGCCTGACCCGGGCGAACCCGGTGAGCTGCCGCACCGGCCGGGTCACCTGGGCGAGCACGTCGTGCAGGTAGAGCTGGACGACCTCCTCACCCGCCCGGCCGCCGGTGTTGCGCACGCGCACCGACACGGTGAACTCGCCGTCGGTGGGTACCTCGGCGTCGCTGATTCGCAGGTCGTCGATCGCGAAGGTGGTGTACGAGGTGCCGTGCCCGAACGGGAACAGCGGGGTCGGGTCGAGGTTGCTGATGCCGTGGCTGTCGGCGCCCAGCGGCGGCTGCAGGTAGGTGCCCGGCTGCCCGCCGGGGCCGCGCGGGATCTGCACCGGCAGCTTCCCGCTGGGCTGCACCCGGCCGGACAGGACCCCGGCGACGGCCGCCCCGCCCTCCTGGCCCGGCATGAACGACTGGACGAGCGCGGCGGCCGTCCCGGCCACGCCGCCCAGCGCGTACGGGCGGCCCGAGACGACGACCACCACGACCGGCGTGCCGGTGGCGGCCAGCTCGGCCAGCAGGTCCTCCTGCGCGCCGGGCAGCCGCAGGTCCTCGGCGTCGCAGCCCTCGCCCGAGGTGCCCAGCCCGAACATCCCCGCCAGGTCGCCGACGACGGCCACGCACACGTCGGCCTCGCGGGCCGCCAGGAGCGCGGCGGCGAAGCCGGAGCGGTCCTCGCCCCGCACGTCGCAGCCCCGCTCGTGGACCAGCTCGGCGTCGGGCAGCTCGGCCCGCAGCGCGTCGAGCAGGCTGGGCGCGGCCACGCCGAGCCCGAGCCCCGGGTGGCGGGGCAGCACGTGGTTGGGGAAGGCGTAGCAGCCCATGAACGTGCGCGGGTCGTCGGCGCAGGGGCCGACCACGGCCACCCTGCGCGGCTCGGGACGTCCCTCGCCGAGCAGCGGCAGCGCGGTGCCCGCGTCGAGCAGCACGATCGACCGCTCGGCCAGTTCCCCGGCCAGTGCCCGGTTGGCCGGTGAGTCCAGGTCCACGGCCCGTGCCCCGGCCACCGAGCTCTCCGGCGTCCAGTCCGGGTCCAGCAGGCCGAGCTCCACCTTCTGCGTGAGCAGGCGCCGGGCGGCCCGGTCGATCAGGGACTCCGGCAGCTCGCCCCGCCGTACCCGCTCGGCGAGGTGCAGGCCGAAGCCGAGCGTGTCGGGCAGCTCGACGTCGATGCCCGCGGTCAGCGCCTGCACCCCGGCCTCGTCGGTGTCCGCGGCGACCTGGTGCATCGTCGCCAGGAACGGGATCGCCCAGTAGTCCGACACCACCGTCCCGGTGAACCCCCACTCGTCGCGCAGCAGGTCGGTCAGCAGCCACGGGTCGGCCGCGGCGGGGACGCCGTCCAGGTCGGAGTAGGAGTTCATCACCGAACGCGCGCCGCCCTCGACGATGGCGGTCTCGAACGGCGGCAGGATCATGTCCATCAGCTCGCGCCGGCCCATCGGCACCGGCCCGTGGTTGCGGGCCGCCCGGGAGGCGGAGTAACCGGCGAAGTGCTTGAGCGTGGCGATGACCCCGGCGCCCTCCAGGCCGCGCACGTAGGCGGCGCCGAGCATCGCGACGAGGTACGGATCCTCGCCCATGGTCTCCTCGACCCGGCCCCAGCGGTAGTCGCGCACCACGTCCAGCACCGGCGACAGGCCCTGGTGGACGCCCACGGCGCGCATGTCCCGCCCGATGGCGGCGGCCATCCGCTCCACCAGGTCCGGGTCGAACGTCGCGCCCCAGGCGATGGCCGCCGGGTAGACGGTCGCGCCGTAGGTGGTGAAACCGGTCAGGCACTCCTCGTGGACCAGCGCAGGGATGCCGAGCCGGGAGTGCCTGACCACCTCGGACTGCAGCCGCACCACCTCCGCGGCGCCCTCCGCCGCGGTCACCGGAGCGCTGCCGAACACCCGCGTCAGGTGGCCGAGCCCGTGGCGGATCGTCTCCTCGAAGGGCACCCGCCCCGAGGCCGCGAAGACGTCCTGCAGCGGGGCGACGTTCGCCGTGCCCTCGGACTTCTCCTCGGACTTCTCCTCGGGCTCCCCGTCCCGGTCGGCCTGCATGGCGTTGCCGGGCCACCGGCTGCCGAGCTGGCCGATCTTCTCCTCCAGGGTCATCTCCGCGAGGAGGGCGTCGACCCGCTCGGCCACGGGAAGTGCCGGGTCCTGCCACGACCGGAGGGTCCGGCCGGTCGCGGGGGTCCCATCTAGCGCCGTCATCTGCTCTCCTCAAGAAAAACCCGCTCCGGCAACTTCCCGAAACATTTCGGTTAGTTGCGGTAGCTCTGCTCACATCCTGGCGCACCCGAGGTGACCAGGAAAGTCCCAGATGAGAGTACCCCAGGTCCCTCACATACCAAGCTCATGCCGACATGGGATCACCTCTTGACAGGCAGGTAGCTGAAATCTAAATTGACGTGCCACGCGGCCTGTTTCGGAAATGTTTCGACATGCTGGGCTCGGGGGGGACGGACGCCTGGTAGCAGAGGTGCCGATCCACGACCAGACGGCCACCGCCACCCATGTTTCACCTGAAGCCCCGCCCCGCCTCGGCATTCGACATACGGAGATCAGCGTGGAGTCAACGACACCATCCCGCCGCACCTTCCTCACCCTCTCCATGGGCATCCCCCTCAGCGCCGCGCTTGCGGCCTGCGGCACGTCCGGCCCCGCCCCGGCGGGCGGAGCCTCGACCGGCGCGAGCGGCGGGAACGCCGCCAGCAAGGCCAGCTACTGGTTCCTGTCGACCCAGCCGCAGGAAGGCGTGCGCACCAGGGCCGTGGAGCGCTTCAACAAGGCCAACCCCAACGGGCAGATCGAATTCACGGCCATGCAGAACGACGCCTACAAGACGAAGATCAAGACGGCGATCGGGGCGGGCCAGGCGCCCACCATCATCTGGGGCTGGGGCGGCGGGACGCTGCGCACGTACGTGCAGGCCGGCCAGGTGGAGGACCTCACCCCGTGGTTCGAGCAGAACCCGGCGGTGAAGGACCGGCTGTTCGCCTCCTCCTTCGGGGCGGCCACGATCGACGGCAAGATCTACGCGATGCCGGCCGAGACCATGCAGCCCATCGTCCTGTACTACAACAAGAAGATCTTCGACCAGGTCGGCGTGAAGCCGCCGGAGTCGTGGGGCGACATCATGGCCCTGGTCCCCAAGTTCAACGCCGCCGGCATCGCCCCGTTCTCGCTCGGCGGCCAGTCCCGCTGGACGAACATGATGTGGCTGGAGTTCCTCTTCGACCGCATCGGCGGCCCCGAGGTGTTCCAGGCCGTGTTCGACGCCAAGAAGGACGCCTGGTCCCACCCCGCCGCCCTCGACGCCCTGACCAAGATCCAGGAACTCGTCAAGGCGGACGGGTTCATCAAGGGCTTCTCCTCGATCACGGCCGACTCCAACGCCGACCAGGCACTGCTCTACACCGGCAAGGCCGCGATGATGCTGCACGGCGGCTGGACGTACGGCGCCATGTCGACCGACGGCGGCGACTTCGTCTCCGGCGGCCACCTCGGCTACATGAACTTCCCGCCGGTCGAGGGCGGCAAGGGCGACCCCAGCAACACCGTCGGCAACCCCGGCCAGTACCTGTCGATCTCCTCCAAGGCGACCCCCGAGCAGAAGGAGATCGCGAAGAAGTTCTTCGCGACCGCCGTGCTCAACGACGAGGACGTCAAGGAGTGGGCGGGCACCGGCGCGGTGCCGATCGTCAACGGCGCCGACAGCGCGTTCTCCGGCGCCAAGGACGCGGACTTCCTGAACTTCGTCTACGGCATCGCCAGCAACGCCAAGTCCTTCGCCCAGTCCTGGGACCAGGCGCTCAGCCCCACCGCGGCCGAGGTGCTGCTGGACAACATCGCCAAGCTGTTCCAGCTGTCGATCACGCCGGAGCAGTTCGTGTCCAACATGAACGCGGTCATCGGCAGTTGAGCGCGCTCGCCACCCCCGCCCGGACAGGGAGGCCGCCGGCCGCCAGGCAGAGGGCGTACAGCCGCCTTCTGCCCTGGCTGGCCGTGCCGGCCCTGGTGATCTTCGTCGCCTTCGGGGTCATTCCGCTGGTCGGGGTCCTGTTCCTCAGCTTCACGTCCTGGGACGGACTCGGCGAGATCCAGATGTCCGGGTTCACCAGCTGGCGGGCCGTGCTCGCCGACCCCGGCCTCCTGCACGCGCTGTGGATAACGCTGCTGGTGATGGTCGCCTCCTGGGCGGTCCAGACCCCGATCAGCATCCTGATCGGGGTGTTCCTGGCCGGGCGGCAGCGCTACCGCTCGCTGCTGGCGGTGATCTACTTCATCCCGCTGCTGCTCAGCCAGGCCGCCATCGCGATCGCCTACAAGGCGCTGCTCGACCCCAACTTCGGGCTCGGCGCCGGGCTGGGCATCGACCTGCTCGTGCAGGACTGGCTCGGCGAGCCCGTCCTCGCCTTCGGTACCGTGATCTTCGTGGTGTCGTGGCAGTTCGTCCCCTTCCACTCGCTGATCTACCAGGGCGGCGTGCGGCAGATCCCGCACTCCATGTACGAGGCCGCCGAGATAGACGGCGCGGGCCGCGTCCGCAAGTTCTTCAGCATCACGCTGCCGCAGCTCAAGTACACGATCATCACGTCCTCCACCCTCATGGTCGTCGGGTCGCTGACCTTCTTCGACCTGATCTTCGTGCTGACCGCGGGCGGTCCCGGCGACGCCACCCGGGTGCTCGCCCTGGACATGTACAAGCGCGGGTTCCAGGCCAACCTCATGGGACCGGCCAGCGCCATCGCCGTCATTCTCGTCCTGGTGGGTCTCGCCCTGGCCTTGCTCCTGCGCCGGCTCGGCGGCCGCGACGCCAACGCCAGCCAGATGGAAGGGGCCTGACCATGAGCGCGACCCAAACGACGGGGGTCAAGCGGACCGAGACGCTCGGGCCGCATCCGCGCCGGCACCGGCGGCGCCGCCCGCCCGCCCACGGCGAGCGGCGCTCACTCGGCGAGCGCCCCAACTGGCTGGGCGGGGCCGTGAGCTGGCTGTGGCTGGCGATCGTGATCGTGCCGATCTACTGGATCGTCATCACCAGCTTCAAGGCGCAGAGCAGCTACTACGCCACCAACCCGCTCGCGCCGCCCACCGAGCCGACCCTCGACAACTACCGGCTGGTCGTCGAGTCCGACTTCCCGCTGTATTTCCTCAACAGCCTCATCGTCACCGTCGGCGCGGTCGTCCCGGCGGTCGCGGTCGCGTTCATGGCGGCGTACGCGATCGTCCGGGGCAGCACCGCCTTCCGCTTCCTGCGCGGGGTGAACGCGCTCTTCCTTATGGGCCTGGCCATCCCGCTGCAGGCGACCATCATCCCCGTCTACCTGATCATCATCCGGCTGCGTCTGTACGACTCGCTGACGGGGCTGATCCTCCCGTCGATCGCCTTCGCGATCCCGCTGTCGGTGCTGGTCCTGACCAACTTCATCCGTGACGTGCCCAAGGAGCTGTTCGAGTCGATGCGGCTGGACGGCGCGGGCGAGCTGGCGACACTCTGGCGCCTGGCGTTGCCGCTCACCATGCCGGCCGTGGTGACGGTGACGATCTACAACGCGCTGACGATCTGGAACGGGTTCCTGCTGCCGCTGATCCTCACCCAGAGCCCCGACAAGCGCACGCTGCCGCTCGCGCTGTGGACCTTCCAGGGGCAGTACAGCGTGAACGTGCCGGCGGTGCTCGCCTCCGTGGTGCTGACCACGCTCCCCATCCTGATCCTGTACGTGGTCGGCCGCCGCCAGCTGCTCAGCGGCCTGACGGCCGGTTTCAGCAAGTGACCGGTCACTGCCCGGCCAGGCCGGTGTGGGCGACGCCGCGAATGATCTGGCGCTGGAAGAGCACGAAGACGACGAGCAGCGGCAGGCCGGCCAGGACCACGGAGGCCATGATCTGCGCGTAGCGCACGCCGAAGGTGCCCTGCACCACGTTGGCCAGTCCCACCGGCAGGGTCATCGTGTTCGGGTCGGTGGAGACCAGGAACGGCCATAGGAAGTTGTTCCAGGTCGTGATGAACGTGAAGATCGCCACCGCGGCGAGCACCGGGCGCGAGAGCGGGAGCACGATGGTGAAGAACACCCGCCAGCGGCCGGCCCCGTCGACGAACGCGGCCTGTTCCAGCTCCGGCGGCACGGCCTGGAAGAACT
This sequence comes from Streptosporangium sp. H16, assembly GCF_051918855.1. Lineage (NCBI taxonomy): Bacteria > Bacillati > Actinomycetota > Actinomycetes > Streptosporangiales > Streptosporangiaceae > Streptosporangium > Streptosporangium sp. H16. The sequence goes on from NZ_JBPXMD010000017.1 coordinate 199,122, forward strand.
TGTAGAGGATGTACACGATGACGGGCGCGGCGACCTGCGGAAGGATGACGCCCCACCAGGTGTCGACCAGTCCCAGCGCGACCATCTCGGCGAACAGCGGGGCGATCAGCACCTGCGGGGGAACCATGATCCCCGCGAGGATCACGGCGAGCAGCACGCGCTGCCCGCGGAACCGGGTGCGCGCGAAGCCGTACGCCGCCATCGCCGAGAACAGCACGGTCATGAACGTCACGATGACCGCGGTGACGGTGGAGTTGATCGCCCACTTGACGATGCCGCCGGTGCCCAGGACCAGGCGATAGGCGTCGAGGGTGACCTCGCTGCCGACCCACTGCAGGGGGACCTTGTTGGTGTCGGCCTCGGGCTTGAGCGAGGTGGCGACCGCCCAGGCGAGGGGCGCGAGCCAGACCACGGCGAGCGCCCCGGTGACGGCGAGCAGAACCAGCTGGCCGGGGCCGAACCTCTTGGTCATCGAAGAGACTCCTCACGCTTGCGGAACAGCCGCAACTGCACCAGGGACACGGCGACGATCAGGACGAAAAGGATGTAGGAGACGGCCGAGGCGTAGCCGACGCGGTACCCCGTGAAGCCGATGTCGTAGGCGTACTCGATGATCGGGCGGGTGGAGTTCTCCGGGCCTCCGCCGGTCATCAGGTAGATCTGGTCGAAGACCTTCAGCGAGGCCAGCAGCTGCAGCACCACGACGAGGCCGGTGGTGCGGCGGAGCAGCGGCAGCGTGATCGAGCGCAGCTTGTGCCAGGCCGAGGCGCCGTCGATCGAGGCGGCCTCGTAGAGCTGCTCGGGGATGCTCTGCAGGGCGGCCAGGTAGAGCAGGAAGTTGAAGCCGACCGTCCACCAGACGGTGGTCATCACGACCGACCACATCGCCAGGTCCGGATCGCCCAGCCAGAGGATGTCGGTCCCGAACGTCCCGTTCAGCAGGCCGAAGCCGGGCTGGTAGATCATCTGCAGCCAGAGCAGCGAGACCACGGCGGAGGGCAGCAGGAACGGTGCGAAGAACGACAGCCGCCACAGCCAGCGCATGAAGCGCAGGTTGTGCACCAGCAGGGCGAACACCAGCCCCAGGACGACCAGGGGCACGGTGCTCAGCACGGTGAACAGCACGGTGTTCCAGAGAGAGCGCCACATCCTGGGGTCGGCGAACGCCTCGGCGTAGTTGGCGAAGCCGACGAACCCGGCGTTGGCCCCGGCGATGTTGACGCTGGTCAGGCTCATCCTCAGGCCCAGCAGCAGCGGCCAGACCAGGAAGGCCACGTAGATCACGACGAAGGGCGCGACGAACAGCAGCCCGTGCTGGGTCCAGCGGCGTCCCGCACCGGTCTTCGCGGCCGGCGCGGCGCCGGCGGGGGCGGCGACGGTGGTCGTCATCGGGGCTCCTCGGGGAAGGGGTTGGGTGCCTCCATGAGCCCGCGCAGGGCGGCCTTGGCCAGGGCCAGGCCCTGCTCGGGCGTGCGGGTTCCGGCGATCACCGGGGAGAACGCCTCACCGAACTCGATCCACAGCCTCGACGCCGATCCGGTGAACCACACCTGCGGGTCGAGTGCCACGTCGGTGATGACCGAGCGGTACTCCGACTGCGGGCTCAGCGCCAGGTACTCCGGCTCCTCCAGTGCGGGGAGGTAGGCGGGCACGTGACCGGCCACCGCCCAGTCGGCGCTGTTCTTGACCAGGTAGGCGATGAACCGGTAGGTCTCCCGCTCGATCCGCGGATCGCGGTCGCGTTGGTGGGGCACGACGAAGACGTGGCAGTCGGCCTGGGCCGAGGCACCGCCGAAGACCGAGGGAAAGCGCGTCATGTCGAACGGCGTCTTCGCCTGCTTGAAGGTCGTGATCTCCCAGTCGCCGTTCCACAGGAAGGCCGCGTCGCCGTTCTGGAAGGCGGCGACCGACGCCGCGTAGTCGGTGGTGGGGTCGCACAGTCCCTCCGCGCCCAGCGTGCGCATGAAGGACAGCGCCTCCAGCGCCTTGGCGTCGTCGATCGTGATCTGGGTGCCGTCGTCCGACAGGAGGGTGCCGCCGCTCTGGGGGTACAGCGACCACCACACCCGCCACGGCCCCACCGTCCCGAGGCCGAGCGCGTCGAAGGTCAGCGGAGGCTTGCCGCCGAGGACGTCCTTGGCCTTGCGCAGCGCCTCCAGCAACTGGTCGGCGCCCTTGGTCGGCAGCAGCTTGCCGTCGCCGCCGAGCAGCCCGGCACGGCCGCAGACGTCGGTGTTGTGGTACTGCACCATGGGGTGGGCGTCGAACGGCACCGCGTACAGGACCCCGTCGACGTGGGCGCGTTCCCAGATCGGGGGGCTGAAGTCCTCGGCCCGCAGACCGTTCTCGGCGAGCAGGTCGAGGTTGATCGGGTCCAGGATCAGGCCGGGGCCGATACCGGGCAGCCGGGCGAGGTGGAAGGTCGCGAGATCGGGGGAACGGCCCCCGGCGCCCGCCATCGCGACCTTGGTGTAGAAGGGCTCGCCCCACTGCAGGACGTTCTCCTCGACGAACAGGCCGGGGTTCTCCTTGGCGAACGCGCCGACCATCCCGTTCATGACGACCCCGTCGCTCGCGCCGAGGAAGTGCCAGTACCTGATGCGGGTCCGGGAGGAGCCCAGGTCCACGGGGAGGGAGCATCCGGAGCCGAGGAGCCCGAGGGCGAGGGCGCCGCCCAGCAGGTTCCTGCGGGTGATCCGGGACGGGGTCGGCGGAGTCCGGGGTGGGATCGATGGGATGTCGTCCACTGCTGTCTCCAGGGGGCGAGGCCGCGCCTCCCCGACGAGCCACGGCCGGACGGATCTACGGGCGGATGAGACGGATCACGTTCCACGAGACGGCGGGCAGCGTGATCTGCAGGGTCCCGGCGTCGAGGCGGACCTCGGTGTTCGTACGGGGAGTCACCGTGTCCGGGGCGTCGGCGGTGTTGCGGGCGTAGGGGTCGGGACCGGACAGCACCGTGGCCCCGGCGAGTTCCACCGGGCCGAGGGCGCGCAGGTCGGCGGTGAGGGTGAGCGACCGGTCGGTCGAGCGGTTGACGGCGAACAGCGTGGTGGCGCCGGTCTCCTCGTCGTGGGTGGCGACGGCGTCGAGGGCGGTGACCTGCCCGAACCTCGCGGTCTCGTGGGTGGGAGAGACGGGCTCGACCCGCAGCACCTGGCCCGCCGCGTACCGGGAGGCCTGGGCGAACGGGTGGAAGGTGGTCTGCCTCCAGGCCCTGCCGCCCGGTTCGGTCATGATGGGGGCGATGACGTTGACCAGCTGGGCCAGGCAGGCGGCCGTCACCCTGTCGCTGTGCCGCAGCAGTGAGATCAGCAGCCCGCCGAAGGCCACCGCGTCGGCCAGGTGGTAGTGGTCCTCGAGCAGCGGCGGGGCGACCGGCCAGTCGCGCGGCGGTTCGGCGCCCTGGAAGCGGGACAGGTACCAGACGTTCCACTCGTCGAACGAGATGTTGATCTTCTTCTTGCTCCTGAGCCGGGCGCCCACGCTGTCGGCCGTCGCCACCACCGCGTCGACGAAGTGGTCCATGTCCACCGCCGAGGCGAGGAAGCTCGCCAGGTCGCCGTCGTGCTCCTCGTAGTAGGCGTGGCAGGAGATGAAGTCCACCACGTCGTAGGTCTCCTCCAGCACGGTGGCCTCCCACGCGCCGAAGGTCGGCATGGCGGAACCGGAGCTCCCGCAGGCCACGAGTTCCAGGCTCGGGTCGATCATGCGCATGGCACGGGCGGTGCCGGCGGCGAGCCGCCCGTACTCGCGGGCGGTCATGTGGCCGATCTGCCACGGGCCGTCCATCTCGTTGCCCAGGCACCACATCCGGACGTCGTGCGGCCTCTTGGCGCCGTGGGCGACCCGCAGGTCCGACAGGTGGGTCCCGGACTCGATGTTGCAGTACTCCAGCAGGTCCAGCGCCTCGGCGATGCCCCGGGTGCCGAGGTTGACGGCCATCATCGGCTCCACCCCGGCCTTGCGCGTCCAGGCGACGAACTCGTCCAGGCCGAACTCGTTGGTCTCCGTACTGTGCCAGGCCAGGTCGAGCCGCCGGGGCCGCCCGGCCCGGGGGCCGACGCCGTCCTCCCAGCGGTATCCGGACACGAAGTTCCCGCCGGGGTAGCGGGCCGTGGTGACGCCCAGCTCGCGGGTGAGCTCCAGCACGTCGCGCCGGAGGCCCTCCTCGTCGGCGGTGGGGTGGCCGGGTTCGTAGAGGCCGGTGTAGACGCACCGGCCGAGGTGCTCGACGAACGTCCCGAAGGTGCGCCGGTGGACGGGGGCCACCCTGAACGCGGGGTCAAGGGTGAGGTGCGCGGACAGCACGAAGGTCTCCTCATACGCGGCCCGCGCCGGCCTCCGGCGCGAGATCGCCAGGCTCGTGGACGAACGGGAAGTTGGGCGACTCCATTTGTGAGCGTTAACATGAAAAAAGGCCAACCGTTACCTGGAGTGAGTGTTAACGCCCCTGACATCGCCGGTCAAATCACGATCCGGTAACTACGAAAGATTCCCAGCTCATCGCATGTGCCGTCCGACCTGCTGATTTCACCTCCGCGCGCCGTGAACGATCCGCTCCACCCCGGACACGCGACGTGACCGGAACCCGCCCCACGCCTCTCGTGCCCGAATAAAGGCGAGCACTTACCGGCAAATTAAGGAAATCCTCAGGTGGCCGTTGACAGCGTTATCGACAGGGAGTCCACTTGGCTGCCAAACACCGGACAAGGGGGGTGTCGCACGCAGGTTCCGGCCTCGCTCCCCGCACCGCGTGATCACCGAGATCTCACGCGTCGGCGCGCCGGCGGGCCCGCTCCCTGTCCTCCTCCGGCAGCGCGTCGGCGGCCAGCAGTCGCGGCAACAGCTGCGGTTCCAGCGTCATCGCCCGGAAGACGAGCGCGACGGTCACGTCGTGGCCGGGCCGGTGCACGACCACGACCGGGTCGGCGGCGCGGATCTCGCCGGGCTCGATCACCCGCAGATACGCGCCCGGCCGAGCGGCCCGCGTGAACCGCTTGATCCAGCCCTCACGCTCCAGCCAGCCCTGGAATGTCGCGCACGGGAGACGCGCGCACGACACCTCCAGGACGACATCCGGTCCGATCCGCCACCGCTCACCGATCAGGGCGCCGTTGACGTCCACCCCCAGGGTCGTGAGGTTCTCCCCGAAGACCCCGTTCGGGAGCGACCTGCCCAGCTCGGCCTCCCAGCCGTCGAGGTCCTCGCGAGCATAGGCGTAGACGGCCTGGTCGGAGCCGCCGTGGTGCTTCACGTCATGGACCCGGTCACCGGCGAGGCCGACCGCGCCGGTGCCCTTGGGGCCGGGGGCGGTGACGGCGACCGGGCCGTCAACGGGCCGCTTGTCGATGCCCGTCGAGCGCAGCCCCTTCCACGGGTTGGGACGGGGCCGGCCGATGTTGACGGAGAGCAGCTTCATGGTGGCGACGGTACGGTCCGTTGCTCGCTCGGGCGACATGTTTTCCCCGCACGCCAACTCCAGGGAGTGACGTGGGCGGAGGGGCGGAAGCGGCCGGCGTTGACGCCCGGCACCGCGCGACGGCCTCCGGGGATTCACTGTGATCGCAGCACCATGGACATGTAGGCCAGCAGGTCGGCACGGCGGCGGAACGGATCGCGATACAGCGGCGGGCCGCCGACCCTCAGGCGCAGTCCCTCCCGGATGATCCGGTGCCAGCGTTCGTCGAACACCTTCAGCGCGTACTCGCCCGCGGCCGTCTTGGAGGTGACCTCGCCCGCCGCGAGAGTGTGGTGGAGCCGGGTGACACCGAGCACCCCCCACGTGGTCCGGTAGCCGCTGAGCGCGGCCACTCCCCACAGTGACGCCGATCGGGAGCCGCGCTCGACCCAGCGCGTCCAGTAGCCGTCCAGGTTCTCCCGCGTCCGCCGGGCCAGGGTGTCCCAGTCGGTGTGGATCCCCAGCTCCGCGACCGCGGGCCCCCGCACCGCCACCCCGCCCTGGGCCAGCACGTGCCAGGTCACCAGGTGCCGCTCGGACCTGCTCTCCGCCTCGAGGCGCCATTCGTGCACGGACGGCCTCGCCGGGGTCAGCTCGGGGTCGCGGCGCAGGTCGTCCCACGTGACGTAGAGACCGTCGAAGTACGGCTTCGCGTACCGGCTCTTCAACTCGGCATGCACCCTGCGCAGGATCCGCGCGTCAGGGGGAGCGCCGACCACGGCGACGAAGTCGATGTCGCTCTTGCCCGGCCGGTAGTCACCGAGGGCGATCGAGCCCTGCAGGTAGAGACCTTCGACCAGGCCCGGCGCGTACCGGTCGGCCAGCTCCAGGTAGGTCGCGCACATACGGGAGGGCATCTCGCCGAGGCTGTTCACCACTTTCGCACCTTAACCGCCGGGCAACGGAGCGGACCTCGAAACGGACGCCGCGACGATCATCCACCACCTCGCCAGGCGCTACCTCACCGCGGCCTCCAACGAGGAGGTCACCGCCGACCAGGTACGCGGCCTCCCCGGGCCGGTGGCGCGGATGGTGAGCGGCGCGGTCGGCGAGTACGAGGACCCGGACGCCTGACGCCGGACACGCCGGAGCACCGCAGGACGGCCCGCCGTGCGCCTCCCGTGACGGGAGAGAGGCGCAGGCCGTACATTCGGCGGATGGATCCTCGTGACGGCGTGGTCGAGCTGTTTCATCGGGTGGCGGCCTCGGTGCCCGCCTACCGCGCGTTTCTCGCCGAGCACGGCGTGGCCGCCGAGCGGGTCGAGACCTATGAGGACTTCACCCGGCTGCCGCTGACCACCAAGGACAACTACACCCGCCGCCACCCGCTGCCCGAGCTGTGCCGGGACGGCACCGTCGGGGACATGATCGCGGTGTCGTCCGGCTCCACCGGCACCCCGTCGTTCTGGCCGCGCTCGGCCGCCGACGAGGAGGTGATCGCCGAGCGGTTCGAGCAGGTCTTCCGCGACGCCTTCGACGCCGCCGGGCGCAGGACGCTCGCCGTGGTCTGCTTCGCACTCGGCACCTGGGTGGGCGGGCTGTTCACCCTCGCCTGCTGCCGCCACCTCGCCGCGAAGGGCTACCCCATCACCGCGGTCGCCCCCGGCAGCGACCGGCGCGAGATCCTCCGGGTGATCCCGGAACTGGCCCCGCACTTCGACCAGGTCGTGCTGCTCGGCTACCCGCCGTTCCTCAAGGACGTGATCGACACCGGGATCGCGCAGGGCCTG